>PATI01000058.1 GCA_002712335.1 Rhodospirillaceae bacterium | reverse complement strand
ATTTTTAACAGGTTTTTTAGATGCTGTTTTCCAGTTCCTTTTTTTCCAAGATTTTATCCAATTAGTTATACCCTCTTTTACATATTTACTATCAGTATAAATGTAAACTTGTGTTGGATAATTCAATTTATCGAGCGCTTTAATAGCTGCTAATAATTCCATCCGATTATTAGTGGTATTGAGCTCTCCACCCCAAATTTCTCTTTCCTCATTTTGCCATCGCAAGATGGCTCCCCATCCACCGGGGCCAGGGTTACCACTGCATGCGCCATCCGTAAAAATTTTTACGCACGGAAAATTTTTGTTGGCTTGAGCTTTTCTACCCATCTTAAGAAGTAAACGTATCCAAAAAGGTTAACATAGATTTTTATCAGATTCTTTATGATATCGAAGTCGTTCAAGATATTCCAATGGGTCTTTGGGTTTTACAAGCGCGCCTTTTGGGTGGTTTAGAAGGTCATAAAGACGAGTTAATAAAAAACGCAAAGCACTGCCGCGCGCAAGAAGTACAAGGGACCTTAATTCCGCCTCCTCTAATGTTCGGATAGATTTATATCCTTCGAGAAGACTAGACACCTTTCCAGAATTTAAACCGCCATCGTTTTCAAAACACCATGCGTTTATGCATGTAGCAATTTCGTAAGCCATAAAACCATTGCAGGCAAAGTAAAAGTCAATAACACCGCTCAGTGTTTTCTTTTTAAAAAATACATTATCTGGAAATAAGTCAGCATGAATGATTCCGACTGGTAGTCTTTTCGGCCAATTTTGATCGAGAAAATTTAACTCGCTCTCGATTTCCTCTACGATACCATCATAAAAGTTGTTGGCGCGTTCCTTAGTTAATTCAAATATTTTTCGCCACCCTAGCCTATCGAGGGTATTATTCCTGCCCATTTGAAAGTCTTTCGCTGCTGTATGCATTTTGCCAGCAATTTTACCTACGGAATAACAGTGATCACGGGTGATAATTTTTGGTCCAGATCCGGTAACGAAAGTAATCAATGCAGCGGGTTTGTTACATAAGGTCCTCAAAGCCTTGCCATCAAAACCATGAAGGGGTGTAGGACAAGGGAAGCCCTTATTCGCAAGATGATTCATTAAGCCAAGAAAAAATGGCAGATCCACGCTGTCCACTCGTTTTTCATAAATAGTCAGGATGTAGGTATCTCTATTTGTTTTTAGAAGAAAGTTAGAATTCTCTACGCCTTCTTCTATACCTTTAAAATAAACAATTTTCCCAATGTCATATTCTCTTACGAATTGTTCTAGAGCGCTAATTGGAACTTCGGTATAAACAGCCATTAAATTTGTCTAGTTAATAAACTTTTGTTTTCAGTCAATGAGAGCACGAGGCAAACTGAAGTCAATGTCTTCAGATGTCACGAAGACCTCTTCTACATTTATATTAAAGTTAGTCTTTAGCTTTGTAATCAATTCCTGTACTAAAATTTCCGGAGCAGAAGCTCCAGCAGTTATTCCAAGAGTATGCACTCCACATAACCAATCAATGTCAAGTTCTTCTGCTCTATCAATAAGTATTGATTTAGAACAACCTGCGGCTTGTGATACTTCCTTTAAACGATTTGAATTTGATGAATTAAGGGCCCCAATTACAACAATGGCATCACAAGTTTGAGTTAAAGCCTTTACGGCAGCCTGCCGATTAGTTGTGGCATAACAAATATCTTCTGTCCTAGGAGATTCAATTTTTGGGAAGCGCCCCTTAAGGACCTTTATAATTTCTGCCGTGTCATCCAAAGATAATGTTGTTTGTGTTACATAGGAAAGATTGTCGGGGTTCTCGACTTTAACAGATTTTGCCTGTCCGATATTTTCAATCAATAGCATTTCGCCTTTTGGGAATTGACCTAAAGTACCAATAACCTCTGGGTGACCAGAATGCCCTATTAACAGCACTGTGCGGCCTTCCTTTTTATGACGTGCTGCATCAACGTGAACTTTGGTTACAAGAGGGCAAGTGGCATCTAGGTAAGTTAGACCTCGTTTTTGAGCAGCGGCAGGCACCGATTTTGGCACACCATGAGCAGAAAAAATGACTAAAGAATCATCGGGTACTTCATCTAACCTCTCAACGAAGATGGCTCCTTTGTCGCATAACTCTTGTACTACATATTTATTGTGAACTATCTCGTGTCGTACATATACTGGGTTTCCGAATTTTTCTAATGCCTTTTCAACAATAGCAATTGCTCGGTCAACACCAGCACAAAAGCCTCTCGGGCTTGCAAGTTGAATAGTTAGGTTTCTTTTAAACATATTCCTGCCAAGTCTTTCGCTAGGACCACCAGCATAATATGTTGCCTTGGTTGAGAAAACTCAACACCTCCGGTAGTATCTGACTAGTTAAATTTTGCATCTTATTTAAACTCGGGATTAATTTTCTACAATATGACAACGTTTGAATATGAAAGAATTCGTAACAAACAAAAATGAGGCCATTGTGATTGTTGTAACTCGAGTATCGGAATACTAATGGTGTCCATGTGCTAATAGTATGCGCACCCATTCTGTGATGGAACACATAATGATTTGTAGGTGTTATCAATTAAAGTGAAAATTACCGAATATAAATTTTTTAGAATTTTCAGTTCTCAAGGGTCACTTGGAGTATATTTAGCTTGCGTTGGTCTTCTAACTTTAATGGGTTGTGGCTCTTTTTCTTCAAATAGACAACCTATCCCGCCTTGTCCAAAAATATTTTTGCTTAAAGACGCCAATACTTTGACTGTGTTTAATTCAAAAAAAGGGGCGGATATAATCGATATTATTTCTGATGTTTCAATAATAAATTTTAAAGGGCAATGTGGATTTAATAAAAAACGCACAGAGGTCAATTTAACACTTAAAATAGTTTTTGATGTAAGTCGTGGCCCCGCTAACCAAAACCAATCCGTTAGTTTTGATTATTTTGTAGCTATACCAAAATTTCATCCTTCTCCTAGTGGTAAAAAGGTCTTTCCCATTAATGTCATGTTTAAGGGCAACAAGAACCGTATGAAGTTGATAGATAGGGTTGTGATAAAAGTGCCGATTTCAAATAAATATGATGCAAAAAAATACTCCATCTATATTGGGATTCAATTAACCCCAAATCAATTAGAATATAATCGGCAACAAATGAACCAAAATTTACGAAGATAAATAAAACAACACTGTATCTTTAATGCAGCTTTGTCGGTAATTCTTTGATAGACTGGTCAAGCAATGTAGTTGCCGTTTTTTGGTCGAGTTGTTTCTCTAGGATACGTTGTGTTGCCAAAATAGAAGTTTCGACTGCCTTGTTACGAACCTCTTGGATGGCATCTGCCTCCGCCTGAGAAATTTTATCCTCTGCTAACTCTTCACGCCGTTGCAAACTTTGTATTAATTTTTCTGCTTCGTCTTGGCAAAGGCGTTCAGCTTCGTTCGTAGCATCCGCAAGCATTTGATCTACCTCACGCGCTGCATCGCGTTGTTTCCGTTGATAATCAGCGAGTAAATGTTGAACTTCTTCGCGTAAGCTTGCCGCTTCGTTTAAGCTTTCCTCTATTTTTTTTGCACGGGTATCCAGGCTGTCTTTGATGAAGCGCCAAGCCGGTTTAAAAATAAGGCCGATCAGGAGTAAGAAACCAATCGCTACCCAAAAATCTGGTGATTGAATAGCAGACATTAACTGTTTTTCCTCTCTTCAATAACTGATGATACAGCTGATTTGGCCTCAACTTCCGATATCGTTTTATCAATTAAACGGGTAGCTGCAACTTGAGTGATTTCCACTGCGATTAATTGAATTTCATCTAAAGCCTTATTTTTGACTGAGTTGATTTGGTCCTCTGCTTTTTCAGCTTGGCTCATAAGCTTTTCAGTTAATGCTTCATGCTTTTCGGCTACTTCTAGTTGCATTTTTTCAGTAGCTGAACGAACTGTATCCTGAGCAGCCTGTCGACCGTCCGAAATTAATTTTTCATATGTTTCACGAACTATTTCTGCTTCTTTTTTTAATTGTTCTGCTTTTTGGAGATCATTATCAATACGTATTTGACGGTTTTGTAGGATTTCACCAATACTAGGAATAATGATCCTCCACATGGCCAAATATAACAAGACAAACGTGATTACGAACCAAAATAATTGAGGTGTAAATGTGTTAGGGTCTAATTGCGGCATGAATTAAGGCTTTTTATTACATTTCTGCTTATTCTATTTGCGAAGATCAGAATACGAACAGAAGGAGTAGAGCCACTACTAGGGCGTAGAGTGCTATAGCCTCAACTAAAGCAAAACCGATCCAAGTCATAGCGGTAACATTATCGGCAGCAGCAGGATTACGCGCCACTGAAGAGATAAACGCTGCAAATATATTACCAATCCCTATTCCGGCTCCTATTACCCCAATCGCGGCAAGACCAGCACCAATTAACTTAGCGGCAGCAGCTTCCATTATATTATTCCTTTCTTTCTTTGATCTTTGTTAATGTAAATGTATGGCATCGTTAATGTAAAAACAGGTTAAAATTGTGAAAACATAAGCCTGCAGAAAAGCAATAAGTAATTCTAAACCAGTAAGCGCTACAACGAATGCGAAAGGTAAAAGGCCTCCTACGACTCCTAAACTGACGACAAACCCGGCAAAAACTTTTAACATTGTATGACCGGCAGTTAAATTAGCGAATAACCGCACTGCTAGGCTAATTGGTCGTGATAAATATGAAATAATTTCGATAGGAATCATTAATGGCCATAAAACAACGGAAACTCCTGGCGGAACAAAGAAACTGAAAAAATGGACTCCATGTTTTAAAAAACCCAATATTGTTACACCAATAAAAACAATTAATGCCATCGCGAAAGTAACAATAATATGACTGGTGAATGTAAAACTATAGGGTATCATCCCCAACATATTACCGAAAAGAATGAACATAAATAATGTGAATACAAAAGGAAAATATTTACGTCCCTCATTTCCTACGGTGTCACGCAACAAATTAGCTACAAATTCATATGAAATTTCTGCCATAGACTGCCACCGGCCTGGTACAATGGCTCGTCGACGAACACCTAAAACTAAAAATAATATCACGAAAACCAAGGTTAGTGACATGAATAGCGCAGAATTTGTGTATGAAACATCAAAATCACTCAATTTGAGCGGAATGAGAGTTTTAATTTCAAATTGCGCCAGTGGGCTGTGGCCTTCAGTTGCCAATGTAACCTCTCTTAAACTTAACGCGTGTCGCCTGAAGCATCGTCTTCATCTTTTCGTTTGTAACCTATACTCTGTCCAACCCCGGCAGTAACTCGATAAACATTAACAAAACCTGCAACGGAGCCAAACAAAAAAAATAGCAGCATAAACCATGGTTTCGTGTCGAGCCAGTAATCTATCAAAAGCCCAATGCTAACCCCAATTACCAAAGCTGAAACAATTTCAACACCCAACCTCATCGCTAAACCAAGACCATGGCGGTCTCGCCTTTTAGAGAATTCAACCGCTGACTTTTCAGTTGCCTGACGCGCCCGCTTAAGCCGGGCATCAATATCCTCCATTGGTAAGGACTTATCTCGCTCGGTCATGCCTAGCCAAGCCTCTCGCGTCAATTGCCATTTCGAATTCACCCTTCAAGGCGGGGGCACCTTAGGGTGGACCTTTAACCCTGTCAAGGCTCAAAAAAAGAAACCTAAGTCTATGATAAATAATGTTAAATTTTAGCCTAGTATAAAAAAAATTATGCACTTTCACGAAGCTGCTCTGCTGCTTGCAGATCAACGGAAACTAGTTGGGACACACCACGTTCGCTCATCGTAACACCAAACAATCGATCCATTCGAGCCATGGTCAATCGATGATGAGTGACAAGTAGGAATCTAGTATTTGTTTGGTCCGATATTTCTTGGATTAACTGACAAAACCTTTCCACATTTGCATCATCGAGAGGGGCATCGACCTCGTCAAGGACGCAAATTGGGGCAGGGTTAGTTAAAAACACAGCAAAAAGTAATGCTATAGCTGTTAAAGCTTGTTCGCCACCTGATAGAAGAGATAGGGTCTGCATCTTTTTACCGGGCGGACTCGCCATTATTTCTAGTCCGGCTTCAAGTGGGTCCTCCGCTTCTGTTAAAGATAAATATGCTTTGCCACCGCCAAATAAGCTAGTGAAGAGTGCGGTAAAATGATTGTTTACTTTTTCAAATGCACCTAAGAGGCGGGTGCGTCCCTCTCGGTTGAGGTTTGTTATTCCTTGACGAAGTCTTGAAATTGCTGAAACGAGATCCTCACGTTCAGAAACCATCACTTGAATACGCTCATCTAATTCAGTTGCTTCCTGTTCCGCGCGTAAATTTATGGCGCCCATATTATCACGCTCACGTTTTAAGCGTTCTAATCTTGTTTCTACCTGGTCAAGTGTGGGAAGTTTTTCGTCATCTAGAACTCCTGCTTCTGATAAAGCATTATCTGGCTCGCACATAATGCGTTCTTTGGCTCGTTCAAAGATCACTTCCAAAGCCTGATCAATTTGTTCCTTTGCAGCTTCACAACGTACGCGGTCTTCGCGTTTTTCGCCTAATTTGACCTCAACTTCTCTCAATAGTTTGCTGGTGACAGATAAATTCTGCTCGCCTTGAGATAAATTATTCGCTGCTTTTGTTCGGGCATCCTCCGCTTCTTCGATTTTTTGCATTAGTTCAGTTCGTTGGATAGAAATTTCTTTTGGTTTAAGTCTCAGTTTTTCCATGACAGATTCTGTTGAATTCATTCGCTCCTCAAGGGCACTAAGCTGTTCTTCGGCATTAACTATTCGGCTTAGCCATGAATTTTTACTCTCTATCATGTCTTCTAGGCGTTGTTTTCTGGAAGCAGCCTCCCCAATTATACGGTCATAGTTACTCTGCTTTTCGGATGCTAAACTGCGGGCCTCAATCAGTTCTTTGCGCAACTCATTAGATTTTGTACGCCGTTTTTCGATACTTTTAATGTTTAGCAGCTCATCGTTAGCCTGTTGGATTGTAACGTTCACTTCATTAAGGTCAGCTAGTAATGCTTCTGAATTTTCTTTGGATGAAATAATCTTTAATTTTGCCTCAGAAAGCGTGCGGTTGCTGATAGATTCTGCCTCGCGAGCTTCATGATACCTTCGCTCTGCCTCTCTCAGAGAATTCCTCCCAATCTTTTCGTTAGCAATAGCAACTTTGGATGCAGATGAGATTTCTTCAAATTCTTTTTTTGCTAGATTTAATATATTCTGCGACTCAATAATTTTGGATGTTAGCTTTTTCAACCGATTCCGCTGGGTTAATCTGACAGCGGAGCTTTTACTAGTGCCTCCAACAATAGTGTATCCATCCCACCTCCACAAACCGCCTTTGGGGCTGACTAATCTTTGACCTTGAGATAGTTCTCCCGCTAGTCGGTCTCCCTGCTCTTCATTTTCTACAATGCCTACTTGAGAGAGTCGGCGGCTCAATTGGTCAGGTGCCTCCACCACAGATGACAGAGGTCTTAAATCATTGGGCAGGGGTGGTAATGAAGAAATTGGATTGAGTGTTTTCCAATGTATAGGAGCTTCTTGATTCAAAGGTGCATTTAAATCATCTCCCAATGCAGCCGATAGGGCTAGTTCATAGCCACTATCTACATTCAGAGAATCTATCAAAGGGGGCCACAATACTGGGTCGCCAATTGTTAGCAATCCCTTTAGAGCTTCCTCTTCAGCTGTCAACTTATTATAACTCGTCTCAGCGTCTTGAACCTGCGTGCGTATAATACTCTCTGCTTTTAAAGCTTCGATTCGTCTGTGTTCACATTGGTCCAGTGTTGAAATTGCTAAATCTAAATCTTTTCGAAGTTTGTCTATTTTATACACCAATGCGGTGTCGGTGGAATTATCCTCTATAAATTTCTCTGCGTTTTGGCATTCAACTAGGAATTCCTCCAGCCGTTGATTCATCTTAGCCTGACGAGTTTTTGCTTCACTAATTTGCCGATTTAGAAACGTTTGTCGCGATTCATCCTCTGTAATCTTCTGCAAATCTTCATTAGCGAGTTGTTCAAGTTTTCTCACTTCCATATTTGCAGTATCAAGGTATTGATTTGCATTTTCTATGTTTTGTTCTTGATTATTTTTATGCTCTTCAATCGCACCAATTTCATGAGTAAGACGCGCGACTGCTGATTCGGCTTCTTTTTTAAGGTTGATCTCACGCTCTTTGTCATCCGAAATTTGCGCGATGCGCTTTACAAGTTCTTCACGCTCTTCCTCTATGCGTAATTCTTCTCTCTCAAGTTGGGTGCGTGAGATGATCAGCTGTTGTAGAGCCGCGGCTTCTGCGGTCTCCTTTTCTCGGAGAGACGGAACCTCGTTTGCAGCCTTTTCGCGGGCTGAAGTAGCTTTAGCCACTTCCATCGTGAGTTTTTGAACAGATTCTTCAGATTTAGATAACTTTTGAATAGCAACTTCTTTTTCTGCAATTATTTTCATCCACTGATGATGAATTGCTATGGCTTCAGCACGGCGGATGTGATCACCTAAATTTTTATAACGTTTGGCTTGCCTTGCTTGCTTGTTAAGAGTTTTAAGTTGTTCTTCCAGTGCACCTAAAACGTCATCTAACCTTTCGAGGTTTGTTTCGGCAGAGCGCAAACGTAGCTCGGCTTCGTGTCTTCTAGAATGTAAACCGGTGATACCTGCTGCCTCTTCTAAAAGGTTTCGTCGATCCGTCGGTTTAGAAGCGATGAGTGCCCCTATGCGCCCTTGGCTAACTAGCGCGGTAGATCTGGCCCCAGATGCCGCATCAGCAAAAAGTGTTTGTACGTCTTTAGCACGGACGTCTGTGCCATTCACGCGATAGTTTGAACCGTCACCTCGTCCTATCCGACGAATTACTTCAATCTCATCAGTTATATTATATTGGGCGGGCGCATTTCTATCGGCGTTATCCATATACAAGGAAACTTCAGCGATATTACGAGCAGGGCGGCGATCAGTACCTCCAAAGATTACATCTTCCATTCCTCCTCCGCGCATATTTTTAGGAGATGTTTCTCCCATTACCCAACGGAGTGCTTCAACAAGGTTTGATTTTCCGCAGCCATTTGGTCCAACCACGCCTGTAAGTCCAGGTTCAATCCACAGTTCAGTGGAGTCTACAAAAGACTTGAACCCGGTAAGTTTTAGTTTGGTAAATTGCACGTCCACATAATTCCTTGACTGTTAATATTTGATCACAGCTATCTTAGTAGTGGGGTGATTACTGCTTTGAATTGTTTCGGAGATAATCCGCCGCTAAATCGCCGCCCATTGATAATGATGGTTGGTGTCGAATTTATTTCAAATAATTTATTCCCATCCAAACGTTGTTTTAGAATCGTATCTGCTATTGATTTGTTTTTGAGGCATCCATCAAAGTCTTTTTGCGTCAAGCCACCGAGCCGTGCGATCCGGGCTAAAGCCGACAATGGTTGCGGGTCGTTTGTCCAGTTTGCTTGTTTAGAAAATAATATGTTGATAAAAGCAAAATATTTATTACGCCCGGCACAACGCGCTAACATTGATCCTGATAGCGCAAGCTGGTCTAAGGGAAAGTCGCGATACACATATCTGATCTTCCCGGTTTCAATAAAATCTCTTTTTATTAAGGGAAAAGTAGTCTTGTGAAATTCCGCACAATGAGGACAAGTCAAAGATGAATATTCAATGACAGTTACGGGCGCATTGTTGTTTCCAAGAGCAAAATCATATTTTTTAACATCAAAAATTTTGAATATCGCATCAGGCTTTGGTACTTCAACTTTCTCCGGGACAAAATCGGCTTTTGCAGGCTGAGATGAGAGACTTTTGGGATTGCTATCGTTGCCTATAATACTCTTTACTGAAATTATGGCACCGATTGCTACCATACCCCCTACAACATAAACCCATATATTCGGCATATTTCCCTCCTGAACACAATATATAGCGTAAAGTGGGGTTGTTGGTCTAGCTTTCGATGCAAGCACGTTGACTAAATTTTAAAGAAACTACTTTTGTAACTTTTGTTTGCGAATATCGGCATTTAGCGCTATCCCTAGCATTTTAAGTGCATCGCGCAAATTTTGATCGGAAATTATTTTGGTTCTTGATTCGATTTCTTTTAAGTTTTTATCCGAAATTTTGTAGTCTTTGGATATTTCAAGTTTTGAAGAGAAGTCTTGCGATGCAACTTGCGTTATAGAGATTTTTTCTATTGCATCATATCCAAAGTAACTATTAATTCGTTGAAGAATTTCTGGTTCGTCATGCTGAAGTTGTAGGGCTGCGGGTCCGGACGCTGAAACATACAAAGTTCCACTTTGTCTTTTTCCTTTTTTAAAAAGTATGTGTTTTGGTGTAGAGTCTAAGGCTAATTTATTCCCGATAATTTCTCCCCAGCAAGTCAGGATCTCTGGGTGCAAAAAGCCCCTATGATTGCTGAATTTTTTGCTAATTTGTGGTATTAGCTCGGAGATAGCCTGAGGACCTCGAGATTTTCTCTTGCCTAACTGTCTGTCCCTTTGCCTTTTTATAACCATTAGATGTCCGTTAGCATTAATTTTTTAAATATTGGCTAAATAGAATAGTTTACATTTTAATAAGATAGTTATTTGTTCAGATATGAACAAGCAGGGAAGAGATTTGTATTGAACAAAAACAACGATATATTGGCCAAAATGCGCAAAGATCTGCTTTCTTGGTATGATCTAAATGGTAGGACGCTTCCGTGGCGAGCGGCTAAAGGACAAAAAATACAACCCTATCATGTTTTGCTCAGTGAAATCATGTTGCAGCAAACAACGGTCGCCACAGTCGGGCCATATTTTGAGAAATTCGTTCAAAGGTGGCCTAGTTTAAGTGATTTGGCGTGCGCTCATTTAGATGAAATACTCCATGGTTGGCAGGGCTTGGGGTATTATGCGCGCGCACGTAACCTGCATCTCTGTGCAAAAATGATTTCAGAAGAATTAGGTGGTAAATTTCCTGAGAAAGAAGATGATTTAAAAAAACTACCGGGCATTGGAATTTATACAGCTGCTGCAATTTCGGCCATCGCATTTGGTAACCCTGCAAATGTAGTTGATGGTAACGTAGAGCGTGTCATTGCTCGCATTCATGCGCTTAAGCAACCTTTAAAATTCATTAAGAGTCAAATTAGGGATTTGTCTGAAAAAATTTCTCCTACCTCTAGGAAGGAACGACCGGGAGATTTTGCTCAAGCAGTAATGGACTTAGGCGCTACTATTTGCACCCCAAGAAAACCGAATTGTAGAATTTGTCCTTGGCGTTGCCAGTGCAAGGCGTTCCAAAATGATCTACAAGAATTAATACCAGCACGACAGGATAAGAAATCAAAACCTAAAAGATATGGAATTGTATTTTGGGTGAAACATCGAGACGCAGGTATTTTAATGAAAAAGCGTCCAAATAAGGGGCTGCTAGGTGGAATGGTGGTAGTGCCATCAACCGAATGGGTAGAAAAAGAATGGTCAACAAAAGATGCCCAAAACACGGCGCCTTTTAAAACAAATTGGAAACCTTTACCTGGAGTTATAAAACACACTTTTACCCATTTTCATTTAGAACTTTCGATTCTGGCTGCAAATGTTTCAAGGATAGGACGTACAGATGACTTTATTTGGGTTCGACCAGAGAAAATGCATGAAATCCCATTACCGACAGTAATGAAGAAAGTAGTGCAGCATGTCCTAAAATTATCCTAGTCCGAACATTTAATTCTAATTTCTATGAGTTGAGGCAGCACTTCGAGTTTCGCTTCTTAAGGCCATTTCGGAGCGAACCCTATCTCTTAATTTATCAATTGCGACAACCTTACCACGGCGCTCGGTATGCCAAAATGTCCAGCCATTACACGATGGTGCATTTTGTACTTTTGCTCCCACTTGGTGAATTGATCCACGAAAACTTTTAGTTGCAATACTGCCGTCTGCATTTACCCTAGCTGTTACTCTTTTCCGAATGTCAAAAAGCTTATCCCCGGCGCTAAGCAGCCCCTGTTCTACCACACTTCCAAATGGAACGCGCGGTTCTGTGCGTTTGTCGGGAGTTGTTAACATTGAGACATCTTTTGTATTATTTTTGATTTTCCTAATGCGCGTCTGGGCAATTTCTGCATATTCAATTTCACGCTCAATCCCTAACCAGTGTCTTCCCAATCTTTTAGCTACAGCACCTGTGGTACCAGTGCCGAAAAAAGGGTCCAATATAAGATCTCCGGGATTAGTTGATGCTAAAATTATGCGGTGTAATAGTCCTTCTGGTTTTTGGGTGGGGTGAACCTTTTTGCCATTCTGTTTTAAGCGCTCTTTCCCTGCACAGATTGGAAATAGCCAGTCACTGCGCATTTGAATTTCGTCGTTTAATGATTTCATTGCCCTGTAGTTGAAGGTAGGTTTGGCCTCCTGATTTTTAGAACACCAAATTAATGTTTCGTGGGCATTAGTGAAACGTTTGCCCCTAAAATTTGGCATTGGATTAGATTTTCTCCAAATAATATCATTGAGGATCCAGAATCCTAAGTCTTGCAGCGTTGTCCCTACACGGAAAATATTGTGGTAGCTCCCAATAACCCATAAGGATCCATTCGGGCTCAAGACTCGCCGTGCGACGGCAAGCCATTCTCGGGTAAAATTGTCATAGTGCTCAAAATTAGAAAATTTATCCCAATCTTCTTCGACACCATCGACCCGAGTATTGTTTGGGCGGTGGAGCTCCCCTGCAAGTTGCAGATTATAGGGTGGGTCCGCGAAAATCATATCGACCGAATTTTCGGGAAGTGAACCCATGTGTTCAATACAGTCCCCTATTAGGATTTTGTCGAGAATTAATTGATTTTTTGCGACCATGTTTTGAAACATGATTCATGATAGACTCGCCGTCAACTAATTTATTGGATTCAATAGCTTAGAAGATTTTGATGATTGCATTTTTTAACTAAATATATGAATTTTTAGGGCTCACGACTCAATATATTGATAATCGGTGTAAATTTTTTCCGGTGATGCGGGGTAATACCAATTTCTTCCAAAGCTTTTGAATGCTGCCTAGTGCCATAACCGGAATTACGTTCCCAGCCATAACCAGGATAACGCAAGGAGAGTTTGGCCATAATTCTATCTCGAGTAACTTTAGCAATTATTGAGGCCGCGGCGACTGAAAGAGAAATGGTATCGCCTTTTATAATGGCTTTCCCGGCGCATGGAAGATTGGGGATTCGATTGCCATCTACCAGTGCAAAGTCTGGTTCTACTGGAAGGGCGTAGATCGCGCGCTGCATTGCTTTTAACGTCGCTCCTAGTATGTTGAGCGTTTCTATTTCTGCTGTACAAGCAGCACCTATTCCAATATTTGCAAATGATAGTAGTTGGTTAAAGATACGCTCTCGTTTCGCTTTACTCAGTTTTTTGGAGTCATCAATTTGATTAGCTAGATCAAAATTAATTATCTTTGGATCAATTATAACAGCGGCTGCCACTACCGGCCCAGCCCAAGGGCCTCGACCCGCCTCATCAATGCCGGCGACTATACCGCCATTCTGTTTTTCTAATTTAAAATCGGCCAATTTTCGTTTGTCCTTTTTCAAAATGATTTCGATTTCTGAAAGGCATCATGAATGCCTGTCAAAAAATTTTTCGGTCGTTTTATTTTTAATAAAGCGCGCCTTAATCAGAGTCTTGGTTGTGGAACGACGAGCCCACCGGGCTCCTCGCTTTGCGAGTAAACGCTCTCCAACGAATGTCGCATCAAATACTAGTTTGAGAGTAGTTAACCTTCTTTCTGCAATTCTCTTAAGACGTCGAGCAGTTGATAACCAGAAAGGGCTAAGTGCCAGACTCAAAACGGTTACTGAAATAAGGAGTTTAGCTTCTTCTTGTGTAATTGCTGCTATTGCGATCGCCGATGCAGCCAATAAAAAAGAAAATTCGCCTAATTGAGAAATTATAACGCCCGACAGAAAAGCCCGCTGCCAAGTTTCTCCTAATAATTTGAAAATAAAGATATTGAGCGCAGTTTTGAATAAGGTCACAATTAGGAATAGGAGAAAAACCAAGCCTAAATTCTCCCAAACAAAATTTAGGTCGAGTAACAGTCCTATAGAGAGGAAAAAAATCATCAGCATAACACTCTGAATTGGTCTTACTACTGCTAATAGTGGTTCTCGTTCTGCACTATTCCCAATGGCTAGGCCGGCTAAAAAAGCACCATATGCTGGCGAAAGGCCTATTGCTCCCATAATTGCACTTGCTCCAAAACAGTAGACGAGACCCGCCAGAGGCGATAAATCCACGTGACCGATAATAATTTTATAGAATGGTAAATGTTGCCGTCCTTGCTGCAACAGAAGGCGGACCAAAGCGAATAATAATAATCCAGAAATCAATACCTGTGTTGCGGCTGCGAGGTCAAAACCATTTGACCCAAGATTTTCGACGATTAAAAGCATTGGCAAAAAAGCTAAGTCCTGAGCAATCAGAACGGCTACAGTAATTCGACCAACACGAGCTCTGAGGGCTCCAAGTTCTTCAAGCAATTTAACGGCGACGGCCGTTGATGAAAGGGCAACGACGAATCCGAGAAGTATTGCAGCAGAAAGCGATATTCCAAGTAAAAAAGAGGCTATCAACATAACTAGAAGGCTAGCAATTGTTTGCATTGCGACGGCGGGTAAAGCAAGCCGCCATGTGTATTTTAGGGTTCTTACACTTAGTTCCATTCCAATAATAAAGAGAAGCATTAAAACGCCAATTTCAGCGAAGCTGGTAACTAACCCCTCACTTTTAACTACTTCAAATCCCGTAGGACCTAAAAGAACTCCGGCTAATAGATATCCTACAAGTGGTGGTTGCTTAAAATGTGCAAAAACCATACCACAAGCTAGTGCTGTTATGACCACGTAGGCAAGGCCAGAGAGATCGGTTACATGTTCCATTAATCAAAAAAGGTAGCATGTAAGGCCGAGTCGCACTTAATTAAGAAATGTTTCGGCTATTCAGAAAAAACTTAACTGTTCGTCATTATATATCGGATCAGCGAATTGACTTGTATCAAGGACTTCATCGGCGCAGTTAAAACGAAATTTTTTGGACGCTAAATTGAAACGATTTTGTATTATGGTGGCATATTTCCCAGTTTCCGTCATGCGTTCACCAAAAGCAGATTGATAGGCTGTGCCACCACGAGTGCCAGCCAATATATTCATGACCCTGTCTGCTCTATTAGGTTCATGGATTTTGAGCCATTCTCTAAAAAGATCAGCAACTTCATGAGGTAACCTAAGTAAAATATAGGTAACCATTTTTGCACCAGCATTACGGCTTGCTTCCATGATATTCTCTAGTTCGTGATCGTTTAGAGCAGGAATTACGGGGGCAATAATGGTGCTACATGGAATACCGGCGTCGACTAAAGCCTTAATAGTAGCCAGCCGCTTCATGGGTGTGGGCGCTCTTGGTTCTAACTTGTTTGCGAGAGAGTGACTGAGTGTCGTGATTGAGAGACATACTTTTACCAATCTTTTTTCTGCCATTTTCCTTAAAATATCCAGATCTCTTGTAATTAGAGATGACTTGGTGACAATACTTACCGGATGTTTAAAATCATAAAGTACCTCAAGAATACTTCTGGTAAGGCGAAGTTGTTTTTCTACCGGTTGGTAGGGGTCTGTGTTGGTGCCCATAGAAATTGTGCGGCAGGTATAGGATGTTTCGGTTAATTCTTTTTTAAGAAGTTTTGCCGCTTTCGGTTTGTAAAAAAGTTGTGTCTCAAAATCTAATCCGGATGATAAACCCAAAAATGCATGTGTTGGGCGAGCAAAACAATAGATACAACCATGTTCGCAGCCACGGTATGGATTGATTGATCGGTCAAAAGAAATATCCGGGGATGTATTATAAACGATGATAGTCTTAGATTTATCTTTTGTTAAAGTAGTCTTAATATTTGTTTGCGATTTAAATTCTTTGTGGCCAAGCCAGCCATCATCAGTGAAATTTCGGATTTTTTTTCATAACGACCAGTCCTATTGGAGCTGGAACCGCGACCCTTTAGGTTTTGAACTAACCCATGTTTATCGGGAATATTTTCTTGCTGATTATCGTTGAAAATTGCTAGTTTGTTCATTGTGATTCCTTATACAATTCAACGAAGAACAAAACAAGAACATTAACTAATAAATTCGGTTTTTATGTTAAGTGTTATTATCCCTACATTAGATGAAGGCGAACGCATAATTCCGACATTAGACTCGCTTAAGGGTTTAGTTGACGAAATTATAGTGAGTGATGGTGGGTCCAATGACGATACTGTGGCAATGTCTAAAAGTTTTGGCGCAAAAGTATTGCTTTCAGTGCGGGGTCGTGGTGTGCAACTTAAAATAGGAGCAGAGGAAGCAAAAGGTGAATGGTTGTTGTTCCTGCATGCGGACACTGTTCTCAGCGATGGTTGGTTCGAAGAAACTAAGGAGTTTATGTTAAAGGGATTACAAAAAGCTGCTGTATTTCAGTTCGCGCTAGACGACACAAGGCAAGTGGCCAGGATCTTGGAAAAAGGAGTATCATTGAGAAATAAAATCTTCTCATTACCTTATGGTGATCAGGGTCTTTTGATAAGTCAGTCACTATACAAGGAACTAGGTGGCTTTAAATCAATTCCTGTATTTGAAGATGTTGATATTGTAAGGCGGATAGGACGCAGGCGTTTAGTATTTTTAAAAAGCTTCGCAAAAACATCAGCTGCTCGTTATAAAAATTATAGAATTTATTATCAGTCATTTAGGAACCTGATTTTACTGTTAAATTATTTTCTGGGTGTTTCACCTAAACTTTTAGCGCGATTTTACAAATGACTTGTTCCCCTGTTCTAATCATTTTTATGCGTGCCCCCTTTTTGGGTCGCGTAAAGAAAAGACTAGCGGCAGGCATTGGTCAGATAGAAGCAAGAAATTTTTATCTGAAAACTTCAACGGACTTAATTAAAAAAGTTTCTAGTAGCCCTTTTTGGACAACCATTTTATGTGTTACCCCCGATGCTGCCTCTTTAAAAGGAAGGTTTTGGAAAAGAATTCCTGTTAGACTTCCCCAGGGACCTGGTAACCTTGGGCAAAGAATGGAGAGAGTGTCACTTAAATTTCCAAATAACCCGGTTTTAATTATTGGTAGTGATATTCCTGATATTTCTAATCGAATTATTAAAAACGCATTTAAGGCAGTTCGACGACATGACCTAGTTTTTGGACCCTCCCCAGATGGTGGGTACTGGTTAGTCGGTGCACGGGCAGGTTTATTGGTTAGGGGTCTTTTTGATAACGTTAGGTGGTCGACGGCATTTGCTCTTAGTGACACGCTCAATAACATTGGCATGAAAAAAGTGGTGTTTGTCGATACGCTAAATGATATAGATTCGGTTGAAGATTTCGTTAGATGGTCGACTTAATTTTCTCGAAGTCGCGGTATAAGTTCAGCAAAGTTACATGGCCTGTGCCGTATATCTAATTGTGAACATAATATCCCATCCCATGCGTCACGACAGGCACCGGTTGACCCTGGTAAAGCGAAGAGGTAGGTGCCTCGAGCTACTCCTGCTGTAGCTCGAGATTGGATTGTTGAGGTCCCAATTAAACTAAAGCTGAGTTGTCGGAACAATTCCCCGAATCCAGGTATTTCTTTTTCATAAACTGCAGCGAAAGCCTCTGGAGTAACATCTCTTCCGGTAACTCCAGTTCCACCGGTAGCTATAATCACCTCAATCACTGGATTTGCAATCCAACTTTGCAGTTGGGTGATAATTTGGGTTTGATCATCTCGAATGATTGCCTTTTCGACGAGTTTGTGTCCCGCTTCTTTGAGCTTATCAACTAAAAGCGCTCCAGATTTATCGTTAGATTCTGTTCGCGTGTCCGATACGGTTAGGACGGCAATGTTTACTGCTAAAAAGGGTGCTGATTTATCGATTCCAGACATTTTATTACTCTATATAGTTTATTTATCAATTGACGTGTAAACCGGTATTTGGCCTTGGGCAATGGCATCTAATGTAGGAGAGTTTTGACCAAAACGATCGCGATAAATCCAAAAGTTAGATAATACTCTTTCAACAAAATCACGAGTTTCCCTAGAGGGCATGCTTTCGATAAACATTAAAGGGTCTCGTGTTCGTTTGAAAATTCTTCGTTGCCATTTTGCCAAGTTACCGGGGCCTCCATTATAAGCAGCGGCCATAAACAATACGTTACCTTTGACGGTTTCATGTTGAAGCAGATACCTAAGATATTTTTGTCCTAATCTTAAATTTAGACTTGGGTCATATAACTTATTTCGGCGCCATCCCCTAAACCTTTTTTGAGCCATATATCCGGCGGTGCTGGGCATTAATTGCATTAGTCCACGTGCCCCAGCGTGACTTTTAGCACGAGTATTGAAGGCTGATTCTTGGCGCATAACAGCATAAACTAAAGCTCGATCAATCTTAAAACCATCCCCTGGTACCCATCGGGGCACAGGATATAAACCGCGTTCCAATCGGGTCTGGTTTTGTCGCATTAGGGCGATTGCAGTTTTCAGGGCCAAAGAGGGTAAACCAAAATAATCTGCCATATGCAACAATGCCACTCTAGTATCAGCGTCATTGCGGAGCCCAAGATAGGTTAGCTCCCGTTCTGCACGGTTAAATTGTCCTACTTGTATAAGGGCAATAGCTCGCAGTGCACGTGGATTTTTAGCGATTGCAGCCATGCCTTTTTCTTTGGTTTTAGGTGTTTTCCACTTTAGTGGTGAGGAAAGACCCAATATTCTGCGAGCGATAATGCCATAAAACGTTCGTGGGTGACTGGCTGCTAAACCCAACCACCGNGTAACCCGTTCCGGCCTACGTGCAACTAAATTAGAACGGGCTGCCCAAAAAGCAGCAGCTGATTGGGACCATCGCGACTGACCACCAATTGCTGCCATAGACTGAAAATGATCCGCAGCGTTTATGTAACGTCCGGACCGATATGCCGCTAATCCAGCATACCAATGACCTAAAGGGTAATATTGTCCTGATCGAATGGAAGCCCTAGCTCCTAATTTAAGGACGCGATGATCTTCACCTAAATAAAACCACCCACTGCTAATTCTCATTTTATTGATGTCTATATGGGCGATATTCAGGCGTTTGAAACGCTTTTGTTTTAGAACCTTTTCTGCAATGGTAAGTCTTTGTCTTCGAACTAATCTCCTAACTTTTGAATGTAAAACATGAGCGATTCTATTATATTTCAAGCCGCGACGGCTTGTACGCTCAATTCCGCCATTCCCACTCTCCGAAAAAATAATATTTTTGGGTAAATTTGGACTTGATGGAGCTCTGGATTTGAGTGGTTTTCTCCTGAGTGCTAATTTATAAATTCGCTTCGAATCAGGATGATCAGCATAATTTTTTAACCAAGAGGCCAGCTCCTTAAAACGAGAGCGATAATGAGTTGGATGGAGATATCGCTGTGCCTGAGTATGCCCTAGCAACAAATTGTTAGACAGCTTTCTTATTAACCGATTGGCTCTTTGCCAACGCCCTTTTTTTTGGAGTGCAAAAATTCTGCTATATAGTTTGGTATCAAAGGTATTTAGGGGTTTAGGGTATAGGTTTTCTATCTTTCTTTTTTCAACTTTAAAGTCGTTTGAAGCAAAAGAAGTAGTTACAGAACATAAAACTGTTGCCGCCAAGATCATGGGGTTTCGTATCAATCTGTTTTTCAAATACGACAACTACATGAGCTCCTAAAGAAGATAATAAAATTTAAGTTACATCTGATTTTTAGAGTTAACGCTCTCTTATAGTGAAGGCAAGTTATTCATTATTCACGTAAAAGATTTAAATCATATCATTTAGTTTTTGTTTTATTTCNAATAAATCTATCCAGGTTTCTTTTTTTTGTGCTGGAGATCTCAATAGGTAGGCGGGGTGCAAAATAGCACGAGTGGTAATAAGGTTTTCTATACCTTCTTTTTCTCTTTTATATTCTAACCATTTTCCTCTCATTCTCATAATTCCTTGATTAGAGCCTAGTAATGCTTTGGTTGCTACTCCTCCAACTAATACCAAAATCCTAGGTGATACTAATTCAATTTGCCGTTGAATAAATGGCATGCAAGCGATAATTTCGGCTGGTGTTGGGGTTCGATTCCCTGGCGGTCTCCAAGGTAAAATATTAGTGATATATACATCATTTCTCTCAAAAGAAATCGAGGATAATAAATGATCTAAAAGCTGTCCTGCTGGCCCAATAAAAGGTCTACCTTCGCGGTCTTCATGTGCGCCGGGAGCTTCGCCTATAAACATTAGCGGTGCTTTATCAGGACCTTCTCCAAAAACTAAATTTTTAGCTGTTTTTTTTATTGGGCATCCATCAAATTCTGCTACAGCTTTTTTTAAAGCTTTNAGAGAATTAGCCGACTTTGCAGTGGCAAACGCTGAACTAATAGTCTCTTCGCGTGAAATAAGGGTTGAAGAACGCTTAGTTTTTGTTGGAGTATCTAGGAACGATTTTGTTTCGGCACTAGTGAGGTTCGTAATGTTTTTACTACCAATTTCCTCCGATTCACTGGGAATCAAGCGGTTATGAGGTTCTTCTTGTAATGCCTCATCAATGCCATTTTCCATGTGCCATTTCAGAATCGCAGTTAAGTTATTTTCTTCTCCCATAATAAAAATGTATCATGAATTAAGATGTTTAAACACCTAGGTAGCACAGAAAAGGGAAATTAATGGAACGAGAGGCGATGGATGTCGATGTTGTTATTGTAGGGGCAGGGCCGTCGGGTCTTTCGGCTGCAATAAGGTTAGGACAACTAGCAGCTGAAAATGATACAGAACTTAATATTTGTCTGCTGGAAAAAGGGTCAGAGGTTGGCGCTCATATACTTTCTGGAGCGGTCCTGGAAACCAAGGCTTTGGACGAACTTATACCAACTTGGAGGGAGAAAGATGCACCCTTAAAAACCGAGGCTGTTGACGATAACTTTTTATTTCTTACAGAGGCGCATTCATTTGCTTTGCCTACTCCGCCACAAATGCATAATAAAGGTAATTATGTTGTAAGTCTTGGNAATGTGTGTCGATGGCTAAAAGAGCAAGCGGAAGAGCTAGGTATACAAATTTTTGAGGGGTTTTCTGCTTCCGAGATCCTATATGATGATGAGGCTGTTGTAGGGGTCGCGACTAGTGACATGGGTGTTGCGTCGGATGGAAGTCACAAAGATAATTTCTCGGCGGGNTACGAGTTACGAGCCAAATATACGTTATTTGCTGAAGGGTGCCGTGGGTCTCTGACTAAAGATTTATTTCAAAAATTTGACATGAGATCAAAGTCAGATGCTCAATCCTACGCAATCGGCATAAAAGAATTATGGGAGGTGGAACCAGCTAGTCATCGACCGGGTAAAATTGTTCACACGATTGGTTGGCCGCTTGACAATAAAACTTACGGTGGCTCTTTTCTATATCATTTGGAAGATAATCAAGTATCTGTTGGTTTTGTTATAGGTCTTGATTATAAAAATCCTTATTTGTCGCCATTTGAAGAATTTCAACGCTTTAAGATGCACTCAGCAATCCGTCCGACTTTCGAAGGGGGGCGAAGGATTGCTTATGGAGCCAGAGCTTTAAATGAGGGAGGTTTTCAATCAATACCANAATTGGTTTGCCCGGGTGCGGCNATTATTGGGTGTGCAGCCGGCTTCGTGAATGTTCCCAAAATCAAGGGCAGCCATAATGCTATGAAGACGGGTATGGTTGCAGCAGAATCTGCTTTTAAAGCATTAATGAACGGAGGGAATAAAGTCCTAGAAAGTTATCCCAAGGAATTAAAAAATAGTTGGGTTTGGGACGAGTTATACCGAGTCAGAAATATAAGGCCTGCCTTTCGCTATGGTCTTTGGGCCGGATTAATTTACTCTGCACTAGATACCTATCTGTTTCGTGGTAAANCACCNTGGACTTTTAGGCAACACGCAGATCATAAAGCCCTGTTACCTGCTGCAAGTAGCAAAAAAATTAAATACCCTAAACCTGATGGCGTCGTGTCGTTTGATCGATTATCATCCGTATTTATTTCGAATACAAACCATGAAGAGGACCAACCCGTCCATTTAACTTTGAAAGATAAGTCTGTTCCAATTTCGGTTAATCTCAAGGTTTACGATTCTCCAGAACAACGGTACTGCCCTGCAGGCGTTTATGAAATCGTTGATGACGACGATGGTGATGGACCAAGGCTCCAAATAAATGCGCAAAATTGTGTGCATTGCAAGACTTGTGACATAAAAGATCCATCCCAAAACATTAATTGGGTGGTTCCTGAAGGGGGTGGAGGACCAAATTATCCAAATATGTAACAGATGCAGGTAATATAGATATTTCTCCTAATATTTTCTTATATTTCTGATCGAATATTAATTTGATAGTAAATTGAATTTAAAACTCATATGCTGGAAAAGTTTTGGGTTCTTAAAATTCTTTCAAATAATAGGGTTAACAATATTTATTTTTTGATGCAAAAAAATATGGTTGGTAAGTCAAGCAATCACTTGTCTTCTACAAATGATTTATTAACGGTTTTGCCTCTAATATTTTCATTAGCACTTCAGTTTTTCTTTATCCCTTTGAAGGACTTAAACGCAAAATCATTATCTACGAACCAATACAAAAACATTACAAAAAATAGTGTGCGAGGGCTCAGGCCGTCATCGGTGTCCGGAAAATATTTGGCGGGCCGTTTTGCACATAGTTTACGAGATTTTGGTAATGCAGCAAATTACTTATCAGCTGCCCTCTCATTNGACCAAAAAAATATCAGAATTCGTCGCCAGGCGTTTCTGTCGTTATTAGCCACCGGACGTCTAGCTGAAGCGGCCGTTCTAGCAAAAACAATTACGCCCCTAGACCAAAATAATTCTCTACCAATTTTAAGTTTATTGGTTGAGGAGATTCTAAATGGCAAAGTTATCGAGGCGGAAAAAAGGCTCAAAACGTTACCGCGAAAAGGTGTCGGAAGGTATCTAGGCCCACTTGTGTTGGGTTGGGTTAAATTTGCAAGAGGCGATGTATCGGGTGCCATAAAATCAATTGAAGTATTAGATGTTGAATCTTTTTATTCCCTTAAACAATTGCATATAGGTTTAATTTATGAGTGTGCCGGCCAATTTAACCNGGCAGAAATAGCGTATAAAAAATCCCTTAAAAAGAATTATTCGGTTCGTGGAGTTATGGCTTATGGAGTTTTTTTAGAGAGAAGAAAAAGGTGGCTGGAGGCTGAAGCACTTTATAGGCGTTTTGGAGATGAATACGGGGATGAGACCATTGATAGAATGATACTAAGAGCTGGAACTCACTCCTTACCGCTGAATTTTGTAAATAATGCTCAGGAAGGTATTGCAGAGGTTTTCTTTAATTTTGCTGGCACTTTATCCCGGGGTCAATCTTCTGAACTTGCTATAATATACGGCCGACTAGCTTTGCGACTGCGACCCTCATTTCCATTAGCTCAAGTTCTCATAGGTAGACTACTTGAATCCTTGTCTCGAAATGCGGAAGCCGCAGAGTTTTATAAAAAAGTTGATAGGCTTTCTCCAGTTTCTTGGACAGCTAGACTAAGTCATGCNTCAAACCTACATCAACTTGGTCTGACGAGAGATGCTATAGATTTATTAAAGAAGATGTCCAAAGAAAATAAAACCCTCCTTGAGCCGTTAATAAGGGTTGGCAATTTATATCGTTCACAGGAGAAGTTTATAAAGGCAATAGAAGCCTATGATAAAGCAATAAAAAGAATAACATTATTAAAGAGAAGTCATTGGACCTTGTACTATGCTCGGGGAATTGCATTTGAACGATCCAAAAAATGGTATAGGGCAGAGAAAGATTTCATGCAGGCTTTAGATCTGAATCCACAGCAGCCGTTGGTGTTAAATTATTTGGGCTATTCTTGGGTTGACCGAGGGGTTAATCTTAAAAAAGCTCAAAAAATGATTCGGGTTGCTGTTAAATTAAGGCCGAATGACGGATACATTGTCGATAGCCTAGGTTGGGTGCTTTTCCGTCTCGGAGAGTATAAAGAGGCAACAAAACAATTAGAACGTGCAGTAGTTTTGAGACCAGAGGATCCTACTATCAATGATCATCTTGGTGATGCTTATTGGCAGGTCGGCAGAAAATCTGAAGCAAAATTTCAATGGAACCGTGCTCTATCCCTATCTCCTGAAAAAGCATTAATTCCCTCTATTCATAAAAAGCTAAGGGAAGGCCTGCAAATAAAAAGTGTCTTTAAAAAATGAATTTTCGCGGTAACTCCTTTATAAGTACCACTAAGGTCATATCAATGGCTGCTCCCGCTAAGGTTAATTTATACCTTAATGTTATAGGTAAACTAAATGAGACCTATCATGAACTTGATAGCCTCGTTGGCTTTGCGACCTATGGTGACAAGGTGTCTGTAAAAAATTGTGAGGATTTTAGACTGGAAATTAGCGGTCCTTTTGCAAAAATGCTTCCTCCTGAAAAAAATAATTTGGTTATCAAGGCTGCCAAAGAACTCGCTCGGGAGACGAATTATGCGGGAGGTGCATGTATTCAGCTTGTTAAGAATTTACCAATTTCTTCGGGGATAGGTGGAGGGTCGGCAGATGCTGCAGCAACCTTAAAAGCACTAAATAGACTTTGGGGAATAAAATTAAATAAAGAAGATTTGATGACTGTTGGTCTTAAATTAGGGTCAGATGTTCCGGTATGTGTGAACGGTAAGCCAGCGAGAATTGGTGGAAGAGGTGAAAAAGTCTCCAGCTTTGAAGGGTTTCCGAAATGCGGCATTCTTTTAGTCAATCCCCGAGTTCCAATACCTACGACTGACGTATTTAAAACCTTTCACGGTAAGTATTCGAACCACGTTGAAATACCAAAAATCAATGACATTGAGACATTGATTGAATTTTTGTCGATCCAAAAGAATGATCTTCAAGAGACTTCAATAAAAATAGCACCCATTTTGCAAGTTATACTGAATATTTTAAGTGATGAACCCAACTGTCGTTTGGCGAGAGTTTCTGGAAGCGGAGCAACCTGTTTCGGAATATTTAATGATGAGCATTCTGCAGCATTGTCGGCCAGTGCGATATCAAGTCGATATAAAGAATGGTGGCTAAAACCAACACAACTTTCTAACTAGTATGAAATAACTTTCTACAATAGCCGATAGGCGTTGACTTACTTAATGATTTTAAAACCATTAGTTATGCCTTTTAAATATTATTCTCTTTATCCGATTGAATTTCAGATAGCTGCGAAGATAAATTAATAATTTGTTCTAGTAATGGAGCTAATAATGCATTGGTGCTCGACTCTACCTGCTTTAATCGGAAATTCAAAGATTCAATATCGTTTAATAGCTCTTGGGTTATCTTGTCATGAGTTAATTTATCGTTTTTAAAAATATCTTTATTTGTTGAATTTTGATTAAAATCCTGAGCTACGTTGTATTCTCGAGCCTGATTATATTGTTGACCATAAAGGTAGTCTTGGGCCTGTTTAATTGATTCAAATGTAGGTTTCGTAGCTGTCCCAGCCGGGGTTTCTTGATTATGACGGTTTGAATTGATCATACCGCTCGAATTTGTAAGCTGTTCCGCAGCTGCCGTGCGGATAATTTGGTTTAACCAATTGCCAATAGTAAGGCCCGCTCGACGTGCAGCTATTTTTGCTGCTTCTCTCGCTTCAGGCTCCACTCCTTTCACGCTCCAAGGGGAAACATTTGTTACCATGATAATTCAACATAGTTCTGTATGGTTTCAGGGAACTTATTTTCTGAAATTCACGTATTAAATCTTATTATACAATATAAAACTCTGAGCAATTTTATCATAAAAATGATCTTCAGATATCATTTTCTCCCCGTTGGGAGCTAAAGAAAGTGATATCCATATTATACTTTATCTTGTTTTCAATAAAATTTGCTACATTATTATCAGAAACTATTGCGGTCTTAGTTAAACCCTTTTATTTTCCGCAGCAAAATGGGGCATAGCCAAGCGGTAAGGCAACGGGTTTTGATCCCGTGATCCCTGGTTCGAATCCAGGTGCCCCAGCCAACGTTTTTGAAGGAACTCAATTTGGGACAACTAGATGCACAAGGGCTTAAATGCCAGTTACCAGTTTTACGAGTAAGGAAATACATGAAGACTTTAGACATTGGAGAAGAATTGGAAGTCCTGGTAACCGATCCTTCAGCTCCTGAAGATTTCAAGTTGTTTTGTGAACAATCCGGTCAGGAATTTGTAAGAACTAGTCAGGATGGCGGGGTGATCAATATAATTCTGCGACGAATGAAATAGAGGCATTAGCCAATGAGTCTATAATTTTCTCAGTCTTTTCCTATTTAGGAGGCGTAGTAGCTTTCGTCACAATTGGATTTACCATTGGTAATGGGACTGCACCGGCAATTGCTGGCTGGTTTTTAGATCTTGGCTCACCTCTTAACGTGTTCTGGTTTGCTGCCGCTATGTCCCTAGCAGCTATTCTCTGTCTTTTAGTATCAAGACGAGTGAATTGAGGTATTTTTTACAAATAAAGAACTTGAGTTTGTCGATTCGACAAATACTGCAGTATCTAGATAATCTCAATTGGTTGTTGGAGTAGTCGAAGTTGGATACCTATTACACAAATGATATTAGCCTTCCTTGGCGGAGAGCCGTTGTATCAGTTGACCAATTCAAAAAGCCGGACATTGATGAAATTTTTTCTTTAGCCGACAGATTATCTGTGGGTAGGACAATGCCGCTTACAGGCAAATCAATAATTAATTTGTTTTATGAGCCCTCTACTCGGACATCTTCAAGCTTTCATGCAGCAATGACCCGACTTGGGGGCAGTGTTATACCTATCAACGAAGTTAACTACTCATCAGTTACTAAGGGAGAAACATTAGAGGATACAATTCGTACCTTGGAAAGTTTCACCGATGCGTTGGTTCTAAGGCATTATGACGAAGATGCAACAGAACGTGCCGTTTCAGTAAGCTCTGTTCCTATTATTAATGCCGGTAATGGAGCTGGTGAACACCCGACCCAAGCTTTATTGGACCTTTACACAATTTCAAAAGAACGTGATGGATTAAATGGGCTGAATGTGACTCTGATGGGAGATCTTAAGCACGGCAGAACGGTTCATAGCCTTACTAAATTATTGCGAATGTATGATGTTAAAATTAACCTAGTCTCGCCACTGGAGTTGAGCTTGCCCAGATCTTACCTTCATAAAAATGATACGGAACACAGAGAATTAGGCGAGGTGATTGCGGACACTGATATACTTTATGTAACACGAGTGCAAAAAGAACGCTTTTCTGACGAATTGGAAATAGATTTTTCCTATTCAGTTACCCGCTCGGACATGAATCTTGCAAAAAAGAATCTTGTCTTGATGCACCCTCTCCCTCGGGTTGGCGAAATACCTATAGAACTAGACTCAGATCCACGATCAGCCTACTTTAGGCAGGTTAAATATGGGCTGCATGTAAGAATGGCATTACTTGTTGCCTTGATTGGTCGGGATTAGTCTTAATTGTACAATATATAATTAACCCTTGATTAATCAATTACTGCGATAGCATTAATCTCTATTAATAAATCCGGTCGATTTAGGGCGGCAACGGTTACAAGAGTTGATGCAGGAAAATTCGGATCGACAAAAAATTCTTTACGAATTTCAACAAAACGAGTGTTGTTCATGACATTAGTTAAAAATATTGTCATTGTAACAATGTCTGAGAGAGTGCCGCCTGCCTCATTTAGGGTATTTCCAATATTTTCGAATATACAACGCACTTGACCATCGAAATCATTTTCCAGGGAATTGCCGGTTTTGTCCTGCCATGCTAGGTGACCCGCAAGCCAAACAGTTTTTCCCCCTTCTGTTATTACCGCAGGTGAATAGGAACGGGAACGTTGATATTTTGAGGAAAGATACGAACGTTTCATTATACTAACGTTTGGCGCCATCCCAGCCATGGGTAGAGATATCAAATATAATCCCATTAGGATCACAAAATTTCACCTCCGCATTTTTTGTCTCTTTCGGCCCGGGATGGTATTCACCCCCATGGTGTTCTACATCCGCGATAGAAGCTTCCGCGTCATCAACCCAAAAACCAAAGTGATGTAGGCCAACAAAATCCTTTCCTCGATTGTCGCCTGCGTCTTCTTGAGTTTCAAATTGAAGGAGTGTTAGATTCATGACCCCATCAGTTAATCGTGTTGCAACCCTGGATTCGGAAACACGTTCCAGTCCAAAAGTTTCTTCATAAAACTTTGCCGCGGTGTCTTTATTAGGAACCGATATTGCGATATGCCTCAGTTGGCTCTTTGCCATCTTAGTTTTCCTTTTTTTTAGTTTATTTTTAATTTTTCTGTGATCGGATGCAACTATTTCAAATTAAGAATCGTTGGCGGGTGAACGAATTTCTGACCCTACAAAGTGCTCATACCATCGAACCCATTCAACACTTTGTTTTTCTGCAGTATCACCAATCCAAGTATTAGCTGCCTCATAGAGCTGAAAGCCCAGAGCAGTGAAGGGTACGGGTGTCTCTGTGACGCGGGCTAGTTCCATAGCAATTTTATAGTCCTTGAATTTTAGGTCCCATGCAAAGCTTCCACCAAACTCTCTGGAAATTACTTGCTGCCTCATGTTGCGTTTAGTGGCAGAATTCATTCCTGTCGATTCATTTATCACCTCGCACATTACACTTGGATCTAAACCAAAACGTGTCCCAATCATTAATGTCTCCGCTGCAGCAACGGTGTTCAAGCCGCTAAGTAGATTGTTTAATGTCTTCAAAGCATGACCTGAGCCAACGTCACCAGTGCGATATATATGGGATGCCATGGGATCAAGTACGGAGAGACATTGTTCAACTATATTATCCGGACCTCCGATCATTAAAGTAAGGGTGCCATTGTTGGCTCCCAACGTCCCACCGGAGACGGGCGCATCTATCATATGAATCCCCTTTTTTTCCAGTGTTTTGGACAAGGCTAAAGTCATCCAAGGCTGGGAGGAGCTCATATCTATAAGGATATCTCCTTTAGAGAATCCTTCAAGGAGGCCGGCTTTTCCTAAAGCACACTCTTTTACATCCGGACCAGCAGGTAGCATGGTAATTACTGCATCAGCGGCTTCTGCGACTGCAGCAGCGTTGTTCTCCGCGACAATATTATTATGAGTACGCGCTAGGTTAGAGCTCGCCTCTTCATTAATGTCATATATATGTATGGAAACTCCGGTAGACGCGATGTGAGGTACCATCCTTGAACCCATATTTCCTATTCCAATAAAGCCAATATTTTTTATGGTCATTTGAATTCTCCCTAGTTACCAATCTTCTTGAAAGATTAATTTAAAACCTGATACATACAACACATACCAGTCGTGAAATTTTGGTGTTTTATCTCACCTTCTGCGTTAAATAGCCGGAGTGGACAACTATTAGGCGTAAGCCAGA
Organism: Rhodospirillaceae bacterium; assembly: GCA_002712335.1. The sequence continues at coordinate 12,898 of PATI01000058.1, read as the reverse complement.
ATACATGTATTTTCCTTTAAAATCCCATATGCTCTTCAGGGTCTGCGTAGCGGAGAAGTGTTGCGGCTTTATGAAAAATATAAACTATATAAGTCTATGCCGTTGAAATATTACGGAACTGAGCTTACCCTTAACGAAGTTTTTCGACACTCTGTCTGCCGGCCTCAAATTTAATCAATATTAGGTGGAGAACTAAAAATGGAAGCTGTAGCAGGCTTTCCTAAAAGGGAGGTGCAAGCCATAAGTCTAATTGGATTTGCACATATGTTAAGTCATCTATATTGGATAGCGTTTGCACCTTTAGCACCTTCCATGATGGGATTTTTCGGAATAAGCGCATTCGAATGGGGACTGTCGCTTGGAATTTATTCGGTAATGACTGGCCTTTTTCAAACGCCAATGGGTTTAATTGTTGAGCGGATAGGTGGACGAAGAGTATTGATATTTGGATTATTATTAAATTCTTTAGCTATTTTTTTTATTGGATTTCTAGCTTCCTCTTTCTTGATGCTCATTGTTTTAATGGCAATAGCTGGTATTGGTAATTCTGTTTTTCATCCGGCTGACTACTCATTATTGGATGCCTCTGTTGATCAAAATCGGATCGGTCGAGCTTTTTCAATCCATAATTTTTCGGGACAAATCGGGTTTATTATAGGGGCACCTTTGGCTGGATTACTTTTGTACACAGGTGATTGGCGCAGTGCCATGATAATTCTTGGAATATTGGGTGTTGCCATCGCTATTTTAATAACCATGTCGGCTGGTTGTATAACTGAAGGAACCAACGTCAAGAAAAAGAAGGCAATTGGTGATAGTTTGCGAGATTTACTAGTATCAAAACCGGTAATGTTATTTTTTTTATTTTATGTGTTCTCCTCACTAGGTAATTATGGAGTAACCCAATTTTCGGTTTTAGCATTACAGCCCTTGTATGGACTGCAAGCATTAGCCGTCGTTGGAGCACTGACAGCCTACCAAATCGGTACCCTTGTGCTTATTTTGCCTGGCGGAATGTTGGCTGATAAGAGCAAAAGATTCGATTTTGTAATGTTATCAGGGTTTGGTGTAGCAGCTTCAGCGATATTTCTTGTAGGGACAAGTATATTACCATTTTGGATGGTAATAATCACACTTTTTATAGCGGGTGCCATGCGTGGTGGTGTTAATGCCACGCGCGATGTCGCGGTTAGAAGCGTGATTAAAAATTTACCAGTGGGTACCGTATTTGCGTTCGTAAGTACAGGGTTTACGGTCGGCCAGGCGTTAGGCGGGATAGTCTATGGTTATATTTTTGATCAATTTGATCCTAATATGATTTTCTTCGCATCGGCCGTGTTCACGGTTATCGGTGCTTCAACTGTGCTGTTAAATAGTGGTATTCGTAGTAGGCATTTAAAATGACGTCGGGTGTAAGAATTGCGTTAGAACCCCGCGAACGTGCAGTGATTGGCCTCATTGGTAGCGTACATCTCGTCAGCCATTTTTATCACCTGGTTTTGCCCCCTCTTTTTATCTTTATTCAACCAGAATTAGGGGTCAGCTATACCGAGCTCGGCATAGCTATGACATTGTATTTTATTGCAACGGCTATCGTACAAGTGCCCATTGGTCTGATGGTTGACCGCATAGGTGCCCGCGCAGTGCTTATAGGTGGTTTGATGTTAATGGGGTTTTCGTTAGTTCTTGCAGGAATGGTCCCCAATTATACCGTATTGTTAGTTTCTTTTTTTATTGCTGGCATGGGTAATGCAGTTTTTCACCCGGCAGACTTTTCTATTTTGTCCAATAACGTAAGGGAGAGCCATCAAGGAAGGGCATTTGCTTTTCATACTTTTGGTGGCTCCATTGGTTACGCTGCAGCGCCAGTGGTCATGGTACCACTGGGAAGCATATTTGGTTGGGAGTTTTCATTAACTCTCGCTGGTTTACTTGGAGTATTAATGGGGTTTCTTATTTTTATTTGTGGATCGGTTTTTCAAAACCGGGTGGCACAAGAAGACGGCAAAACCGGTGTATCCAAAAATTTGCCTGAAAAAGCAGATTGGCGAATAATGCTAACCAGACCGATGATTTTATTCTTTTGTTTCTATGTCTTAACATCTGCAGCTGGCACTGGTCTTACGGCCTTTTCAATTCCGGCCTTACCCATTGTTTATAATAATATTTCACCAGAAATTGCAGGCGCGATCCTAACGTGTTTTCTCGTTGCAGCTATTTTTGGATCATTGCCGGGAGGGTGGCTCGCTGATTGGGTGAGGATGGAGTATATTGTCGTGGTTGTTTGTTTCGCTGTCATGTCACTTTGCGTCCTTTTAATGGGTAGTGGTTATTTAACTTTGTGGCTTGTTTTTCTTATGGCTTCGATTGCCGGGTTGATGAGAGGATTATACAACGCATCTCGGGATATATTGGTTCGCCGAGCCTCACCATCGCGTAGTGTTGGCACTGCATTTGGTTTTGTAACCTTGGGCTATACTCTTGGACAAGGTGGCACTCCGGTTCTGTATGGGTGGCTTATGGATCAAGGGCTAGGTAGTGGGGTATTCCTTGTCGCTGCTGGTTTTGCTTTCTTGGCAATGTTAATTGTTCTGATACCAGGGCAAGGGCAAAAGCCAAAAAGTTAAAAAAATAGTGAGGTATATTTTAAGCGCGATACAATTAGTGTTTAATAAATAATAACCTGAAATTTTGGAACCCGTTTGAGGTAGAACTTCATGCGATTATTTCTTTTATCGGTGGGTTGGGCTTTTGTTGGCTTAGGACTAATCGGTGTATTCGTTCCTGGTTTGCCAACAACCCCCTTTCTGCTTGTTGCCTTATGGGCTTTCTCCAAAACTTCCAAGAAATTCCATGATTGGCTTTACAACCATCCGCAACTTGGTCCTCCCATTCGTGCATGGCATTTATGGGGTGTTATATCAATTAAGGCAAAAATTCTTGCTATAACGACAATGTTGGCCAGTCTATTTATTATAATCCTATTTGTGGCAGATGATTGGGTGTTGCCATTAGTTGTCAGTGCTTTTTTATTACCACCGGCACTTTTTATTTTGACGCGGCCTAGCCGGCCATCTGGAGCGAGGCATTGATTGTTAAAATGAGATTGTATTTTAGGATTTAAATATGAGATTTGATTTCATCATCGCAGGAGGCGGGTCAGCTGGCTGTGTTTTGGCTAACCGGTTAACAGAAAATGAAAGCTGCAATGTTCTTCTAATTGAAGCGGGTAGGGATTTTAATCCAGGTAAGGAGCCAGAAGATATTCGATCATCCTATCCAATGGCTGCAGCCTTTAATCCCGATTATCACTGGAAAAACTTAAAAATTCGTCATGTAAAAAATAATTCAAATCTGCAGGGTGGATCTCCTCTAAGGTTCATGGAGCAGGCACGTGTTATTGGTGGTGGTTCTAGTATTAACGCGCAAATGGCCAACCGTGGCTCACCGCAAGATTATAATGAATGGGAAGAATTGGGTGCGAAAGGTTGGGGTTGGGATGGAGTACTTCCATATTTTAAGAAGCTTGAATCCGATCAGGATTTCCGGGGCGAATTGCATGGTAGTGATGGTCCTATTTTAATACGGAGAGTAAAAGAGAGCGAATGGTGCGGATTTTCTCATGCTGTGACTGTGGCCCTTGAAAATTCAGGGCTATCGCGTTTGGAAGATCAAAATGGCCCCTACGAAGACGGCTGGTTCCCCTGCGCTATTTCAAACCATCCGGATGATCATCGTCTCTCTGCCGCAATGGGTTATCTTAATTCAGAGGTTCGAGGTCGTCCCAACCTAAAAATTCTATCAGAAACANTTGTTGAGAAAGTTATCTTTGATGGCAGAAAAGCCACCGGCGTGCGTATCTATAAAAACGGAATTTCGGAAAATTGTTCTGGAAATGAAATCATTATTTCGTCGGGAGCACTGCATTCTCCAACTATTTTAATGCGCTCTGGAGTTGGACGGGGAAGACATCTAACAGACCATGGAATTATTGTNATTGCTGACCGCGCTGGCGTTGGAGCAAACCTTAATGAGCACCCAACCATAGCTATTTCGGCTTATTTACGCTCTGATGCGAGACTGAATGAAATCGGAAAGCGACATGCTCATGTCGCATTTCGTTATAGTTCAGAGTTGGAGGGCTGCGGAACTAACGATATGTACGTATCAGCAACGGCGAAATCGGCTTGGCACGCAGTCGGGATAAGACTTGGATCCTTCCTTTTATGGTGCAATAAACCCTATTCTCGAGGCAGGGTCGGATTGAACTCGGGAAAATTTACTGATGAACCAGACGTTGCATTTGATTTATTATCAGACCGTCGTGATTTCGACCGCATGGCAGATGCTGTTCGCAGAATGGCACGACTCTTCCGTGATCCGGTATTATCAGTGGTGGCAAAGGATCCTTTTCCTTCCAGTTACTCGGAGCGGGTTCGTCGTATTGGTGCAGTAAATNTGAAGAATAAAATATTAACTTCTATTTTAGGGGCTTTCATGGATATTCCGGGACCAATCCGTCGGGCGGCAATACATAGTTTTATTACGCAGGGTGTCACTCTCAAATCTATACTGAATGATGAAGCCGCAATGGAAGAATGGCTTCGCGATGGTGTAACCGGATGCTGGCACCCCTCCGGGACTTGTAGGATGGGAGAGAGTAATGACCCAATGTCAGTGACGGATAATCAGGGCCGCGTCTATGGGGTACAAAACTTACGTGTATGTGATGCGTCTATATTTCCTTGTGTTCCTCGTGCAAACACAAATATACCGACGATTATGTGCGCCGAAAAAATTTCTGATGCTATTAAATCAAACTGATCTTTTTTAACTATAATTTCTGGCGGTTGTTTGGCTTGAATGCCGGTGATAAGTTTTAGTTAATTATCTAACATATCAGGAAGTTTTTATGTCCACCAGTTTTAGACAGTTTGTCGATGATCTTCGTGAAGCAGGTCAAATCCGTGAAATCACCAAACCTACTGATATTCGTCATATTGCGGCGTTGGTAGACCAATCTGAAACAGGCCTAATATTTAGTAATGTTATTGGCTACGATATCCCAGTTGTTTCTGGGCTTACGAATAGTCGAGATCGTTTAGCAATAGCAATGAATTGCGACTTTAACGAAATTGAAGGTCGGCTGCGCACTGGAATTGATAGGCCTATACCACCTCGAATGGTTAATTCCGGCCCGGTCCGAGAGGTGTTGCAGGAAGGAAAGGAGGTAGATCTTTATAATCTGCCCGTGCCTCTTTTTTCCGTACGCGATGGCGGCCCAATGATGACTGCGGGAATTACCTTAGCTGAGGATCCAGAATTTGGTCTTAACGCAGGAATTTATCGCCTTCTTATAAAAGACAAAAATACTACTGGTATCGATGTTGTCACTCCCAACAATTTGCGCAAATTAGCTGAAAAAGCCTTTTCAAAAGGCGAGGCATTACCCATTTCTGTAAATATCGGCACCCACCCTTCAGCCCTTATTACCGGTTGTTTTAAGGCTGCTGCTGGGGTTGATGAAATTGCTATGGCGGGNGGAATGCTTGGAGAAGCCGTGGAATTGACTCCATGTAAGACAATACAAACTCCTTGTATAGCCGATGCGGAGATTGTTCTTGAAGCAGAGTTGCTCCCAACCGGTTGGACCAAACCCGAGGGTCGCTTTGGAGAGTTTACTAGGCTAATGGGCGGCTTGCATTGGAATCCCCATGTTAGGATCAAGGCGATTTCTATGCGTAAAAATCCTATGTATTACGCCTTACATATGCCGTGGGAAAATATTTGGCCGAGTGGGCCCATATATGAAGCNGCAGTGCGCCGAGCGTTACACGAGGCTGGCGTTACGGTAACAGCTGTTAATATAACGCCAGGTGGTTGCTGCCACTGGCATGCTATTATAGCAGTTAAACCCCTACCCGGAGACGNAAAGAATGCCATACTGGCTGCATTATCTGTTGCAGANATGAAACATGTCGTTGTAGTTGATGAAGATATCGACGTTTTTGACGGCATGGACGTGGAGTGGGCTATTGCAACACGTGTTCAGGCTGATGAGGATGTNACAATTATTTCTGGTGCACGGTCTAAGCCTTTGGATCCAAGTTTAACAATTATTCCTGGAAAAATTCCTACAACAGCAAAGATGGGCATTGACGCTACAATTAGTGATAATTTGCCCCGTGAGAGATTTGAAAGAATATCATATGCTTATGCTGATAAAGTTAACATAGAGGACATGCTCGGAGAGGGGCCGCCAAAAGACACAGCTCCGGATTTTTCCGATGATGAAATAAACCAGTTATCGACAAAAATAAGAGAGGCAATTTCAGAAAAACCATTATACTTTTCTGAAATAGCAGAGCTTTTTTCTGCTGACGGGTTTCAAGCAGTGGCGCGAGCTCTANGNGGCATACATGAAACCGAGGAGCTATGGCAGGATAAGGTTGGTNAGTTTTGCCTCGTTGGTTCTGAATTTGCCGCGCAACCGCCTAAAGGACGAGGTTAATGTGGGCCCTGCAGGTTTTCTGATTTTATAGGATCCGCAACCTCTTAAATATTTTAAAAACCTTAAACAAAATTTCGAAAAATTTTATAGCCAATTGACTCTATGGTTGTGGAGGAGGCATGGTTAACAAATCGGTTGAATGGTTGTTTGGGATTGTCACCAAAGTTTTGGCAATTAGATATAAAATTGCAGCCATAGCATTCGAAAAAACAACTTTTTTTAGGGAGAGGTAACTTATGAAAAGAATTCTTCTTTCAAGTTTGGCATGTGTATTGGCACTAGGGCTAACGGTGACTGCAAATGCTGCTGGTAAGAAACGATTTATTTCAATTGGAACAGGAGGTCNTACTGGTGTTTATTTCCAAGTGGGTAACGCAGTGTGTCGTCTTGTTCATAAAGAGGCGGCTGAAGGTCGTAAAAAAGGTCGTAAACATGGCATTCGTTGTTCCGCACCATCNACTGGTGGGTCAAACTATAATATTGGGCAGATCAAAGCTGGAGAGTTGGATTTTGGGGTAGCTCAATCCGACTGGCAACATCATGCCTATAATGGCAGTGGAGGTCCTTGGAAAGATAAAGCTTTCAAAAAGGTACGCGCGGTTTTCTCTGTTCATCCAGAACCACTACACATTATCGCTGGAGGTAACTCAGGAATTTCCGGTTGGAATAGTCTGAAGGGTAAACGCGTAAATATTGGCAATCCCGGGTCCGGACAACGCGGCACAATGGAGTTCTTGATGAAGCGTGCCGGTTGGAAGAAAAGCGCTTTTAAAGCTGCAACCGAATTGACTTCATCCGAGCAATCCAAAGCTCTTTGTGATGGAAAGATTGATGCATTCATCTATACAGTCGGTGTGCCAAATGCTGGCGTATCAGTTGCCACCGATGGCTGTGGCGCAAAAATAGTAAATTTTAATAATAAAATGGCTGCTGGCCTCGTTAAGGAACGTCCATATTATGCTTGGGCCACCATTCCAAAAGGGACTTATAAAACCACAACGTCAAACGTAACAACGTTTGGTGTGATGGCAACATTTGTGACCAGTTCCGATGTTGATGAGAAGACAGTTTATGAAGTAACCCGGGCTGTTATGGAGAACCTTGATGATTTTCGGAAACTCCATCCGGCATTTCGTAACCTTGACCCAAAACGGATGATTAGCGATGGTCTTTCTGCACCTTTGCATAAGGGCGCGCTAAAATATTATAAGGAAAAAGGTTGGAAGTAATTCTTCTATAGTAACAATGAAGACGGCGGATGCGCTATAGCATCCGCCGTTTTACTTTGAAGGGTAACACCTATAATGGCGGACATGGTGGAAAATCATCTAACTAATGAAGCCGTGGATGCAGATGATATTTTAAGTAATATGGAAGCGGGTCGTATAGATCCAGGACCATTGGTAACCCAGTTAATTGCCAGTCTGGCATTAGCCTGGTCTTTGTTTCAACTATGGATTGCTTCTCCTTTTCCATTCCTAATAAATTTGGGGATTATTGTGGATGTCCCAGCGAGGGGGGTGCATTTGGCATTTGCTCTCCTACTTTGCTTTATAATTTTTCCGTCAACAAAAAGGAAGAAAAGCTCTGGTTTACCAATATCTGACCTTTTATTAGGGATCGTGGCAGCTTTATGTGCACTCTATCCGATGATTGCACAGGAAGGTATAAATAACCGTGTCGGCGTTCTATTGGTTAGTGAAATATGGGGTCTTACAGTTCCTATTGAAGCCATTGTAGGAGGAGTAGGTATCGTATTGTTGCTTGAGGCCACCCGCCGTGCAGTTGGATGGCCTCTGGTTATCGTTTGTCTCACTTTTCTAGTATTTTCAATATTCGGGCAATCGATGCCTGATATTATTTCCCATAAAGGTGTCTCAATTGAGCGATTAATTGGTTATCAATGGTTAACAGGTGAAGGTATATTCGGCATACCACTAGATGTATCGGTAAGCTTTGTTTTTCTTTTTGTGCTTTTTGGTGCTCTACTAGAGAAAGCGGGTGCTGGAAAATATTTCCTAGATTTAGCTTTTGCCATGGTTGGGAAATACCGCGGTGGTCCTGCGAAGGCTGCGATACTCGCCTCCGGTATGAGCGGAGTAATATCAGGTTCCTCAATAGCCAATGTTGTGACGACTGGCACTTTTACTATTCCGGTAATGAAAAAAACAGGTATTCCTGCCGTCAAAGCAGGGGCTATAGAAGTTGCAGCCTCGACTAACGGTCAACTTATGCCTCCCATTATGGGGGCCGCTGCCTTTATTATCGCTGAAACAATCGGTATACCATATTTCGATGTAGTGGTCGCTGCATTTATTCCGGCAGTTATAAGTTATATGGCACTACTTTACATTTCTCATCTGGAAGCATTAAAACTGGGTTTGAAAGGCCTAGACCGTGCTGATGTTCCTATTCTTTGGAGAACCTTTAAGCAGGGTCTCCATTTTTTGGCCCCCATAGCCGTCTTAGTCTATTTGCTGATGGTCGCACGTTGGACGGCTGGAAGCGCTGTCTTTTATTCAATAATGGTTATGATGTTAATTATAGTCGGTCAGCGGATCATCGCTGGGTACTATCAAGGTCAACCGGTTCTCCGAGGTATTTTTTTTGCCATAATGGATATTAAAGACGGCCTTATTTCCGGAGCCAGAAACATGATCGCTATCGCCGTTGCTGTTGCAGCTGCTGGAATTATCGTAGGTGCTGTATCATCTACTGGTCTAAATAATGCCATGGTCGGTGTTGTTGAAGCGCTATCAGGCGGCAATGTGTATTTACTCCTTCTACTAACTGCGGCTCTTTGTATTGTGCTGGGAATGGGGCTTCCTACAACAGCGAATTATCTAGTTGTCGCGTCGCTCTTGGCTGGCGTCTTGGTCGAGCTCGGAAATGCGTCAGGTCTGGTGTTGCCTTTGATTGCAGTCCATTTGTTCGTTTTCTATTTTGGTCTTCTTGCTGATTCAACGCCTCCGGTATGTTTAGCTGCCTTTGCGGCATCAGCCATTTCAAAAGCTGACCCCTTAAAAACAGGGGTGCAATCGTTTTTCTATGATATTAGGACAGCAATATTACCATTTGTATTTATTTTTAATACTGAGTTACTTCTTATTGGTGTAACCAGTATTTGGCATGGCTTAATGATATTTTGTGTCTCATTACTTGCCATCTTGTGCTTTAGTTCTTTAACTCAACAATGGATGTTTGTCCGTCTTAAATGGTTTGAAGGTATTTTTCTCGTCATTGCAATAGTTGGGTTTTTTAGGCCTGACTTTCTTCTAGATAGGGTTTACCCCTCCTTTAAATCTGTGGATTTAAATAGAACGGTTAAGGGAGAGTTCTCGGTGGACGTTGGATTGACGTTCCGAGTACATATTGTTCGGGAGACTGATTATGGGGATCGGTTTAAATTATTTCTGTTAAAGTCTTCCGGAAATTCCAACCTAAAGTCTTATGGTCTAGAACTTGGGAAGATAAAGAATGGGCGCTATCCTATAATTAATATACCCTTTAATAGTCCTGCTGCAAAATTGGGCATGAGACCTAACGAGGACTATGTGATTGATTTGGACGTTGAGCAACGTGATCGCCCTGCTAAAGAGTGGATATATTTATTGGCTCTTTTTGCATTGTCCTTGGTTGTTTCCAATCAATTAGCCCGTCGTCGACTAGAAAAACAACACTGTTAAATTTAGGTTTATTTTGTCGCCTTTTTTAAAAACAAAATCAGAGCTTCTCTGTCTTTTGGTTTTTTCAAACCGATAAAACTCATTTTATTTCCCGGAAGATATTTTCTCGGTGCCTCAAGAAATTTATTGAGAGTATTTTTATTCCAAACTAAAGGCGGAACCCTTTTATCAGAGTGCACTTGCCCAGCATTCTTTAGAACTGTTGAATACCTATAAAGTTTTCCGTTTTTCTTTCGCCAAGTCCCAGCTCTTCTTTCGAATATACCATGTAAACTAGGGCCAATTTTACTGACACCCGAGGTCAGAGAATGGCATGAACGACATTTATTAAAGATCCTTTTCCCCTGTTCGAAAATACTTTTCGAAAATACACTTTCAGCACAACCAAATATGCTGCCACATATCACCAATATTACGACAAAGTTTTTCAAGGCTACAACGCATCAAGATTTATAAAGTAAAACGTCTTTTCTTAATTTGGTGATGATTCATAGAAGTTCAATATTTTTGTTAACTTCAATCAATCAAATCCAAGGAGCTTATTTATGTTAGCACGCTATTGTTCTCATCATTGGCTGCGTTCTATTCTTCCTGGACAATAATTATTAACAGGAATGAATGATGGCTAAACGTCTCGAGGATAAGATTGCTATAATCTTTGGCGCAGGTTCGCGTGGAAACGGGTGGGGCAATGGGAAAGCGGCGGCAGTTTTGTATGCAAGGGAAGGTGCAAAGGTTTTTGCCGTAGATATAAATTCCAAAGCAGTAGAGGATACCGCCAGTATAATCAAAAAAGAAGGGGGCGAAATTGAATGTGGCATTGCTGACGTCACAGATAGCGCATCTGTCTTCAACATAGTAGAGAAATGTATTAGCCGCTTTGGTCGGATTGATGTTTTGCATAATAATGTAGGTGCGGCGGCGTTAGGTGATCCGGTTGAAATGACGATTGATACCTGGAAAAAGAATATGGCCGTCAATATCGATTCAGCTTTTATTACCAATAAACATGTCTTACCGATAATTGCAAAAGGAGGCGGTGGTGCAGTGGTTAATGTTTCCTCCATTGCCGGTATTAAAAATTTGGAGAGAAGCATTGTAGCCTATCAAGCAGGAAAGGCTGCTCTAATTCAGTTGTCAAGATCTGTAGCTTCACAGTGGGCCAGACATGGGGTGCGATCAAACTGTATTTTACCCGGTTTGATGGCAACGCCCCTTGTTATAGATAGAATTAATGAAATGTATGAAACTCCCGAATCTCGGGCAGCCGCATTGGATGAACGGAACCGCATGATCCCTGTTGGGTATATGGGTGATGCTTGGGATACAGCTTGGGCCGCCGTTTTTCTTGCGTCGGAGGAAGCAAAATATATAACGGCGACTGAGCTAGTCGTTGATGGTGGTATTACAGCAGGACGCCCCCTCGATTGGCGAAAGCCAAGAAAAGGGGCCGTAATTAAGGTGCCAAGTCCCGAAGTTAGGGCAAAACCACATAAAGGGGGCCGCTTAGATGGTAAAACAGCGGTGGTTGTCGGTGCCGGTTCCCTTGGTCCAGGAATAGGTAATGGAAAGGCATCCGCATTGTTAATGGCTAGAGAAGGAGCGAAAATTTTTGCTGTAGACCAGAGCCTTGAGGCAGTGAAAGAGACAAAGGCGCTCATTATCTCTGAAGGTGGAAAATGTGAAATTTTTAAAGCAGACGCTACATCACCAAAAGAAGTTGAGGCAATGATTGCAAAATGCCAAGAAGCTTTCGGACAAATTGATATATTGCATAACAACGTCGGTGGCTCAGCCGGACAGGAGGGCCCTTTAGATATGGATGTTGATACGTGGTGCAACAATGTATTATTCAATGTAAAACCCTCATTCTTGGCGAGTAGAGCAGTCATTCCAATTATGGAACGACAAGGTAGCGGGTCTATCATTCATACTGCGTCTACTTCAGGTATCAGTGTACCAGAACATCCAATGAATTCTTACCAGACGGGAAAGGGCGGATTAATTAGGTTTTCTCGTGGGTTAGCACTAGAGTTTGCCAGGAGAGGAATACGTTCTAATTGCGTAATCCCTGGAAAAATTCACACGCCAATGACTGAAGTACGGCAGGGAGAAAGGTCAGAAAATCCGGAAACAATGAAAAAGGTTTTTGAACGCCGAGCAAAATCTGTTCCATTAGGTTGTATGGGAGAGGCGATAGACGTAGCACAGGCCGTTTCATATTTGGCTAGTGACCAATCCCGTTATGTAACCGGAAGCGAGATCATTGTAGATGGCGGACTAACGTCTAATTGTTGCTAGATAATTGATTAAAAGGGCAGCCAACTGTGCTCTTGACTATAGTGTAGATATCCGACGTTAGCTCCTGCTCTAACACCGATTCCCGTTCTAATAGGCGCCAACGTAACATTGCCAGCCTGTTGATAATTAAGCCCTATCCCCGCAACATAATAAAAGCTTCCATCAATTCCGGGAAAACGTCGATAAATATCTCCTGGATTTCTCAGGTGATATACCAGCGTAAAAACCTTTGAGGCATTGCCACCAAAATCAAAACCTACGGATGGGCCTTGCCAATATACTGGATAGTTTTTTGATTTTTTCCGTTTGAGTATTCCCTTTCCATACCGTAGGCCAACAAAAAAAGCGCCCCCGAATTCTTCGCCTTAGATTATGCCGTTGGGCTTTCCCAGATCTGAGA
>PATI01000057.1 GCA_002712335.1 Rhodospirillaceae bacterium | reverse complement strand
AGCCCTCACTTTTCCGTATTCATGACCCGCAAGCACAATATCTCCGGATCTCAGTGTGCCATTTTTAACAAGGACAGAGGCTACTGGCCCCCTTCCCTTATCTAGCCGAGACTCAACAACTACTCCTTGACCAGGCACGTCCGTATAAGCAGTAAGCTCCAACAATTCCGCTTGTAGAAGTATCGCCTCCAATAAATTCTCTACTCCACTCCCGGTGGTCGCTGAGACCTCAATAAATTGAACATCACCACCCCAATCCTCCGGTATTACTTCTATCGCTGATAGTTCATTCTTAACTCTATCAGGGTCCACGCCTTCTTTATCCATTTTGTTTATCGCTACGACGAGAGGTACTTCGGCTGCTTTGGCATGCTGAACGGCTTCCTCTGTTTGCGGTTTAACTCCATCATCTGCAGCTACGACTAGTACTATCACATCAGTTGCTTTAGCTCCTCTAGAACGCATAGCCGTAAATGCTGCGTGCCCTGGAGTATCAAGAAAACTTATCATCCCGTGAGCCGTTTGAACGTGGTACGCTCCAATGTGCTGCGTAATGCCTCCCGCTTCGCTTGACGCAACGGAAGCCTTCCGGATGAAGTCTAGTAGAGATGTTTTTCCATGATCCACGTGACCCATAACAGTGATAACTGGCGCCCTTTCAAACTTGTCGGACCCTTCTCTAGAAGACAATGATTCGGCAAGCTCCTCTTCAATAGCGTCGTCCGACACAAAAACGGCCGTGTGACCCAGCTCCTCTATGAGAAGAGTAGCTGTGTCTTGATCAATAATTTGATTGATAGTCGCCATGACTCCCATATTAAACAGCGCTTTAATAATTTCACCTGACTTAATAGACATTTTTTGCGCAAGATCGGTTACAGAATTTGCACTGCCAATTTTGATTTCCTTTGCGATAAACTCGGTTGGTTTCTCAAAAGCATGCTGCTGAGAAGCAGCCTTGGCTCTGCTTTTTCGACCAGAAACCCGTCGATTTCGACCTGCGAGCTCATCGAACTCATCTCCTTCTAAAACAAAATCGTCATTGACATGAATCGTCTTGTTCTGTCTCTTTGGAGCTTGAGCCTTGGCTTTATTCTTAAGATGCGCTTTCTTCTTGTCGATAGGATCTTCGGCGTCTTCTTTTGAAGGTGCCCTGCGTTTGGGTGCTGCTTTGCTTGGTTTAGACTTCGGCAGATCCTGTGCCGGGGCGGCTTCTGAAGGCAAGACCCGAGTTTCGGTTGGCGTAGTTTCCGAAGCCTGCTTAAGTTTTTCTGTTTGTTCTTGATTTGCCTTAACCTCGGTCTTTGGTTCAGATTCACTTTCTTGAATCTTAGGTAAAGGCGCTTGAGCAGTTTCTTCTTCATTCAAATCTGCTGGAACATTCTCAGGCTCTTCCTCAACTACCCGCTTAACATAAGTCCGCTTCTTACGAACTTCAACATTTACTGTCTTTCCGCGCCCATGAGTCGATGAAGACTTTAGGGTGCCTAAAGTCTTCCGCTTTAGAGTGATTTTCTTTGGAGCTGCATCTGTCGCGTCGCGATCGCCATGACTTCTCCTTAGGAACACCAAAAGCGCATTCTTATCATCGTTTGAAATTAGCTCATCCGGGGCGGCATGTGGTAGACCTGCCTCTTTTATCTGCGACAACAATTTATCAACTGAAACGCCGACTGTTTTGGCTAACTCACTGATTTTTACATCTGCCATTCATCTGTTCCTCATCGCTTGAACCTTGGTAAGATTTATTCTTCGAACCAAGGAGCTCGGGCCTCCATGATTAATTTGCCGGCTCTTTCTTCATCCATATTTTCTATGTCCATCAGCTCATCAATAGATTGCTCTGCCAAATCCTCCATGCTAACGATCCCTTTTTTCGACAATTCGAGAGCTAGGCTATCATCCATGCCTTCCATGTTAAGAAGATCGTCCGCAATATTTGCGGAGGTTAGGTCTTCCTCAGACGCTATAGCCTGAGTTAATAGAGCGTCTTTCGCGCGATTGCGAAGTTCGTTTGCTATTTCTTCATCAAAACCCTCAATTGAGAGTATTTCATCCAACGGTACGTAAGCTATTTCTTCAACGGAAGTAAATCCCTCTTGAACAAGAACTTCTGCAGCTTCCTGGTCTACATCTAGTTTCTCGACAAATGTTTCAATGAAAGTGTTCGCTTCTTGTTGTTGCTTGGCAGCAGCATCCTCCTCACTCATAACATTGAGTGTCCAGCCTGTGAGCTCGCTCGACAGGCGAACATTTTGGCCATTCCTTCCAATAGCTTGAGCCAAATTTTCCTCCTCAACGGCGATATCCATGGTATGGCTATCCTCATCCATAACGATCGAGGCTACCTCAGCTGGTGACATAGAGTTAATAACCAGCTGAGCAGGATTGTCATCCCAAAGAATAATATCTATTCGCTCGTTAGCTAACTCATTAGAAACCACTTGCACGCGAGAACCGCGCATACCAACGCATGCACCTACAGGGTCAATTCTTCCATCATTAGTAGTAACTACAATTTTCGCTCTAGAACCGGCATCTCTGGCAGCAGCTTTTATTTCTATTACCTCCTCCGAGATCTCAGGAACTTCGATTTTGAACAATTCAATCAACATATCAGGGGATGTTCTGCTGAGAAATAATTGGGGTCCGCGCTGCTCAGACCTCACATCAATCAATAGTGCTCGGAGCCTATCCCCTACTCGAAAAGTTTCTCGAGGGATCATCTGATCACGAGTAAGGAGAGCCTCAGCATTGTTTCCTAAGTCTACGATAACACTGTCACGGGTTACTTTCTTAACTGATCCCGTGACTAACTCTCCAACCTTATCTTTATAATCCTCAATCACAATCTCACGCTCAGCTTCTCTGACTTTCTGAACGATAACTTGCTTAGCCGTCTGAGCGGCTATTCGACCAAAAGGAGCATTATCAATCTTCTCTTCCCAGGTATCCCCTACTCCCAAGGATTTGTCTTTAAGCGAAGCCTGATCGAGAGTAAACTGAAATCCTTCTTCAAGGTAATCTTCCTCATCTACTACTGTCCACACCCTGAAAGTTTCGTAGTCGCCTGTATCCTGATCTACGGAAACACGGCATTCTATCTCTTCTGAGTTATGAAGCTTTTTTGTAGCAGTCGCCAAAGCTGATTCTATAGCCTCAAAAATTACGGCACGAGAAACACCTTTCTCATTAGAGACAGCGTCAGCTACCATTAATATCTCTTTACTCATCATATTCGCGTCACCTTACTCACAACCNCNTCGCATTAACTCACCGCGTGGGTATTCGTTCACTATTGACAATACTCGCTTTTTCAATTTCGGCGTGCTCGAGTTCAAGAGTTTTTCCCTCCATGTTTAGACTAACAGTATCTTCCGAAACGCACTCGATCACTCCTGTGAACTTTCGCCTTCCCTCTAATGGATCTCTCAGTTTAATTTTAACTTCATCGCCGATATATTGGGCGAATTGATCAAGCTTAAACAAAGGTCTTTCCAATCCAGGCGAAGAGACCTCCAATGTGTACTCGCCTGAGATCGGATCCTCTACATCCAATAAAGCGCTTATTTGACGACTGACCTTCTCGCAATCCGTTAAGTTAACCGTATCCTCATTATCAATAAATATCCGCAAAACAGAATATCTACCCTGCTGAATATGCTCTACTCCCCACAGTTCCAGGCCCAGAGCCTCTACTGTGGGTTGCACGATATCTGTTACTAACGCCACACTAGTTTTCACAATTCTTCGCTTGTCAAAGTATCCAAATTCGGTTTTCTAGTACTGCCTCACATACAAAAAATGGGCCCAAGGCCCACTCTAAAAATCATTACATCAAAATTTAACAATTCTCTGATGTAACGGAATTTACCAGTTTGAGTTGATGCTAATTCAAGTCATCAAACAAATATTCTAAATTTGGTAGCGGGGGCAGGATTTGAACCTACGACCTTCGGGTTATGAGCCCGACGAGCTGCCAGACTGCTCCACCCCGCACCGGATCAACTCTAACCCTCTGATATTGCTGACAAAGACCGAACTTACTGCGTATCCATTGCCTACCAAAGGGGGGCACGCATTATAAGGAGGACAGGGTGTCCTGGTCAAGAACTGGCGCGGCTTAGAACAGTTTGATTGCGCTTGGACTTGATTAAAGCTTACTGTTCTTAATGCTTTTTTTCTAAAAGGTCTGCAAACCGATGGTGGATTTAGGAGCCGCCCTTTGTACCGAAGGCGGCCCTTAATCTATTTGGAATGTTAACCCATTATTCTAGTTCTAATATCTCCAATCAGCGCAGCTATGGCGTATCCGTGAATGGCAACTGTCAAATTAATTAATAGATCTTCTCCAATTCCTCCTACCGCCGGAATTGCGTCTCCAAAGGTACCTGCCATGAGAGGAACTGCAATCGCTGCAGCATAAATCATTGCCTGAGTCGCCCGATCGTCAACAGGACTCATCAAACCATGTGCTAAACCAATTACAATTAACAGTAACCCCCAATATTCAAATGGAACAAACACTGCAATCAAACTTATTGCGACGGCGGCCATAGGAGCAATCTTATCTATATTCATTATGTGTTCCTCTCAAATTAATTGTTTTAAGGCAGCAGAACTTACGGCTTAATCTAACTAAGTTAATTCAAGGCCAGCTCAGTGACCCTTTATGGAGCATCTTTATGCTTCAATTAACTATAACAGTGCATTTTGTCCAAAACTTTAATGCAGAAATGGAATATTCTGCTGCTCGGAAGGNTTAATCTGCTATGGTGGGCAGATAATCCCAANTTCATAAAGGTGGTAACCNATGCGATTTTTTCTAATTCTGGCAACTCTCTCTTTAAACCCAGCAACATACGCTGCAACTGGGTGCATCTTAGCTATGAATGGTTCTTGGTCTCTGAATCCAGAAAAGAGTCTAGACCCCACAAATTTGGGATATGAGGTGCTCGTCTTCAGCAATACGGCGGATGAACAGCGCTACCTGATGGAATTCGAAAACGGGCCGAACGATAGGGGCTCTCTTGAGTGGTCTGTCCCTTGCGACGGTCAAGATCATCCCTCTCCGGATTTTCCTTGGAGCACTGCACCGAACGCAACAGTAGCTATTACAGGGTTAGGAGATAAGTCGGAGGTCGTCGTTCAAAAAGAGGACGGCGTTCTCACAACGTCCTATACAAGAGTTCTAACCGACGGCGACAAAACCATGATTTCGATTGGACGCGATGCCAATCAGAAGGTTATATGGGTCAGAGTTTTCGATAAAGAGGATTGAAACAAATTAAGGTTTAGCAACACTCCAATAAATTCCAGCACCACCCAGCGCATTCCCAACCTCGGCTAGGTATTTAGTGCGAGCAATAGCTTCTTCGTCGCCATCAACATCGGCAATATCNTAAAGCGAATGGCCTAGCATCTGGCCTGCTGACTCGTCTTCATTATTTGTGTAAAGCGCAAAACCTTTATAAGCCCATTGTTTAGTTCCATCATGCCGAGTAATAACCTCCCAAAAACCTCTGGCTGTAGCACCGATCGGAGCAGCGAAGGGTTTCCAAATTGAAAGACACTTGTCACTTAGGCATGCATCTCCGCCTAAGCGCTTACCCTTAACGTAAGCAATTTCGAAACTTCCACGAAGATTTCGGCCACCCCAATATTTTTCAAACGCGGAACCAAAGTAAAGAGTCTTATTATGCAGTGTTAAAATATCACCGTATCCCGGCTGGGCTGTAACTCTCACCCCAGCTGGAGTGAAATTTCGTTTTAATAGCATGAGATGAAGTTCATTNTGGGCGTCTCTACCGTGAGAATCGCCCGGNANNAAATCACCTTTGTATCTGAATAGCGGCTGGCCACCATAAGCCCATTGNCGCGAGCCGTCTACTCTTTCGAAAATGGTGAACTCATCTAATCNAATGGCCAATGCNGGCGCTGCTAATGGTATCCAATCTTCGTAGCAAGCATTGTCACTGCAAGATGTCTCGCTCGCAGCTCCATATANGGAGAAGCCTTCAAAATTGGTTAGGACAATNCCTTGACCNGAGTCGATAACNNGCACATCGAACCCATCCGGAACACTTTTAGTTTTAGTTGGTGTATAAATAGCAACATGCCAACCATCCGGAGGAAGCAATACACCTTCTCTTTTTTCCAAGAGAGGTGCCTCACCATTTAAGCCAGGNGTATATAAAGCCATATCAGTTGCGGCCTGNCCTGCTTCTTCCTCCAAACTCCAAGTGAAGAGAGGCTGTGATTGATAAGCCCATTGACGAATGTTTCCATTGGTGACTATTGACCAATCATCAAAAGCCACTGCCGCTTCGTCCGCTGCCACCGGAATGAAGTTTTCTCGAGAGGCATTGGTTTGACTGCTGGAATAAAACAGCGTCGCACCCGCAGTATCACCAAGTCGCGTCCAAAAATATTGGTCTGATGAGAAACCCTCTTCCCGATGTACCTCTACCAACATAATACCCGCGGGTGTCGATGAGGGAGTATTAATTGATTGCGCAATGCCCAATGGGGAGAATAGGCCAATGGCGCCCACCAGAAAGGTGATTGATAAAAAATGAACAGCATGGAGTTTTGTCATGCTAACACCTCACTAAAAGGTGTGCTTACTTCGTTTGACTCAGCCCCCCACCTGTTAGTAACAACTCCTAAAGCTTTCTGGATAGTGAAACCAACTCGACTCGCGGCATCGCCTTCTGCTGCGACATGCAAGCCTGTCTTTAAACGACCACCCGCACTCCCTGCCGTAAATACTGGCAAATTCTTCATCGAGTGAAGACGTGCCTCGCCATGGTCAGTAAATGCGTATACCAGGCTGCGATCAAGGAGAGTCCCTTCACCTTCCCGAATCGAATCCATCGCCTGCAATAACTCAACAAAAAATCCCATGCATTGTTCTCCCAGAACTTTACATTTAGGTTGATAGCCTAACTCTGGATCTATCGGCTCCTCATGAGTTAACGCATGATAAGCACTGGGTTCACCTGGTAATCGTAAGGTAGAAAAAGCATTACCAAGAGTCACATGAAAAATTCGTGTCTGCCCACAGGCCAAGGCATGGGATAACAAAGTCGCGAATTGCCTATGGGTGTTCTGGACTTGAGCAACCATGGTGCCAATTTCCTCTATATCCATTGATGGAATTGAGCACGCTGGCAATGGTGCGGGCCGCTCTAACTCAAACGCAAGTTTTTGCTCCACGTCTCGTAAAGAAGAAAAGTACTCATCTAATCGCGAACGATCGTCAGACGAAACACTATTCATCAATTTCTGACGCTGCTCCGTTACAGCCGAAAGAACACTATGTCGAACCATTACTTCTGGATTAGGGGCAAAATCGGCCTGATTAGGATCGATAAATCCATCGCCGTAGATGCGACGATAAAGCTCTAGTGGAGAAATTTGGCACGGCGTCTTGCCATTCTTACCTCTTGCGGTCCAACCTGAGCTGGCGTTCCCATCACATGCAACCTCTAATGTTCGAAAACGCGCGTTTGCGCCAAACTGTTTGTCTATAAGTGCGTCAAAGCTCTCGTCATAATCTGCTGCGCTCTTAGTCACAACTCCTGTCATCTGTCCTTGTGCACCTGAAATATGGTTCTGATTTACCTTGCCATCAAGAAAAATCTGCAGTCCGCTGAATATGTTTAATTTTTCTCTTATCGGCTCCAATGCAGCGATATGTTCAGGTAATTCATAGCTAGGCCCAATGGCCTCTGGTTCCCATCGGCCAGGGGTGAGACCTAATCCGAAGAACCAACTACCGAAACAAGGTGGTAATTCAGTACCGTCAGCAAACGCCGTCCCATTGTCGTTTAAAAAACTCTCGAGAATTGGCAAACCCATTACGACAGTGGAGCCTTGAATTGCACCTCTAAGCAACGACCTTCGACTAAACTTTCGATTCTTGCTAATCATANNCTTGTATCCCTAGTTCGTTTTCNGTGCCGCTTCTGGCACCGTGTAAAAATCTGGATTNNNNGAAATTCTNTGCAACAACTCCCNCCAGNGNACTCCCTCCTGACGNAGCTGCGAATGGGTNATGTTAAGCCATTGTACTTCAGCTGGNGTCGGTTCTCGCGCTGTCCCGTAATTATAAGNTCGCTGCACCAAACAAGAGGTGAGCGTGGGGTCTTCTTTCAACATTGTCGNCAACTCNCGCACATCGTTGTATTCCTGCCCNAGCCATTGNCCAGAAGTATCGATAAGTGCCCCATTTTCCATGTTTCGGTAAACCCCCGATGCGTCAAAAATCTCTAGTGCCAATCCAATGGGATCCATCAAGGTGTGACAGCCTGCACAAGTAGGATTGTTTCGGTGTTCAGTTAAACGGTCGCGAGCAGTTCGGAATTCTGGGTTATCGGTGTCCCGAACGAGACTGAAATCCACGTCCCCTGGTGGGGGCGGAATTGTCTGACAAAGAAGATGCTCACGCACAGCTTTCCCGCGCAATGTCGGTGATGACGCCCCCGGATGTGAAAACAACGAAAGAAAAGTCGCCTGACCTAATAGTCCTACACGGATGTGATTCTCAGGGTATTCATAGGGTACCCAGGGCACTCTGCCGCCCATTTCCTGCCTTATTGGAATCGGAACGCCATACAGAGCTGCCAAAGCTGGCGTTAAAAATGTTTTTCGCGAATCAAAAAGATCGCGATAATCCGCCCCTTGCTTTAGCAAATGATCCGCAATTGTTCTAAGGGTTTGTTCTCGCGCCTCATCTTCGACGCTTTTGGTAAATTTTGGATACAAAGTTGTGTCTATATCTAAAGTGTCAAAGCGATCGAATGCGAGCATGTCGGAAAAAAAAGCCCGCAGGCCATCCTCAATGCGCGGCGAAGCCATCATTCTTCCGACTTGCTCATCCAATCCATCCTCGAACATGAGCTCCCCAGATTGGGCTGCTTGGAGTAAGGCAGGACTCGGTGTTGTATTCCATAAAAAGAAGCTAAGCCGCGATGCGCGTGACCAGGCATCAAGATGCCTTACTCCTGGCGTTTCAGGACTGGGCACACTGCGTTCAATGCGGAATAGAAAATCGGGTGATACCATCATTCCAACCAACGAAGCTTGCAGCCCAATGTAGAATCCACCAAGAGAATCTGTTGCCGCGCTCGCCATAGCACCATAATTCCGAATTTCATCTTCAGACAAAGGTCGACGAAACAGATGCAGACCGACTGTGCTAATAAATTCTCTCGCACAGTCTCCATCAGAGGCGCTCTCATTTCGGGGTTCACAAGGCATTAAGGTAGCACGCCGACTTGGGTCAAGTACCTGGCTAGCCACATCCAATGCTAGGACTTCGTATGATTCAACTTCAGATGAGCTAAGTGTTAATCGCCTGCCCCCCACGGCTATCAATCCAGATTCCCGCACTCCAGCGGCGATTGCATCACCCGTGATTTCAATACTCTCTCCAAATATATCGCGAATTGAATTCCTGTATTGCTCGGCGGTTAACCGAACAAATGTTATTTGCTCATCATCTATTGACGATTGGGCTGTCAAATTAAACGACAGCGCACTCGTGAATAAAATGAGCAACACTCGCGCACTTAGTCTAATCTTCTTTGCGATTCCGAAGTCCATATTTACTGCTCAGCGCTTGAGTACTGGCTGACTGCTGGGCCACTTAATTTCGGACCGACCCCAACTGAATCTGATAGAAGCATCCCGTTTTCATCAACGTGGAATGCGGGAACAGCCTCTATAAAATAGGCTGCTGAAATTGCTGTATTTTCGCCAGTAATCGGATCTGGTTCGGCGTCAGCAAAACGCTTCATATCGTAAAAAACTCCAATAAGGTCGATCATGCCATCAGTTTCGCCCCGGACAGAAAGGTAATGATAATAATCCCTCCAGGGTTGATAGCCGCCTAGATGCCCTGCCATGCTGCCGTCCTGTTTCATTTCAAACCGCAACTTTGTGCGAGTAAATTGCAAGTGAGGGTAAAACTGCGATTCCCCTTGCATGTAAAAATCACCAGGCTCAATCGTTAGAATATGGTTTTCAATTTTACCCTTAAATACGCTATGTGAATGCGGATTTGGGTCTACGGCAAAAGTCGCGCCAGACATAATACTACCGTACGCATCGCGCAGTGGAATATTGATTGCGCGATCGAAAGTGACAGTGACTTCACCGTCGCTGTCCAGATCCTCTCCAGAGACCGAAATTAGCCAGGCGGGCATAGCATCAACTGCGGTGTCCCAGGCGATACCTTCGTTGTACGGATTTACAGGTTTGTTAACGTAATAGGCATCCCAGCAACCTAGCACACGCCACATTTGATTATCTATTCCAATTTCATTCGTATGGGGATGCTCCCATGAATCGGGTCCGA
The DNA here is from genome assembly GCA_002712335.1 of Rhodospirillaceae bacterium. Next base: position 2,822 of record PATI01000057.1, on the reverse strand, counting down.
CTTCGCCATCAAGATTAAGCCCAATAGCGTATCTCCCTTGCGCGTTTTGCGACATAGGGTCAGGTAGCACACTAGGTGCGTTTGCAGGATTAAAACTTAATCCGTTCCAACTTTGATCACCGCTTGAACTTGCACCTCCTCCTAACACAATAGCAGAACCAACCAAGTTCCCTTGGTCGTCGCGACCGCCATTGACGCGCAGGTTGCTTACGATGCGTATTGCTTCCTCGCGATCATAACCATCATTCATTACCCGTCTAATTAACACATCGGGCCGCGAGCCATTAGTACCCTCCGGGCAGGTTTGATCATCATAGTAAGTAGCCGTGTGAATCATGGAGATCACAAAACCCCTGGTCTCTTTTCCCTGGGCCAAGGCTATGTAAGGGGCAAAAACAATTAGCAGAAATGAAATCGGGCCGANTACTAAACCGCTAGACAATTTATTCTTCTTATTCGTCATANTCNTGNCCCCTTCATTTATCTGTCNATGTTTCTTGATACTGCNATATAGCCGATGGANGCTCCAAANTTTCGTACCTTAAAANTCNNCTGTTTAGAGAAACAGGTTTCCCATGGGGTGTCAACTTGTAAGCTTGCTCCCACTCGGCTTTGACAGTTTTNAGAGACTTAGGATCAGCTAAGCCCTTGCTTTGCAAGATCTCCTCTAAGGCTATGATCCAATTCAAATAGTAATCACTCCCGTCTATGGGACCACCTTTTGCCTTAGACCTTGAGATGGTCTCAGCCAAGGTGTTAGCCCACTCTCCCCATGTAAAGTATCCGTTATCTGAGAGTGTAATAACTATGGCAAAGGCCTGCGCCTCCCAGGGCTCCGCAAAAACGGTGGCCGCTCGATCCGAGATACTATGCCGAAGACTCTCTGAGAACTTTCTTTCCTCTGAATTGCTAGTCAAAATCTAGATAACTCTCCCATGCGTCTATGAAAACGTAGTCGTTCTCATTGCCATCATCACCCCAAAGCTCTATCGACGAAAACCTAACAGTGTAGACGTTTTTGGGCCGCTCACAGGGCTGTTCATCTTTTTCGTTCGTGTCTTGCAATGCATAGACTCCATTAATACTGAAAATGACCCCTGCTTTTCCTCTCACGTATCTTGGTAGGCGATTATGCGCCGATCCATTTATCTTCTTAGCTTTTACCGCCTGACCCTGGCTAAATTTAGGAGGCAGCTCTTCATTTAGCCGCCTTGAACCTAACCACGAATCAGAGTGAGACTCCAAGTGTGGTATTAGATAATCCGGATCGGCGCATCCTCGTTCGAGCTCCGCTCTTTTTACTATACCTGTCTCAATCGCCTTTTTTTCATACACGTAGAACCAGCGTTCATAGTAGGACATATCTAGATAGTCTTTGGGTGGAATCTTTTCTAAGTTATGTCGAAAACTCCCCCATGATCGATATCTCCCCCACGGGTACCAAGTTCGCACAAGCGCATAGACTCTGCTCTCCCAATCTGCGTGAAAAACCGGCTCGTTTTCTTCTATTTTCACAGGCCCAAACCCATGCATGCCTCCCATGTCGTGTATGCTATTCATTAGTTATCCTCACAGAACTGCTACTCCGATCATTGAATCTCGAGTTACCAGCTTTGAAAGTTCGACTTCGTCTAAATGCTGGGTCCCAATGGGTTGCCTTGGTAACACTAGATACCTCATCTCTGCTGTGCTATCCCAGACACGCACCTCTACCGAGTCGGCTAAATTCACCCCAAACTCTCTGAGAACAGTTCGAGGCTCAATAGCAGCCCTAGACCTGTAGGCTGCCGACTTATACCAAGTCGGCGGCAAACCGAGGGTAGGCCAGGGATAGCAAGAACACAGAGTACAAACCACTAAGTTGTGTGTCTCCGCAGTATTCTCCACGACGATCATGTTCTCGCCCTGTTGTCCTAGCAGACCAAGCTCAGCAATGGCAGAGGATCCATCCTTTAGTAACCTTCGCTTGTAGCTAGAATCAACCCAAGCCTTAGCGACGACCTTTGCTCCGTTTTGAGGACCGACCTTGTTTTTATACCGATCAACTACTTCGTCCAGCTCGGAAGGATCTATTAACTTTTTTTCGGTTAGCACCGTTTCAAGAGCCTTTACTCGCAGCGCGATGTCTGAGGGCACACGCGAATGCGAGCTTTGTTGAATATTGGTTTTAAGGTTCTCTCTCCCCAAATTTTTAGCGTTTTTCACCTTACTTATCGGTAAATCTCTGTCATTTCGACTCATAGGTATTCCAAAAACTTTCCATCTCTAACTCATAGACCTGAAAACAAAAGGAAGGGTTGGTTTTATCTTATTCCTAATTGTAAATCGAGTGATTTTAAAAGCAATTTGGCAGGTCCCTCCAATTTCTTTTCGATCCAAACCTCCCAAATTGCTCACTAAAGAATTGAACAGTTGATGACAAACTTTCTTGGATGCATAATCCAGACATTAATTAAGAATTTCTCTAACTTCGCACATAACAGTAATCGCAAAGATAAATTATGGAGCAACAATGAGTATCAAGTCCCGCAGATCAAGAATAAGTTTATCAGTCAGTGCAGCAATCTTAGCTTTAACACTATCTTCCAATTCGGCGCTTGCCCAGAATGCTCCAATGCCTCCTGCAGGGGGAGCTCCTGCAGGGGGAGCTCCTGCAGGAGGAGCACCAACTGGTGGAGGAGCGCCGGCACCAGCCCCAGCGGCAACACCGGCACCAGCCCCAGCGCCAACACCAGCACCAGCACCAGCGGCAACACCAGCACCGGCACCAGCCCCAGCGGCAACACCGGCACCAGCCCCAGCGCCAACACCAGCACCAGCAC
>PATI01000056.1 GCA_002712335.1 Rhodospirillaceae bacterium | reverse complement strand
ATGGTTTATGACCCATAATAGACCTAGCGCAGCCGGCAGGACTACGGCAGCAATGTGGTTAATCGTGAAGCTAATTGAAGAAGTGGCGGCGATGTCCGCGGGGTCAGCTATTTTCTGAAAATATGTCTTAATCGCGATCGCCATGGCAAAGAAAAGATGATCTAGCAAATAAAGTGCAACAGCCACAGCCGCTGAATTCACAAAAGCATAGCTAACAAAGACAATTATTAACCCAATATATTCAAGAGTTAATGCGCGTCGCTCTCCGATATGGCCGATTAAATAGCCTATCTTTGGAGCAAGCCAAAATGTGAGTGCTGCATTTACTAAAGTTAACATCACGACGTTCTCGATGGCGAAACCAAACTTCTCTACCATCAAAAAACCAGCGAACACCACGAATATCTGCCTTCGTGCGCCTGCTAAAAAGGTCAGAATGTAATACAACCAATATCTTTTTCTCAAAAATAATTCTGTTCTTTGAACCACCTTATCTTCAAATTGTGGCACTGCCGTCCAGCAAAATACTCCGATCAGTATCGCTATGCCGCCTGCAACTATATAGATAAGCATATAGTTTTCAGGGAAAAATACTAAGTATAAATAAATTGAGCTCAATACCAACAAATTACTAATCGCGCGCGTGCTGAGTAACTGGCCTAAGACTTTAGGAGCTTCGTCCTTTGTCAGCCATTGCAAACTCAAAGAGTTGTGCATTGTTTCTAGATAATGAAACCCAAAGGACATGAGAACTGTTGTGAAGTAAAGCCACAATGCCGTCGGGAAAAATGCCGTGATTGCGGTGCCAATTCCAAGCGTAATCAGTGATAGGATTGCGAAGTTTTGTTGGCGGATAAAAAGTAGTATCCCAATAGCAGTAAAGGCCAGAAAGCCGGGCACCTCACGCAAGCTTTGCAACAGGCCAATTTCTTCGCCTGTGAACGCCGCGCGCTCTACAACAAAGTTGTTGAGCAATACTTGCCAAGTGGCAAACGCTATCGTATTACCGATCGCTAGAATAAATAGCAAAGATTTACGATTACTGAGAAAAGTTTCCATTTGAATGTAAAGAAATCATTCCTTTTAAAGGTTCCTCGGTTGTCCCAAACTAGAAACAACTATAAGGTAATGGATTGAACATAAGACAGATTGTATCATTTTGATCCTATGAATTCTCTCGCAATCTATGCTGGTCCGTCTGCGCTGGAGCGGATAGAAACTGAAGGACTTAATTCAAAGCACTTTAAATTAATGGTGGGCGCCTCTGGTGGCCCAAAGTGGTTTGTTTTATTCGGTCTGGATCGATACTTGTTTGGAAATTTCTTCGCTAATCGAAAGGAACCACTTTATACGATTGGTTCATCGGTCGGTGCTTGGAGGTTGTGTTGCCTTGCAGCTAGCAATCCCGTCAGCTGTATTGAGCGTCTCGCACATTATTATTGTCATGAAGACTATTCAAATATGACCTCGGTTAAAGAAGTTACTCAGAGCGCACGAGTTATGCTCGAAAAAATCTTGGTCGGTGACAGTAAGATACAAGTCATCGACAACAAAGTATTCCGCACACATATAGTTGCAGCCCGATCAAAAGGAATCAGCTCTTCAGCGAGTAGTGTTGCACACGCTTTTCATCTTGGCTTGAGTGCAATATGTAATTTGTTCACTCGGAAGTCTCTGCGTTACTTCTTTGATCGCTCCATTTTTACGAATGACACAGATACGTCACCATGGTCTAGCTCATTTAGTGTGGATTCAATTTCGCGCTTAACAGAAGAGAATCTAACTGAAGTACTACTAGCGAGTGGCTCCATCCCGTTTGTTATTGAAGGCGTAAACAATATCCCTGGATCCGATCCAGGGCGGTACTGGGATGGAGGAATCTTAGATTACCATTTTGACTGGCCGTTCCTCGACTCTAAAGACGACCTTGTTCTGTATCCTCACTATTCTCCTCAACTTATTCCGGGTTGGTTTGATAAGGCATTGCCTTGGAGAAGAGTTAATGATTCGGCCTTGGACAAGGTTGTTCTCCTGACACCAACCACTACATTTGTGGAGAATCTCCCCGGCGGAAAAATTCCAGATAGGAATGATTTTAAGCGCTTATCTTTTGATAAAAGGGTCAAAGTATGGGAGGAGGTGATGAGGAGAAGTGAGGAACTTGCTATGGAGTTTGATGAGTTGTTAACAAATAAGGATATCCCATCATTCATTATTCCTATTAAGGAAAGAATGAGGTGATACAAATCTATAGACAAAAGATTCCATTGTTGGTTTGAGGATGAAGAGCACATAGAGAAAAGCAAAATCAAACAATTTATTAATTGCGGTTGATGTATGAGAAAAAAGGCCGATATAAGGGTGTACTCCCCATCTGGAATAATTTAAGGAAGTTGGGACGAGATATGAAATCAACGGTTTATTCATTTTGCATTTTTGTTTCCGGAGCGATATTTTCATCTTGTATAGTGAGTACCGTAGTTGGGACGGCTGTAGACACGACTCTGGAAGTCGCAAAGGTGCCTTTTAAAGTGGCTGATGCTGCTGTTGAGCTGGCAACATCCGAAGAAGACGATGAATAGACTGGTTTTTTAGATGAGCATTAAACCTGAGGATTATCAACTACCGTCAAATTACCGCCATTGGGAAGGCGACACGGCAGAGGATTACATTGGCCCATTCTTTTTTTATATTGATGGTGAAACTCCTCGCACGGCATTTAGAATTCAAGAGCATCATTGCAACGCTCATAAGTCAGTTCATGGGGGTGTGCTCATGGCTTTTGCGGATTATACTCTGTGTATCGGCGCAAATATGGGCGAGAGCGAAAGCGTTGCTACCGTGAGTTGTAGCAATGAATTTGTAGCCCCAGCCTATCAAGGGGATCTTCTTGAGGCTGAGTGTGTCGTTGTTCGAAGAGGGAAATCGCTTGTGTTCACTCGTTGTGAAGTTAGGGTGGGTGCTAAACCAATATTGAATAGCAGCGGCGTAATTAAGCGAATCTTTCGTTGATTAATCAATGGAAGTAGTAGGCTGTATTTAGCACTTCTATGATGATTTTAAGTTATACGAAATAGGTGATTCTCTCCTCTCAGGGTGACGAATATCCGAGTCGTGCAAGTATTTCTTTGCTAGCTTCTGTAGTATTCTTCGATTTAACTTGAGTGCTCTTTAGGTACATGCAAAGCGGAGCATGGCTCAAGTATTCCGACTCCTTTTTAGGCATCAAAATGAATATCACCGCCGCAGTTATTATTATCTACCTAGTAACTTTCGCAATGTTTGGACTCTATCTAAACCGAAGACAGGGTAGTGCATCTGATTGGGCTATAGGGGGCGGTTCACTGGGAATTTTTATGATTGCCGCGGGTGCCGCTGGAACGCGTATCGGTGGTGCTGGTACCTATGGGGTGGCTGGTGATGTAATGTCGGAAGGAATCGGTCATATGTGGTACGGAGTCCACTCCTTTGCCGCATTGTTCCTTGTAGGTCTTTTCTTTGTTATTCCCTACAGGCGACTGCAAGTCGTAAGCGTTGGGCAAGTGTTCGATCGTCGCTTTGGATCATACCGCTGTCAGTGGCTGACTAGTCTTTGTGTGCAAGCCGAATACCTCGTAGTTAACATTGTTGAACCCTATATTATTGGCTCGATCGTTTCTGGAGTAACTGGTATACCTTTTCCTATGGGGGTCGCCATCGGTGCGGCTTTGATCATTACTTTTACGGTGTCAGGCGGGCTTAAAGGCACAGCTTACGCAAATATAATTCACTGCTCCGTAGTTATATTTGGTTTGATGCTAGTAGGCTTTGTTGTAATGAATGATATTGGAGGTTGGTCTGTCGTAATTCAGGGAGTGTCGGAGCAGTTGGCAGCCAGTGAGGCAAACGAAGCTGCCTGGTGGAGTTTCACTGGTATAGGTATTGCCACCATAATTGCAATGTTCATCTCAGCGACTATTCATACTCCAGCGGCATCTGTGTATGCAAATTATGCGAGCTCTGCAAGACAGGAGAGCTTTTTAATTCCTGGCTTCTTTTGTGCTGGTCTTATTGCGGCAGCTATGCCGATAGTTGCTGGTTTCATTGGCATTCTGACTATGTCTGAATATGGCCCCGAGAGTGGGTTGAGTAGTTATTTAAATATCGCGCAACTAGCAATAGACGGCGGCCCTATACTGGGTGGTATTGCATTAGCTGCAGTGCTTGCAGCAGTTATATCGTCTGGGGCTCCGATTTTATTGGCAAGCGCCACGATGTTTGTTAATGATTGGATACCAGGGTCGAAGAACTTTAGCTCTGATAAGAAATTACTTGCTTACAAATTGGTTACAGTTATTTACGGACTGATAGCGGCTTTAATTGCATGGTTGGGCAATATAAGCTCAGTTCTCGGATTAGTGTTGCTCGGATTTGCTATGGTTGTCCCACCGGCGGTTGCCGTTGGATTTGTATTGTATTGGCGGCGAACCTCTGAAAAAGCAGCCTTTTGGGGGATGGCACTTGGTTTTTTTGGAGGTTTAATCGTCTGGTTGTTCAACTCGTTGTTTGACGCTTCCGAAAATGCAACGGCCGGTGGCTTTGCTCAATGGTGGTTCGAGTTGATTAGTTTCTTGGGTGAATGGCGTGACCCTTCTTTTATTACGCTGTTGGTACCGATCGTTGTTATACCGATATTTACACTTTTGTTTCCAAATACGCAGGAAGAAGACAAAAATTTCGACCCGTTTTATCTTAAATTAGGTAGAATTCAAAAAGATTTTTCCTGGAAATAATTCAAGCATTCACTACCTTTTAAGTTCACCATTAGCTTGAATTATGAAAGGGCCAGGTGTCCTATAACTTTTTTCTAGGAGTGTACAGAGTTCCTCGGCAGTATTCGCTTTTCCTCCCTCGACACCGAAGCCTTTCGCGAGAGCCACCCAGTCAATAGAAGGATTTCCTATATCAAACAAACTTGCAGCGATTTCGCCGACATCTGTCACGCCAAGTCGACCGTATTCAACGTTGAGAATATTGTAGGAATTGTTTGCAAAAATTATTGTAGTTACGTCTAGGTTTTCTCTAGCCTGTGTCCAAAGAGCTTGAATAGTATAGGCTGCGCCGCCATCACCTAACATTGCAAGAACTCTTTGATCAGGGCAAGCTAATGCAGCACCGACAGAGCAAGGCCCTCCCTGTCCAATCGCGCCGCCTGTAAGGCTTAACCAGCTGTTCTGAGTGGTATTCTGGCAGAGTGGATGCGCCGCATTGCCGCCACCAGAGTCAGTGCAAACAATCACATTTTCTGGAAGGGTCGCTGCCAGAGACTGAATTATCGTTTTAGTATTCAGCTCTCCGGTTGGTTTGCTTATTTCTTTCTTTTCAAAATAACTTACTGCGCTGTTTGTCGCTCCTAAGCGGTCAGCCAAGCGCTCAAGGGCATCTGCTGCATCCTCTTCAATTGATGTTAAACGGGTGACCTGACATCCTTTCGGAATCAATTGTCCTGGGGTGTTTTTGTATGCAAAAAAGCTTGCGGGGACCTCGCCTCCAACTAAGACTAGATTTTCTATGCCTTCCAATGCGCTAAGGACTTGTTCAGGAAAATAAGGAAGCCTTTCGATTAATACTCTTCCGGGACCGCCGTCCACCCTAGCAGGGAAGGTGCCATTGAATAATTTACATCCCGTTTTACTGGCTATCTTACTTGCAGTAAACATTGCTAGTTGCTCGGAAGCATGATGCTCTAGTAGTAACGCAGTTTTCTTTCCGGCTTCTAGGCTTTTTGCGACGTTTTCAATGGCTGTTTCATTGGCTTTGGGGCGCTCAGGGATGGCATTGGGTTTTGCTGGACCAGGAGACTCACCCCAAGCGGCATCAGCTCCCATAATTAATGTTGCAATCTGACCCGTCGAACCCGACGTTTGACGTAAGGTTGCCGTGAATGCGTCAGCTCCATCCTTGGCGAGTGTGCTAGCCGTGCTCTCAGACTTCAACCAACACGAAAAGTTTCTCGCGAGAGTATCGATATTTGAGGTTAAGGGAGCATCATATCCGATATGGAAATTGGGGTGGTTACCTATAATATTTATTATAGGAGTATTTGCTCTTCTTGCGTTGTGAAGATTAGCTATTCCATTTGCCATGCCAGGCCCTAGATGCAACAAAGTGGCGGCGGGTTTTCCGGTCATTCTTCCGATGCCGTCCGCTGCACCGGTGCATACTCCTTCAAACAAAGCGAGAACTGACCTTACTCTTGGTACAGCATCTAAGCCCTGCACCAAGTGCATTTCTGAAGTNCCAGGATTTGCAATGCAAAATTCGACGCCGCANTCGGCGAGTGTGTTGATCAGTGCTGTAGCTCCATTCATGCTAGTATTACCGAAGTNCAGTTTATCGAAAGGTCGTGCGAATCATATCATTTTGTTGATTAAAGGCTAGTCAGTAAGATGCTTAATAGGCGCTAATTTGTATGTCAATATCGTTGAGACAGAAAGAATTTGTTGAGCACATTATCGACCTCTCTCAGGTAATTGGACCCGTTTATTCGAAGAGAATGTTTGGTGGTTATGGGGTGTTTCTCGAAGGGCTTATGTTCGGACTGATTTTCAGAAATACCTTGTACCTTAAAGTCGATGCGAATTCGCGAAACTATTATATCAAGCGTGGTCTAGAACCATTCAGTTATGAGCGCCAGGGGAAAAAATTAAGCTTAAATTATTATCAAGCCCCAGAAGAAGTTCTAGATGACATAACTGTTATGAAAGAATGGTGTAATTGCGCATTTGAGGTAGCTATTAGGGCTGCTGGCAAACGCCAAGCTAAATAAGTCCTCAAAAGCAAGTAACTTAAAGTAGCTAAACAGAACTTTCGCAAATGAGTAGAGGCTATATTTTCGGCAATAAAGTATACTTCTTAATTTTCAGCGTTAGCTTGCACAAGCCCGGGGGGGAGATGAAAAGTATTTTGATTCGGTTTTTAACTATGATTCTAGTTGGGTTATCAGCTAGTTTGTCGTTCGGACAGGATGATTTTGTAGTGCCCAGAACTGAGTGGGGCTCGCCAGATTTGAGTGGCGTTTGGAACTTCAGCTCTATCATCCCATTAGAGCGCCCCGCTTTTTTTGGAGAAAAGAAAACTTTAACAAAAGAGGAAATAGCAGCTCTTACCAACCAACAAGAAGCTGGTTTTGAGGCTATCAATAGCATAGGGGTAGGAGGTTACAACGCGTTTTGGATTGAAATGGGAGAAAATGGAGATAATCGGACATCATTAATAATTTACCCTGATAATGGTCGCCTACCTGAAACAGTAGAGGGGGTTCCTGTGGAGGTTGGCGGTTTAGGTCCAGATGAACCGGGTGAGAGACCTGTAAGAATGGTGGTAGGAGGGATCGCTAAGGACGGACCTGAAGACAGAGGCTTGTCGGAACGCTGTATCGTTGGATTTAACTCAGGACCACCCTTCACACCGAACTTGTACAACAATAATATCCAGATAATCCAGAATGAAGACACTGCCGTGATTATGACTGAAATGATTCATGATGCGCGAATAGTTCCTTTAGAGGTCGAGTCAAATTTGACGGACGATATCCGCCTTTGGACCGGTGACTCAAGAGGTTATTGGAAAGGCGATACTTTGGTCGTGGAAACGAAAAATTTTAATGGATTAACGCAGAGTTTCGGCGTCTATGGAACTTCAAAGGATAAACTGCTAACTGAGAGATTCACGAGGATTGGACCGTTTACTGTTGAGTATGAATTTACGGTAGATGATCCTTCAACCTTTAAGGATAAGATCGTGGCCATGGTGCCCATGTCAAAAGTAGATGGGCAATTGTATGAATATGCTTGTCATGAGGGTAACTACGGCATGATCAATATATTGAGAGGTGAGCGGATGAACGAGCTCCGAGAATTAGAGGCCTCTCCCTAAGCTAAAAATTAAAAAAAGACTAGTCGCACTGGTCTTTTTTGTACACGCCAAGTCTCTTTTATTGATTCGGTGACAGTTAATTTGGGAATATATGTCGTATTTTGAACCTTATGCACTGGTTAAGTCATTAACTGTGAATCGAGGTAGAATCTTTGTTAATATCAAAGCTAATTTAGAGTTCTAACCACTTATAACCCTTTTTCTGACAATAAACGAATAGTATGTTTGTCCACATACCAGCCCGGGCCTCTCACCTTTTTAGCTTAAATCTTGCATTCAGCTTGATTGTTTTTTGTTTTCTATTGGAGTCTCATAAGAGTAGTGCCCAAAGCGGGCAGGTTTTGCTTAATGATTATCAGATTCCGCCAAATTTGAGCGCGCTAGATTTTTATTTGATCACGGTCGACGTGGGCGATCAGGTTTGGGATAACTTTGGTCATACGGCACTCCGCGTCGTTGATGAAGATTCAAACACCGATGTGATTTTTAATTGGGGTACTTTTGATGCGTCGGGTGGTGTTGTAGATTTTTCGTGGAACTTTTTTAAGGGAGTAATGGATTACCGCTTGAGCACGAGTACACCAAGTCAAGAATTTTTAGTGTATTCCGCACAAGGAAGAACCGTATGGCAAGATAAAATAAATCTTACGAACCCACAGAAAAGGCGGCTCTACCGGAGATTGCTATGGAATCTTGAGCCGCCAAATACTACGTATGATTATCAGTATTTTTTCAACAATTGCACGACAAAGATTAGAGACTACCTGAATGAATCGCTTGATAATGGTTTGAAATCTCAATTTAGTGGGATGACAGAGCTTACTTTCAGAGATCACGTGCGAGCCCATTACAAGTCGATTGGTTTGGTTGGAATCTCCTTNGATATTCTAATGAATAGTGATATCGATCGTCGTATCTCNGATTGGGAAGAAATGTTTTTGCCATTGAAATTTCGNGAGCACTTACTTCAAGTTGAATCCGATGTNGCAGAAAATGGCGAACGAAAAATGCTCCTTTCCGATTCGCAGTTGATCGCTGAATTTGCTCCGCCAACAGTTGTGACTGATTCTTATAGAGTAGCTTTTTACATCTTGACTTTACCAGTTGCATTCTTGTTTTTGATGCTCCGCAGAATACCACAAATCTATTATGCAACCAGATCTCGAGTCGGATTGCGATTTCCCAAGTTGAACTATAGATTACTTGCGATTCTGGGCGGGTTAACCTCCATATTTAGTGGGATCTACGGCCTTCTGATGCTTGGTAGTTGGTTTATTTCTGACCACACTGATACTCATCATAATGTCAACCTCCTAGTTTTTTGGCCGACCGATATTTTCGGATTAATTGTTGCTGGAGGTTGGTTTTTCTCTTGTAAAGCTTGGCCCACAAACCATAACACGGAGCCTTTCATAAATTATTATTTGTTCGGGCATTTATTCGCTATGTTTATTTTTGGGCTGATAAGTTTTTTTGGACTATCTGAGCAGCGAGTAGATGATGTAGCTTATTCTATATTGACAGGGTTTTTTCTATTCACTGTGCTAATTTGGATGGTTGGTTTCGAGTCATCCAAGCCGAGAAATTTGCTTTAGTAAGGAAAAAGAGCCGCTGAACATCGAGACCCGAAGCACTATTTGTGACAGACCGTATGTTCATTGTAGGACACGCGATTTAGAAGTACGCGCCGACAAACTTAATCAATCTAATATAATCTCGACCCGCCTGTTGCGCTGATATGATGTCTCTGATTCGCCTCGGTCTGCAGGTCTTTCTTCTCCATAACTTACCGCTTCAATTTGATTCCGTGACGCGCCGTTGACTATTAGATAGTCGATGACATTGTTCGCGCGTCTTTCACCTAATGCAAGATTGTACTCGCGGGTCCCTCTTTCGTCTGCATGTCCTTCTATTCGAATACGCTTATCTGAGTTAGATGCTAAATCCTGAGCGTGATAATCGAGCACGCCTCGATCCGCTGATCTGAATTCTGCAGTATCGAAATCAAAATAGAAGACACGAGTTGCTAGGGCTGAGCGGCGCATTCGCTCTGCAGCGACAGCGACCCTTGCTTGACGTTCGGACTCTAATTCCTGAGCGCGCCTTGTGGTCGCGTCGATTCCAGGTTCCCCGGCATCGGAGACTTCGTTGCGCACTTCTTCACTGCTTGAGCTGCAGGAAATAGTGAAGATGATTACAGAGAAGCAGAAAACAATCTTTAAGAAATTATCGGAATTCATTTTCTCGAGGTGTCCTGTAAGGATTTACAATATTTATCCGAAGAGGGTAACTGATTTGTAGTTGAACTTCTATTTGGTAAGACACTTAAGGCATTGAATTTAGCTAACTATGTAACTTATCGGGGCATTTTTATGGACAAAGAAAGTAAAAAAGTCGAGCAACCGTTCGATTTCGGTTTATTCGGCCACTTCATAGATGTTAAAATTCTAACTTGTCAGTGTTGGTATACTAATCTGTTCTGGTAACCCAACCCGAAGGATTGTTAATTATCATTAAATCAGATGGACTGGAGTTGATAGGAGATAATGTGTGAAAGCAGAATTTACGGCTGAAGAATTGGATTTTCAAAGCGAAGTTAAGACTTTTCTGAACAACGAGTTTCCCGCGGAGTATCGAGAAAAGGTAGATGCAAATGTAAGGCTTAGCAAAGATGAATTAGTCAACTGGCAAAAGATTCTTTTCAAAAAAGGTTGGGCTGCTCCGTCTTGGCCAAAGGAGTATGGGGGTACAGGGTGGAGTCAGGTGCAAAAATATATTTTTGCAACAGAAATGGGCTTAGTAGGAGCTCCAGAGCCGATTCCCTTTGGTATGAAGATGGTTGCCCCAATTATAATGGCTTATGGTAACGACGAACAAAAAGCTCGTTTTTTGCCCGATATCCTTGAGAGTAATGTATGGTGGTGCCAAGGTTACTCTGAGCCCAATTCCGGTTCTGATTTAGCTTCCCTAAAAACTTCAGCCGTCAGAGACGGCGATCACTATATCGTGAATGGGGCAAAGACTTGGAACACCTATGGTCAATATGCAGACTGGATCTTTTGCTTAGTTCGAACCGAGACCACAGCGAAAAAACAGGAAGGTATCAGTTTTTTGCTAATTGATATGCATTCTCCAGGAATTTCCCTGAAACCAATTGTCCTTATAGATGGCCACCCTGAAGTTAATGAAATATTTTTTGATGATGTTCGAGTCCCGGCCGAAAATTTGATCGGTGAGGAAAATAAAGGTTGGACCTATGCGAAAGTATTATTGACTCATGAGCGCACTGGTATTTCGGGAGTCCCCAGAGGTAAAAAACGTCTCAGTTCTCTGAAGCGCATTGCGAGGGAAACGGATGATGGTTTTGGTTCAAGTATGATGGAAAATGATGCTTTCAAAAACAAAATTGCTGCACTTGAAATTGATTTAGAAGCAATCGAATATGCCGAGTTGCGCACTCTAGCTTCAGTCTCGGCTGGGAAGGCTCCGGGTCCAGAATCGTCAATTTTAAAAATTGTTGGGACTGAGCTCGCCCAACGAATAGATGAGGCTTTTGTTGAACTGGCGGCCTACCATTGCTTACCTTTTGTACCTGACCAATTTGAGGATGGGTTTCAGGGCGACTATATTAGCCCAGGCACCTCTGCTTCGGCAGCTTTGACCTACTTCAACAATCGAAAAGCCACAATTTACGGTGGTTCTAATGAAATACAACGAAACATAATTTGTAAGGCTGTTTTGGGTCTGTAGTTTACCGAACATTTAAAGAAGGAAATTAAGAGGAAAACAAGTGGATTTTTCATACTCAGAAGTTCAACAAATGTTGCAGGATTCAGTTAAGAAATTCGTTAGTAAGAATTACGACTTTGACACTCGCAGCAAAATTATTGAAAGTGATAGCGGATATAGTGAAGAAAATTGGAAATTGTTTGCCGAATTAGGTTGGCTTACAGTTCCTTTCTCTGAGGAAGATGGCGGCCTGGGTGGGTCTGCTGTTGATCTGATGGTGATGATGGAAGAGTTTGGAAAAGCAAACTTGGTTGAGCCCTATCTTCCCTCTGTTGTGTTATGTGGATGTTTGATATCGGAACTTGCAACCGGGGAAGTGAGAGAGCAAATGCTTGGAAAGCTTGTTGGAGGAGATTTACAGCTTGCTCTTGCGGCGTCTGAAACAGGTAGCCGGTTCAATTCATCTAAAGTTGCTACGACGGCAAAGTCAAATGGAAACAATATTGTAATTAATGGGCGAAAAATTGCTGTACTGAATGGTTCGAATGCCAACGAGTTATTGGTAGTGGCGAGAGAGAGTGGGGGAGAGGTAGACGCTGATGGCATTTCTGTTTTTTTGGTTAATCCAGATACTTCAGGTGTAACGGTTAGGCCCTTTACAAACATTGACGGGCAAAAATCGTCGGAAATTGATTTTACTGATGTGACTGTTTCTGCTTCAGCACGACTAGGCGAGCAAGGAAATGCGTTAATGGCGATAGAAAAAGTTATTGATAAGGCAATCATTGCGGTGTCCGCGGAAGCGGTTGGAGTCCTTGAGACTCTTCTTCAAAAAACTGTCGAATACAGCAAAACAAGAAAACAGTTTGGTACCGTAATTGGGACATTTCAGGCACTACAACATCGTATGGCGGATATGTTTATTGAATGCCAACTTGCTAGATCCATTGTGGTTATGGCCGCCATGAAGCTAGACGGGTCTGCAGGCCGAACGGAAAAGACAAAGGCCGTCTCTGCAGCAAAAAGCAGAGTTGGTAAAGCTATTCGTAAGGTGAGTCAAGAAGCTGTTCAAATTCATGGCGGAATAGGAGTGACTAACGAATTGGACGTTGGACATTATTTTAAAAGAGCAACAGCTTTAGAAATCATGTTCGGTAATACTGATTATCATATTGAACGTTTTGCATCACTATAACTTGAACGGTTTAACATGTGAGTGAGATTATTTTCGTTCGCCATGGTCAAGCCTCTTTTGGCAAAGCATCCTACGACAAGTTAAGCGAATTGGGTCTGGAGCAAGTCCAGCATTTAGCGCGTTATTGGAGTGATCTAGGAGAAACCTTCGATCAAATCTATGTTGGCTCGTTGCGACGTCAAAAAGAGACGGCTAAGGAATTATTGACCTTAG
>PATI01000055.1 GCA_002712335.1 Rhodospirillaceae bacterium | reverse complement strand
GCCCTTGAGACCGCAGGCTTGGGTGATAATTTTTATAGAGACCAAGATTTTATAAGAGCCACTGAGACATACACTGAAGGGCTTGCTGAGTTACAAGGAATACTTAATTCCGTTGGAACAGTTTTTCAGAGCTCTCTGAGTCAAGCAGAAGATGCTTTCGATCGGAAAGATGCTGTAACTGCTATTGATGGGTTTGCCCTTGCCGTTTTGTTAGATCCCAGCAGTGAAGACGCAGAGATCGGACTAAAGAGGGCCTTGGTACTCGAACAGGTTCTAACCTTAATAAACTCAGCCGACCAACTGTTAGAAGAAAACGAGCTTGAACAAGCGAAGCGCGTATACGAAGAAGTCGTCTCTTTAGACAATTATAACGAGTCCGCCAGGCAGAACATTGATCGTATCACTCAACTAATTTTGGAAGCAGATTTTTCGCAGGTGATGTCAAGAGGTTATGAACTTCTGCAAATTGGAGACGCTGAAAAAGCTATTATTCAGTTTCAAAACGCGTCAAATCTCGGAGTAAGTGGAGAGCAAGCTTTGGCTGCGATAAAGCAAGCAGAAAATGAGATTGCTAACGCCAAGATCACAGTCATTCGAGAGAATATTGCGTCATCGGAGAATCAGGAAAGCTGGCACAACGCCGTTTCTCACTATGAAAGTGTTTTAGAGATTGACTCAAATATCGTATTCGCGGTCGAGGGTCGAGACTATGCAAGTAAGCGAGCACAATTGAATGACTTGCTCGAAAGTGCAATTGCTGGGCCTGACCGATTTTATGAAGACGATGTCTTTCAACAAACTCTTGATATNTACTANACGGGCCGTGAAGTTGAGAAACAGCGAGGAGGCCCGGTACTATCTGGTCAGCTTGACCAATTNGAACAACTGCTAGAGANCTCTCAAATTCCAATAGAAATACAATTTTCTTCAGATAATTTAACTGANGTGACGATACTGAGGGTNACAAATCTTGGGCTTTTTGAAAGCACTTCGGTGCAATTAAAGCCGGGGCGATATGTGGCTCAAGGCAAGCGTATNGGNTATCGGGAAACACGAACTGAATTTGTAGTAGGTTTTGGACAAACTCCAAACATAGTGAACGTTCTGTGCACCGAACGTATAGTTCCAACTAGNAGGTGACCGTGTTGGATCATAANGATAAGAGNAGAAATATTCCGGAAACNATAATTCCTATAGATTTCTNTCCCAATGATGGGAAGGGATCAGGTCAAATATTTAAGTTTAAATTAGTTCATGCTGTCCTTCTTTTTTTTGGTTCTATATTCGGGTTTTCAGGTTGGTTTGTCCTTACAGCCAAGTCNGTTTTTGTTCAGGTTGCTCCAATCACAGCGCAAGTGGAGATAAATGGCGGTATTAATATAAGGCTTGGACAAAGATNNTTAATNCGTAGTGGCNATTACTCGCTGGANCTGACCAATGACGGTTACCACGTAATGAACACAGATCTTTATGTTACGGAGGATCAATCTCAAACCCATTCCTTTGAAATGGATCGATTGCCCGGAATCGTTTCAATCACTACTCTGGGATTAGCTGGCGCTCGAGTTCAAATAGATGGAGTTGACGCAGGAGTTACACCCTTGACGGATATCCCGGTAGAGTTTGGTGCACACGATATACAGATATCTTACGATAGGTATTTAAATCTTGAGATGGATATAACGGTTGAGGGCAGAGGAGTTGAACAGGAATTCGCCGCGCAGCTTGAACCAGCNTGGGCGGTAGTTNGTTTAACGACAACNCCTGATGGAGCTGAAGTTTTGTTGGACGGTGTGNTTATTGGGGANACGCCNTTAGATGCTGAAATTATCCAAGGCAGACGCGATATAATGCTTAAGCTTGCTGGCTTCAAAGCGTGGAGCGATCAACTATCTGTAGTTGCCGGTGAAGATTTCGTTGTGCCGAGTGTCGAGTTGGAGCCGGCAGAAGGATTAGTTTTTGTTCTTAGTAACCCACCNGAAGCTTCATTGACCGTTGGAGGCGTATTTAAAGGTCTGACCCCTGTGGAAGTCACTCTGGCACCCGATGAAGATCACGAGCTAACCTTGTTTAAAAACGGGTATCAGTCAAAAAAATCCATANTACGCACAGTTCCTAATGAGGANAAGTCAATCTCCATTTCCCTCGAGGCAATAACNGCTGACGTTGAGATTATAACGTATCCTGAAGATGCGGAATTATTCGTCGAAGGAGACTATCGGGGCTCGGCTAATCAAATTGTTGAACTGATGGCGGCTAGCCAGCAAATTGAAATTCGCAGAGAGGGTTACGTNCCATATGTCACAGATTTCACTTCACGACCCGGAATCGATCCAAGNAATACGGGTCNGNCTGAAGTNNCTNGNGCAAGAGGCGTTTGGANCAGATAAAGCCTATAATTACATCCGCTGCCGGAGAACGTCTTAAACTTTTCTACCCAGATGCCTTTACTATGGGCGCATCTCGTCGAGAAGCGGGTAGAAGACCAAACGAAAATATTAGGGATATCCTTTTGGAACGACCGTTCTACTTTGGATTTAAAGAGGTAACAAATGCTGAGTATCGAATGTTTGATAGTGAGCACTCCTCTGGTACGGTTTCGGGAGTTACCTTAAATAATGAGAATCAGCCCGTAGTTCAGGTAAGTTGGTCTAAAGCGGCTATGTTTTGTAACTGGCTGAGTCAACAAGAAGGATTGCCGCCCTTTTATCAATCGCAAGATGGAGAAATCACCGGGTTTAATGCTGGGGCTACTGGATATCGTCTCCCCTCTGAAGCTGAATGGGCATGGGTTGCCAGGACTGATGGCAGTGGCGACAGTCTAAAGTATCCTTGGGGTGATCAATTGCCTCCCCCCGACAGTTCCGGAAATTTCGCAGATGTCACGGCTCAAAGTTACCTAGGCGAGATAATGTTTGATTATGACGATAAATATTTTGCAACGTCACCAGTGGGTGTATTTGCACCAAACTATTACGATATTTATGACTTGGCGGGCAACGTTGCGGAATGGGTACATGATTACTATGGCGCAGTAGGTTCTGTTGGAGTGGAGGTTGATCCATTGGGACCAGAGCTTGGGCAATTTCATACAATCCGAGGTTCGAGTTGGTCTCACGGTGCAGTCACCGAAATGCGCCTGTCCTTTCGAGATTTTGGCGAAGAACCCCGAGACGATGTCGGCTTTCGTATAGCTCGATATCTAGAAGAGTAATGATTGGATGAGCCCCTGGAGGCCGCAAATTATGAAGTTCTTTTTTATACTGGGGTTTTTGATCGCCAATCTGGTTGCTCATGCTCAGGAAACGGAGTTGGCAGAGGAAGAGCTATCTCCTCCTGGCGAATCCCACGATGTTGACGATGAGGAAGCTCAATTAGAGGACAATGGCGAAAACATTACACCTGACTCTAATTCTGGAGCACGTTTTATTCCTACCGAACAGATTTCACAAGACTTAGGGGTCTCTTTTCCGGTTGATATATAATAAGTCAAAAAAAAGGGATAATTTATGAAGCAAGGCTCTTTATACGAAGCACTATTTCAGATTGGTGCACTTATTTTTGTGGTTATAGTAGTACATGCAACATATGTAACGGTTATACGCCCGAACGCCGACTTGATACAGGAACAACAGCAACTTTTGCAGCAGCAAGATGATAATTTTGTACCAGAAAGGTCAGTTTTTATTATTTTAAGAGATTTTGAGCAGGAGACCTGCATTATTTTAATGTTATGGGCCATGGCTATAATCAGCATGAAAACCCAACATACTTTGAGAGAGCGAACCCTGCTGGATCGCACATTGGTAAACTTACAGGATGGAACGAGTATTTTGCCGGAGGACTGCAGAAATTACTCTAGGCCTGTACAAGCCTTATCTAATCGAGAGCGTGAATTCTTGTTGCCACGGGCGCTATTAGCAGGACTACATCGATTTCAGAGTACAGAAAATATTCAGGCGGTTTCTTCTGTCGTAAAAGATACATGTGAGACTGAAGCTGACAGAATGGAAACAGAGCTAACTATTGTTAGGTATATTGCGTGGGCGATTCCTTCGATCGGATTTTTGGGAACTGTTCGAGGTATTGGAACGGCTCTTGGGCAGGCCTATCAGGCGGTCAGTGGAGATATCGTCGGAGTAACTCAAAGTTTAGGAGTCGCGTTTAACTCAACTTTTGTTGCTCTTGTGGTAAGTATTGTCCTGATGTTCATACTGCATCAGCTACAGCTACTTCAAGATCGTTTAGTTCTTGATTGTCAGAACTATTGCGATGAGCGACTGATACGACACATGCAAGTACCTGAAAAAATTGAGTAGACCAAGCTTGGATTAGAGAAACTAATATGTCCATTAAAGTCATCGAAATTAATGACTCCAACATAAGAGTGGGCGACGAGACAGGAATTGTATTCCAGAGCCCAGGGTTTGCATTAGTCACTGAAGATAAGCTAGAAGTCGGGGAGTTTGCAGAGCGACAATCTCGCATTCAGCCCACCAATAGCTTCAGTAAATATTGGTATGAGCTAAATCTTGAGCCTATATCTCATGGTCCAAAAGTAAGACATCACGCTGATCTGGCATACGCTCAACTTATGCATTTAGCAGAAGCGGCTGATATTGATCAAGATGTTATTTTCTCCGTGCCGGGCAACTTTTCTCAAGATCAACTAGCAATCTTGCTTGGATTAGCTCGGCAGACAAATTTTTCACCAATTGGATTTGTAAATTCAGCTCTTGCTGATTCAATTCAGGCTACTCATAAAAAACTGAGTCTTCATATAGATATTCAGTTACATCAAGTGGTAATTACTACAATAACTATAAATGAGGCATATTTTAAAGTGAAAAATGTTGTGCAAATACCGGGTGTTGGCATACAGAATTTCATGAATTTAATGATGCAAGTAGCAACTGATTTGTTTATTGATCAATGTCGCTTTAACCCCCAGCATGATGCTATTTCAGAGCAAGACTTATACAACTTACTCCTCTCTTGGTTGTCAAATCATGAAGAGGGCAGAACGGTTCAATTCGAACTAGAAAGCCGTGATACAGTGCATCTTGCAAAGCTACCGTGGGAAAATTTAACAGCAGTACTTGACAGGTATTATCGAAAAATTAATGAGCAAATAAGCGCACTAACAGTCGGAGTCGAAGCCCAACTGATACTGAGCGAGTGTCTCAGCCGCCTCCCTGGGTTTTTACGGACTATTCCTAGTGATCTGCACTATGAGGTAGCAACTGTTCACCAGGGAGCAAGAGCATGCATAGACCACAGAAACCTTATTGCCCCGAAAGACGGAGAAATAAAACTCGTTGAGAAATTAGCAAAGTCTGAGTTGGGGATTGTTGAATTAGTCTCAAAAACCGAATTGCAACAGAGTCAGTTAGCAAGCCATTTACTTTTTTGTAATGAGGCGATCAAACTTCGCCGGGTGGTTATCGGGAGTAGGTTAGGAAAACCTGAGGCACGTGAATCCTCTCAAGAGATTAATCTTGCCATGAAAGGCTTGCCAGAACACTTAGGGACTATAGATAAGACAGACTCGGGCATCTATTTCAACTGCACGAGTAATCATGCGATCTTGAATAATCGATCAGTGAGCAAAGGAATTCACTTATTGCAACTTGGAGATCACATAAGATTTGCGGAGTCTTGCGATGAGATCCGTTTAATTAAGGTGCGGAATGGCTAGTAATAGTAAATCAAACAGACGGAAAGTTAATCCCTTGAGTCTAGCGTTTCTGGACGTGATGTTTTGTGGCTTTGGAGCAGTTATTCTTATTTTTCTGATACTCGATCATGCTGCCACCGTATCTCCAGAAGCTAATAATCCGGAACTTACTGCAGAAATTAATTTGTTGGAAGAGGAAGTAGAAACCGGTCAACTCGGGTTAGTTGAGATTCGAAACACTTTATCTGCAGTTTCATTAGAAGTAGTCACTGCCGAGGGCTTAGCCAATCAAATAATGGAAGAGATTGATTCATTTCTTCAAGAGCTTGCAGCATTAGAAAACAACAGTATGGCCACTGAAGAGGATATCGCTCAGTTGCGCTCGGATGTCGAAGCTCTTGAAGAGGAGCTACTGCGTCTTCAAGCAAGTGCCTTTGAACAGGAAGGAAATAGCGTTCGTCAGTTTCTTGGTGATGGTAACCGTCAGTATTTATCAGGGCTCTTCTTAGGTGGACAGCGAATATTGATTCTGCTGGATAGTTCCGCCTCTATGCTTGATAGTACGATAGTAAATATTATTCGCACTCGCAACATGGATGATGACCGAAAGAGAAATGCGCCTAAATGGCAGAGGGTAGTCAATACAGTCGACTGGGTAAGCACTCAGCTACCAATAACAAGTCAGTATCAGATTTGGAGTTTCAACACGAGTTATGCACCAATACTTCCAGAAACAAGCAACACCTGGCTAGAGGCCGCAGACCGGGATTTACTTAACGAGGCTATTGGAAATGTAAAGAGCCTTGTCCCCGAAAATGGAACTAATCTGACCCAGATTTTCAGAGCCGTCGCTAATATGTCTCCCCCACCAGATAATATATTTCTTATTACTGATGGATTGCCTACAGTCGGCGATAGAAGCTCCTCTAATTCGTTAGTGACTCCGTCTGAGCGGCTAGAATTTTTTGAAGAAGCAGTCGAGGAGCTATCCCCAGGAACACCGATTAATGTAATACTGATGCCTCTAGAAGGCGATCCAAGCGCTGCTGCAGCCTATTGGCAGTTAGCGCAATATACAAAAGGTTCATTTTTGACGCCCTCCAAGGACTGGCCTTAAAAATATGACTTAATTTATGGTGGGAGTTTCACGGAGTTATTTTGTTAGATGAATAAACGTAAGAACAGGGAAACAGACTCTTTTACGGTATCTTTTTTAGATGTCGCCTCCTGTGGCTTTGGCGCCATGATTATTTTATTAATGATCACTAAATCGTCTGCTCCTACCACGCTAGAAGCAATTGAAACTGTTGTTCCGGAAGGCTCTGTCGCAGAATTACAGAACCAATTGTTTGAAATTCGCGGTGAAACCTCGATTGTCAACCGTGAGCTGAATGCTAAGCAGGAACAACTTTCGGCGAATAAAGAGCGTGTTGCTAGATTGCGAAGAGATCTAGAGGATATTCAGGGCCGATTCAATACGACAAAGGATCTATCCGATGAAACAACAGATGAAATGGGGCGCCTAGCCTTAGCGCAGCAGAGTTTAACAGAAGAAATGCAGCGTTTGCTGGCAAATACTAGCGCACCTGATAACAATGTGATCGGAGGTGTGCCGGTTGACAGTGAGTACATAATTTTTGTTATAGACACTTCCGGAAGTATGTTTCAGAATCCGAGCTGGGACAAAATGTTGGGGGTGATTGAGGACACTTTGAACGTCTATCCTGAGGTAAAAGGGATACAGGTTATGAACGATATGGGTGATTATATGTTTGATTCATATCGCGGAGACTGGATTCCAGACACGCCAGGCAGACGGAGTCAAATCATATCTACGCTAAGGACATGGAATCCCTACAGTAACAGCAGCCCCGTCGAAGGCGTTACTCGTGCGATAAACACTTTTTATTCTCCAGACAAGAAAATAAGTATTTATGTCCTTGGAGATGATTTTCAGCCAGGGGGTTCTATAAGAGAAGTGCTTCAAACTATTGACAGAATTAATCTCGAAGATGCCAATGGTGATAGACTAGTTCGAATTCATGGGATCGGCTTTCCTACTATCTTTGCTGGTCCGCGACGATTTCAGCAGAGTGTCTATAGATACTCTACCTTGATGCGGGAAATGACGATCCGAAACGGCGGTACGTTTGTAGGTTTGAACGATTATCAATAATTGTGCGTATACTAAAAGCATAGGTGTTTTGAGTACTAAAATGAAAATTCTAATTAAAAAGCAGCCTCGCTACCTCAGCTTCTCAGTTTTTTTAATAATGATACCTCTGATGTTTTCATGCGGGGTTAGCAATTTAGTGGTAGAGGGGAGCTTTCCGACACCAAATATTAATAAAATTCCTCTGACCATGGCTGTTTATTATGATGAAACCTTAAAAGAATTTTCTTACATGGAGTATAGTGAGACCGGGCGAGAAGAAATTAACGTCGAGAGCGGTCAATCTCATATCAATCTTTTCAACGCTGTGCTTCCGGCGATGTTTGACGAAGTGATCGAGATAGAAGGTTTCGATGATCCAAAGGCTCTGGAGGTAGATGCTGTTTTTGCGCCAGTGATTGAAGAATTTCAGCTCGCGCTTCCGGAAAAGACAAAGCTTGAGGTCTATGAAGTTTGGATCAAATACAACATGCGAATAGTTGACAGTAGTGGTGATTCATTAGCAGATTGGGTAGTGACTTCCTATGGCAAAACTCCAACCGAAACTTTTCGGTCCATAGAAGACGGGATTAATGAGGCGACTGTAGTTGCGTTGCGGGATCTTGCTTCTAGTTTCTCGCTGAATTTTACTCGAATACCGGAGGTGCAGGATTGGTTAAACAACCTTTAAGAGGGTTTCGAAACTAACTAGTGATCCTATGAAAGAAATTTCGAAAATTAGGGTAGGTCTTACTTGCGTAAGTATTCTTATGTTGGCTTCGTGCACGAGCACCACGGTAGATGAATTCAGACAGGGTGAAACTGGCATCGAGAGTGACGAATCCGTAGTAATTCTTGGGCGCCGTCAAGCAAGTGACTTCGAGACAAAATCAGATTTNGTGGAATGCGTAGGGNACCNAATGAGTCAGGGAGAAAATGCGATATCGATTATTCCGGAGAGAGAATTTATTGACGCAATGTTCCCTTGGTTTGAACCNCGAACTGCACCATTGCGAGCCAGCGANCTAGAACAGTTGCTTGCCGAGGATGTGGTNGCTCAAAAGATGAACGAGTTTGGTATTAGGTACATGGTCTGGGTCGAAGGATTTACTGAGACGACTGGCAGAACAGGCTCTATATCCTGCACACTAGGCCCAGGAGGAGGGGGCTGCTTTGGCTTCGGCACTTGGGAGGATGATGCGAACTTCGATGCTAGAGTATGGGATGTGACTTCTTTAAGAAATGTAGGAACTATCAANGCAGATGCAACTGGACAATCTTATCTTCCCGCGCTTGTTGTCCCTATACCGTTGATTGCTAGGGTAGAAACGAATGCTTGTAATCGTCTCGCGGCTCAACTAAAAGACTTTGTGAATGGCGAATAAGTGATGCTTAACTTTAAAATTAAAACTGACGCTACCCTGAGAAGTAATAGCTGTAATGGAAGAGTCGGACTTTCTGACACCATTAGACTGATTCTCCCTATGATGTGTTTACTGATTTTTCTACCAGCCATAAATTCNTGTGCGGTTAATCCAGCGACGGGCAGCGCGAATTTGGTACTCATGTCAGAAAACAGGGAGAAAGAAATAGGTCTTGAGGAGCATAATAAAGTTCTTGACAGCATGACGCTTTTTGAAGACGNNAAATTGCTCAATTATGTTAGGGAGGTGGGCAATAGAGTAGCGCGAGTCAGTCATCGACCAGACTTGGAATATCAGTTCCATATTATAGATAGTCCTGAGATAAATGCCTTTGCTTTGCCAGGAGGGTATGTGTATATAAATCGCGGATTGCTAACTTATTTAAACTCNGAGGCAGAGCTTGCTGCTGTTTTAGCTCATGAAATNGGTCATATCACTGCCAGACATGCTGTTCAGCAGCAGGCGAGGGGTGCTTTGGCTAGAGGGGCTGCTGTGGCTGGTGGTATTGTTACTGGAATTGCAACAGGGTCCGGTTATGCAGCATCTCAGATCAGTGAAGTTGCGTCTATTTGGGCTCANACTGGTTTAAGCGGTTTTGGTAGGGATAACGAGCTTGAGGCTGACAGCNTAGGAGCCGAGTATCTCTTGGCNGCNGGTTATGATCCAGCAGCNGTAATAGATGTGATTACCGTATTAAAGAATCAAGA
The DNA here is from genome assembly GCA_002712335.1 of Rhodospirillaceae bacterium. The sequence continues at coordinate 3,486 of PATI01000055.1, read as the reverse complement.
GGATTTTAANCGCTTAGTAGCTGGCGGGGGAAGCNCCTACCATGGGCTTTTTGCCACCNACCCTCGGAACGATANGCGTCTTCAGGAGGCTGTTGCACAAGTCGGTAGATTAGAGAATAACGAAGTTGAGATGACTGATGAAGAGGTTTTTAGGATTAACCTTGACGGATTAATTGTNGGACAAAGCAACGCATCCCAAATGACGGACACACGAAATCGGTATTATCAGGATTTGCTTGGGTATACTGTAGTTTTTCCAGATGACTGGGAAATTGAAACGACTACGACCACGGCAACCGCAAAAGATCCAGGTTTAGGATCGCTTCGGATCGAAGTACAACGCCTTCAAAATAATGTCGACCCGCGATCTTTTATTCAAAATGTTTTGGGCATACAAAATCTCACAAAGTCAGAGGGATTGTCTCAATTCCGCCTTCAAGGGCACACTGGAGTCACTGAAATTAAAGATTCCGGGATCAAAGAGCGGGTTGCTGTTATTTATCTAGGCCCTAGAGTTTTTATTTTTAGAGGTGAGATAGTTCCGAATGCCAACGAAATAGAGGTAGATCAGTTGATGCTATCCTCAATTCGATCTTTTCGCGCAATTCAAAGAGGAGAGGTGGTTGCTGGTGGGGAACTAAAAATAAAATTTGTCCAAGCGACAGAATTCTTTGATTTTTCAGTCGTATCTCAAAGTAGCAAGATAGCCAACTTCCCCGAGGAAACTCTTCGATTGTTAAATGGTTATTATCCTCGCGGTAACCCTGAAAAAGGTGAGTGGATAAAACTCGTCGAATAAATAATCAAGCCGATAGACTCTAAGGGTATCTGCGTTTAGCTGGAGGTGCGAAGCGTCGGATGATCACTTTTAAATAATTACAACTGACTATGGCGGAAAAATCTAGAGAGAAAGTTTTAATAGTTGGTCCCGCNTGGGTTGGTGACATGGTTATGTCTCAGGCCCTTTATAGAGCACTTAAAGAAATAAATCCTGAAACTCACATCTCGGTATTGGCTCAAAGAGGGCTTAAACCATTGCTCGAGCGAATGCCCGAAGTTGACGAGATTCTGCAATTTGATCTCAGACATGGTGAGCTTAAGCTNGGCAAAAGGAAAAGAATAGGAGAATCTCTTAGGAAAAAGAATTTTAATAAAGCCTTTATTTTGCCTTTGTCTTTTAAGTCAGCCCTTGTTCCTTGGCATGCACAAATAGAAGAGCGTATTGGGTGGAGGGGTGAATGGCGAAANGTATTGCTAACTGATTGTCGAACACTTGACAAGGATGCTTACCCACTGATGGTGCAGCGTTTTATGTCACTAGCTTATCCGGAGAGTGACTTACCTATAAAGGCAATCCTGTATCCTAAACTTTTACCTAAATCATCCCATATGGATGTTGAAATTCATGGTATCAATATCGAAATCGAAGGAGATTTGCTTGCGATTTGTCCCGGCGCTCAGTTTGGTGGGTCAAAGCAATGGCCCGCTGATTATTATGCGGAAGTCGTCAACATGGTTTTAAAAAATGGCTGGCGAGTATGGGTTTTTGGATCCTTAAATGACCGACCAGTTACTGATTCGATTATGGAAAAAGTTGACAAAAGTCTGAGAGATAGGTGTATCGACCTTGTAGGTAGGACCGATCTAGCCGAAGCAACAGATCTATTAGCGTTTGCGTCTGTAGTACTATCTAACGATTCTGGGTTAATGCATATTGCTGCAGCTCTGGGAAAGAACGTGATTGGGCTGTATGGTTCGACTTCATACGATTTTACTCCTCCGCTTTCAGATAAAGCCGAATTAATTTCAACTGATATTGGTTGCCGTCCCTGTTTTAAAAGGGAATGCCCATTTGGCCATCTTCGATGTCTTACAGAGATTAAACCTGAGCGAGTGCTTGGCGCCATAGCTTCTTTCAATTTAAGCGCTTAATAAGGAAGAATTGAATTGCGTATTTTAATAGTTAAAGTCTCCTCTTTAGGAGACATTATTCATACCCTTCCTGCTGTGACAGACGCTCAAAAAGCCCATCCGGGATTGACGTTTGACTGGGTTGTCGAGGAAAATTTTGTTGAAGTGCCCTCTTGGCATCCGGCTATTAACAAGGTAATTCCTGTTGCCATAAGACGCTGGCGCTTGAATCTTTTCAAAACTTATTTAAATCGCGAGTTTCTATCATTTAAGAAAATGCTACAGGGCGTTCATTATGATTTAGTGATAGACGCGCAAGGACTTATAAAGAGTGGAATTATTAGTCGTCTCTCCAAAGGACTCACAGTTGGGCTAAGCAACAGTACGATTAAAGAGCCATTGGCGAGCCTTTTTTATAACAAGGCCTATTCTGTTTCGTGGGAGGAACACGCGGTTGATCGAGTCCGTCAGCTTTTCTCTAGGGCTTTAAATTACGAGTATCATCAATACCCACTTGATTATGGTATCAAGTTAGAAAAAGACAATGTGGATGATATTGAGGGGAAAAGAAATCATATTATCTTTCTTCATGGGACTACAAGAGTAAGTAAATACTGGCCAAAGGAAAATTGGCGCTACCTTGCTAAGTTAGCGGCAGGATATGGATATGATGTTGTCCTACCTTGGGGAACATCGGAAGAAAAAAAGAGAGCAGAATTTATTGGAGAAGGAAATCCTAATGTTAAGATCCTTGGGAAAAAGTCTCTTTCAGATCTCGCTACGGTCATTATTAATTCGAAGGGAGTTATCGCTGTAGATACCGGGCTAGGCCACCTCGCGGCGGCATTATCTAAATCAACAGTCTCTCTTTATGGGCCGACAAATCCCGCGCTATGCGGAACTTACGGCCGAAATCAGATACATTTAAAATTAGAAAATGAACCAGCCGTTGTGTGGGATAAATTTGAAAAACTGACAAATAGTTTATAGAGTTTCGATGCTCAGCTAAGAGCATGCTAAGGACGAGGAAAACGTCATGCTAATGATACAGCAGACACTTGAAAGGAAATTTTATGACTGCATTCTGTTAAATCTTACTATGTCGGCGCTTGATTATTCGATTGACTACAGTATTAGATTTTCCTGATGAAAATAAGTTTTCTGATTTATTCATATTTCCCTTATGGCGGACAGCAGCGGGATTTTTTTCGTATAGCAGAACAATGCGCACAAAGAGGAAATCAAATAGACGTCTATACATTATCCTGGCAAGGTGAAGTGCCACAAAATTTTAATGTCATCATAGTCCCTATTAAAGCCCTTACAAACGTTGGCCTGCATAAAAGGTATACTTCGTGGGTTGCTAGTCATTTGCGGCAGACCGAACCAACTTTGGTTGTTGGGTTTAATAAGATGCCTGGTCTCGATCTCTCCTTTGCTGCTGACCCTTGTTTCCTGGAAAAAGCTGACAAAGAAAGAGGGCTTTACTATAAGTTCACCCCTCGCTTCGCGCATTTTGCGGAGTATGAAAAAAAGGTTTTTGGGGAAAATCAAACCACAAAGATTATGATTCTG
>PATI01000054.1 GCA_002712335.1 Rhodospirillaceae bacterium | reverse complement strand
TGGGGCAAACGCAGTAATTTTGGTATTCGTTTGAAAACTACGACGGTTTTAGGATATCTATTGCTTAGGGTCCTTGCGAAGTTGGCTCGCTGGCGCCCCGGAACCTACCGCTATTCTGAAGAACAAAACTTAATTTTAAACTGGCTAAAAGATGTGGATGCGGCGTTATCCATTAGTGGAGAATTAGCTTTGGAGATTGTGGAATGTGCTCGACTGATCAAAGGTTATGGTGAGACTTATCGACGTGGTTTAGTCAACTATCATTCCATTCGAGAAAATATCATCCTGCCCTCACTAGGTCATCGTTTGTCCGCTGAAAAGGCTAGAGATGCTGTTTCTAATGCACGCGTGGCGGCGCTAAGCGACCCCGAGGGAACAAGGCTTGATTTAGTTTTAACGGAAATATCTAATCTGATTACGCAAGGGTCCCCCGGATGATCGGGATATAAGGCGTTGGGCAAAAAGCTGAAGGTTAGATGCCCGTAACAATGAATTTGGAGAAGCAGTATGGAATTTGGTGTTCAATTTTTTCCGAATGTTAGGCCACAAGACAAGTCGGGCGCTCAATATTTTGCAGAGTGCCTTAACCTGTGCGATTTACTCGATGATTATCGCTATACTCATGTCCGAATAGTTGAACATTATTTTCATCCGTATGGTGGCTACAGTCCAAACCCAATTGTTTTCCTTTCGGCTGCTTCTCAGAGAACTATGAAAGCACGTCTGATTACCGGTGCCGTTTTACCCGTTTTCAACAATCCCTTAAAACTCGCTGGTGAAATTGGAATGCTAGATAGTATTTCTAATGGGCGGCTGGAAGTAGGATTGGCCCGTGCATTTATACCAAGAGAATTTGAAGCTTTTAAAGTCAGCCTTGATGAGAGTGTTGCGCGTTTCGATGAAGGGGTTGAACAGATAACCCGGCTACTTGCTGAGGAGAATGTTACATCATCGGGAAAATTTCATAGCTTCGAAAATGTAACCTCTTATCCCCGCCCCACTCAGAAGCCTCACCCCAAGTTGTGGACAGCATCTGTTGCAACCGAGGCCTCATTTGAAAAGGCAGGCCGTAACGGTACTTGGATAATGGGGATACCTATCGCCGGTGGAAAAATGCGAGAGTTGCTTGATATATATAGGGATGCTTGGAAAGTGGCGGGTCATGAGGGGTCCGGACGGGTAATGTTGGCTTTTTTTATGTTCTGCCATGAAGATCATGACGAGGCATTGCGTATCGCACGACCCCACGTTGATAATTACTTTGTTTCTCTCTGTGATGCAGCAAGTGGCTGGACTACGGGGTCTGTTTCTAATGATTATGCTCATTATGATAAAATAATAGAGACTTTGCGCCAGGAAAATTTGGACACACAAATAGAAAAATGTTCTGCTTGGGTGGGCACGCCTAAAGAATTAATTGAAATGATTAGAGATTATAATGATCAGGTTGGCGGGTTTAATGACGGGTCTCTTCAAGTTAATTTTACAACTTTACCACCTAATGAAGCCGAGAAATCATTGCGCCTGTTTGGTGAAAAAGTAATACCACAATTTAGTTAATTCTTTTTTTATCAAACCTTTATTTTTGGAATTTGATTATAATAAAAAATGGATGAATTTAAAACGATCACGAGCAGATTATTATGACAATTCTTCTGACCGGTGCAGCGGGATTTATCGGGTTTCATGTCAGTAAAGCTTTACTCTTGCGAGATGAGGCTGTGGTGGGTGTTGATAACATCAGCGATTATTATGATGTACGTCTAAAGCAGGCACGATTAGAGGAACTTGAAAAATATGGTGGTTTCTCATTTAAAAAAATAGATATATCTGATTATGACTCCGTAAAATCGCTTATTTCAGGGCGCAAAGATATAAATCGTATTATTCACCTCGCTGCTCAACCAGGTGTGAGATACTCGATTGAAAATCCATTTGCATATGTGCGTGCTAATATTTTAGGTCATATGTCAATTTTAGAGATTTGTAGAAATTTATCTAATTTTGAGCACCTTGTTTATGCTAGTTCTAGCTCGGTATATGGCGGAAATAGTAAATTGCCATTTTCCGTTGGTGATCGAACGGATACACCGACTTCTCTTTACGCTGCAACTAAAATGGCAGATGAGCTCATGAGCCATTGCTATGGTCAACTATATGGATTTCCTCAAACCGGGCTGAGATTTTTCACAGTCTATGGTCCGTGGGGCAGACCCGATATGGCAATGTATATATTTTGTAAAGCTATTAGCGAGGGGAAACCAATTTCTGTCTTCAATAATGGCGATATGAAGCGTGATTTTACTTACATTGATGACATCGTTAGTGGCGTTATAAAATGTCTCGAAACTCCCCCTGAAGTCAATGCGGGTAAGGCTCCGTGCCGAATATACAATATTGGAAACGAGCGGAGTGAACCACTTATGAGACTTATTAGGGTATTAGAGCGTGCCATCGGAAAAAAAGCCTTAGTAGAATTCAGGCCCATGCAATTGGGGGACATAAAAGAAACTTTTGCTGATATTACGGCTATTAGAAGGGACCTGGGTTATGAACCTAAAACTTCTATTGACATTGGTATACCGAGGTTTGTTGATTGGTTTAATAAATATGAACAGGGGGCCTCTTATAATTAGGGTAATTTGGTGCTAGTTTGAATAAGATAATTATATAGGCAGATAATGTTGCAGTTGTCCGACCGAGGAGGGAAATATGGCTAGAAGTCTCCACGAGAAACCAAAAGTTACACCGGAACGCGCTGCTTTTTATAGCAAAATTGATCCATTGGCGGTTGCTCCATTATGGGAGAGGCTATTTACTTTTATGAAGAAGGAGCCAGAAATGCGGGCGGCTCCTTACGTCTGGAACTACGAAGAAATTCGTCCCAGTTTGATGGAGACGGCTACTCTGATCACAGCAGAGGAGGCGGAAAGGAGGGTGCTAATATTAGAAAATCCGTCGCTTAAAGGCGAAACAGCTGCCTGTGACTCGATGTTTGCCGGTTTCCAGCTAATTATGCCCGGTGAAGTTGCTCCTACCCACCGCCATTCTCCTGCTGCATTACGTTTTATCGTTGAAGGAGATGGAGCCTATACTGCTATTAATGGTGAAAAGGCTCCTATGAAACCTGGTGATTTGATTTTAACGCCATCGGGCGTTTGGCATGACCATGGTAACGAAGGAACAACGCCTGTAGTTTGGCTGGATGGTCTTGATATTCCTCTAATCCGATTTCTTGGAACGATGTTTACCGAACTCTATGAGGACGGAGGAACTCATCCAGAAGGCCGCCCTGCCTTTGATAATATGGCTCGCTTTGGAGCTAACATGCGGCCGATGGATTACGTAGCTGAAGGCCCGCATTCTCCTGTCTTTCACTACCCATATGAACAAACCCGGGGTGCCTTGATAAATCTTGAAAAGGCTGGGGAAATCGATCCCTTTCATGGCATTAAGATGCAATACTTAAATCCAAATACAGGTGAGCCCGCTATGCCTACTCTTGATTGCTACATGCAATTATTGCCGGCAAAAATGGAGACGCAAGAATACCAGAGTACTGCGACTTGGGTTTATTCTGTAGTTGAGGGTGAAGGTAAAACGATGATTAACGGCATTGAATATAAATGGGGTCCAAAGGATGTATTTGTCGTACCGGGCTGGCTCCCCCATCATCACGTTTGTGATGAAAAAGAAGCATTTCTGTTTAGTTTTACCGACAAAGCTTTACACGAGAAGTTGGGCTTGTTTCGGGAAAAACGCGGTAACTTGATTTGATAATTTAGAGTTATAAGGATTTAAAGGAGCTGTTAAATATGTTGCTCCTTTTCGTTTACTTATCGAACTCTTGCATCAAAAAACTCACCCTTACCGGGTCCAACCCCGTCTTTTTGTTCTTCTAGGTCAATACGTTCGTCCTTGATGTCTGGAGCCCAAGTTACGACCTGAAGAATTTCGAGATCGACGTCTCCAGTACTGGCAAACCAGTAGGCATTGCCATGAGGCATAATAATACCCTCTTGTGGTCCAAAGATACCGAGGATTTCATCGTCGGGTCCATAAAATGTCACTTCGCCCTTTAAACACATCCACATCCCATCCATCCCAGTATGGATATGCTTGTTATTGTCGCCTTGCCCATTCTTGACAACTTGCACTGAACCACGAAGTAAACCCGATGTTCCTAGGGTAACAATAGACTTGCCAGCTCTAGCCCCCTGAGGCTTTGCATATTTAAAGATTTGAGGTGACCGAGCCTTTTTCTTTATTTCTTCAACAACCTTCTCTGCTTGCTTAGCCATTTNCGCCTCCAGTGTTTTTATTATCATCTACTTCTTTATGAACTCTGGCAAGAAGTTGGATCAGAGTTTGGCGTTCACTATCAGTTAGATTTTCCGTCATATATTTCTCGTGTTTTTCTACGAGTTTTCTAAGACGGTTAAGCATGGCAGATCCAGACTTGGTTAATCGCAATGCATATGATCTGCGGTCATTTATAGACGCTTCCCGTACGACTAAATTTCGGCTTTCAAGTCGGTCAATAATTTGGACTAACGTCGAACGATCAAAACGAAGCGCACTAGCTATTGCCGATTGGCTTATCCCTTTATTGGCCTTAATAAGCACCATTGCGCCGTACTGCGGTGGGGAAATATTGAAATTCCCCACGGTGTTTTTAAAATGTTGAAAGACTGCAATCTGAGCACATCGCAAATTATAGCCAATTAAATCATGCAACCCCCCCATTTGGGTGGTCTGGGTGTTTCCGGTATTTTCAACCATTCCTGTTTTTCACCAATTAATTGATATTTAATGTTAGGTCGCAGACACCTTCAACATGAACAACAATTTGTTCACCCCTTCTTACCGCTCCCACTCCTTCGGGGGTGCCAGTATAAATAAGATCACCCGGTTCAAGTGTTACCAGGGTAGATAAGTATGCAATACTTTCTGGAACATCCCAAATCATGTCCCCAATATTGCCGGACTGTCGTAACTCACCATTGACCGTTAAGGTAATAGATCCATTTTCGGGATGACCAATGGAGGATGCTGGATAAATTTTGCTACAAGGTGCTGAAGAATCAAAACCCTTACCCATATCCCAAGGGCGTCGCATTCCCTTTGCTTCTTCCTGGAGGTCACGGCGCGTGAGATCTATTCCGACACCGTATCCAAAAACATGATCGTTTGCATTTTCGACAGAAACATTGGAACCACATTTACCTAATGCTACAACAAGTTCGGCCTCATAATGAAGGTTTTCAGTCGCAGGTGGGTAAGGGATCGTAGCATTGTTCTCCACAATGGCGTCTCCCGGCTTTAAAAAAAAGAAAGGTGGCTCGCGTTCGTCTGCTCCCATTTCGCGGGCATGAGCGGTATAATTACGACCGATACAATATATCCGTCGCACTGGAAATCGCTCTTCGCTGCCTTCTACGGGTAGACTTGGCAAATTCCAACTTGGAATTACATAGTTCATTTCGATTACTCCAACACATATCAACTGGGGACGTGAATGTGACCCAACCAGAGCCAAAGGGCAAGGTGAGCTTGCGGGTGTCTATGGCTGTTTTTTCATGTTATGCGTTTGGGGTTGTATGAGGTTATTATAAAGCCGACTATTGGACTTGAGGTAAATATGATATTTCCGAATCAACCAGTTCAGGCCATCAACAGTTGGCATGCACACGTTTATTATCAACTAAGCAATACCCGTGAAATCGCTGCGGCGCTTCGACAAAAAATAATGGAAAAATTCCCATATACCACAATTGGACGCTGGCATGATGAGGCTGTTGGACCACATCTTGTCTCAATGTATCAGGTTGCGTTTAAAGTGGACCACTTTGACCCCTTTGTTCAATGGCTTACTGTCAATCGTGATGGTCTTAGCATTCTCGTTCATCCAAATACTGCAAATGCGTACAATGACCATTTAATTTTCGGATTTTGGCTTGGGGATAAATTACCATTAAATGAGGATCGATTGGTTTCGGTATCAGATCGTAAAGGAAAATAAAATGTCTCAACCATATACAGGTACTTGCCGCCCTAATTCGGGCATTTTACAAGATACACCATGACCTTTCCTCTTGAAGCTATAAACGCGGTGCTTGACCGTCTAGCCCGACACCCTTTTTATTCGGGGCGGTTACCAGATGCCGTTTCGGGATTGACCGAGTTTGCAAGTTCTATTCCCTTAATGTCTCGGGCTGACTTTGTATCTGAAATGCAAAAACCGAATTACGGTACTTTTGGAGGCACTAGAACCGTAAGGATGAACCTAAGCCCAATGGGAGGCGGATTAGTGCCGGTTATGCAGACTAGGGGAGACCTTGACCGGATGATAGCTTCTTGTCGAACTCATCTTGATGCCTGTGGGGTTGATGATGGAGATGTATGCGCGGTATTTTTCGGCTACCATCTTTTTGTTGCAGGGCTATTTTATCAGTCGCAAATGGAAGCGCACGGCGTAACCTGTATTCCCTTAGGGCCGGGTGAGGCAGACCGGGCAGCAGAAATTTGTAACGCTCACAATGTAAATATTCTTGCAGGTAATCCAAGCTTTTCGCTGCGTCTCCTTGAATCCGGTGTTAGAGCTCCCAAAGTGTTTTTTGCAGGTGGTGAAGCTTTTTCAGGTAACAAGACCCTGTACAATTTGGTTGCCAATGCAATGCCTGATACAATGTTAGTGGATTCATTTTCCCTGTCTGAGTTTTTGCCCGTTGGAAGAACATTCCCTGGCGGGCAGGGTGTACATATATTTGACGAGCTTGTATATGCGGAAGTGATCGACCCGGAGACTTTGAAGCCCGTCGAGGATGGAGAACGAGGAGAACTGGTTCTCACCCATCTACATAAGGAAGCCCAACCCTTAATTCGTTATCGGACTGGTGATCTTACTATTAAGGTTGAAACGCCCTCAGTTTTTGGGCGGACAATTTGTTTGCCCAATGTTGTTTTTGGTAGGACGGATGAGATGGTAAAGGTGAAAGGAGTCAAAATCTATCCTTCAGAGCTCAGAACCATACTTTTGGGATTGGAAGAATTGAAAGGTGTTTACAGGTTGATAGTATCGGCTACAGCCGCTGGCAGTGATAGGTTGTCATTAATGCTTAAAGGTGCAGGCGGGGATCAGACTGCAGAAATTGTTTCTAAACGTTTTAAAAGTCAGACGCTAATCTCTGTTGATGAAGTTGTTATTTCACCGGAACTTGATGAAGGTCCGTTGGTTGTAGATGAGAGGAAAAAATAAAGATGGCGGATAATACATGGCGTTTAATTGTGGATAAAAATTCTTATGCTGATTTTTCGGTATCTGTCTCGCCGGCAATAGAGAAAGCCGTCATTAAGGGTGAAGCACCGCCAACCGTGTATCTTAATATATTTGATGCTGATTCAATTACAATTGGGGTGAACGAAGATCCAGAACAAGCATTAGACCTAAATTTTTGTCGAGAGAATAATGTTTCAATCAGACGCCGGCCAAATGGTGGTGGCCCGGTTTATGCGGGGGAAGGCTCTGCATTTCTCGTTTATTTTTTACCAACAGATCATCCGGAAGTACCGGACACCACGACCGAGGCCTTTCCTAAAATTTTGAAAGCTTTTGCGGAAACTTTATCTAAGCGCTATGGGTTTGCTGCAGAATATCGTCCCCTAAATGATATCCAAGTGGAGGGTCGTAAGTTAGTTCCCACTTCGCTAAAAATCGAGGATGGGGTAATGACCTTCCGAATCGTGGTTAACGTTAAACCCATCGATACAGAGTTGGCTGGAAAAATAATGCCTATGCCGCCTGAAAAGGTGAAAGATAAGGCTTTGAAGGATATGACTTCCCGTTTCACCTGGTTGGAAAGAGAAGCTAAGAAAATTATAGATGCGAAAGAGTTGGAAACCCTAGTACGAGAGACGACGGCTCATGCTTTTCAAGAGGGCGATTTGGTGAAAGGTAGGGTAATAGATATTGAACGCAGTTATGCAGATGATTTCCGTTCAGAATATGAGAGTGATGAATGGTTGTTTGCTAATAGCAGAAAGACAATGCTTGGCGGGGTATTAAGGAACGGTGATATGATGGGTCTAGGCAGGGCAAAGGCCGTTGGAGGCCTGATTTGGGCCACGTTAGTAATACGGAATGGCGAGGTTCTAAAGGCAATTATTAACGGTGATTGGCATCCACGTCCTTTGGTGAGCGTTGCTTGGTTGGAAGAATCTTTGACAGGGTGCTCCGCAAATCTTGATAGTCTGAGTAATTGTGTAGCGAGATTTCTGGACCGGGATGATGTTGAGTTTGCGGGAGTGACGGCTAACGATATCTTAGCTGCAATTGAAATAGCACTCGATAAAATGTCGCCTGTGGAATTATAGTAATAATTTATTGGAGCTTTGGTCATGCCTGTTCTGAATTCAGAAACTGTAGCGCCTGGTATAATAAGGGTTGCAATTAATCGGCCAGAAAAAAGAAATGTTTTAAGTCCAGACATACGTGATGCTCTGATTGATAAATTATCTGGAGCACTTAGCGATAATGCGGTTGAAGGTATAGTGCTAGGGAGCACTGACGGTAACTTCTGTGCCGGAGGTGATATAGACACCATGACTGAAATGGATATCAGATCTGGTCGAGCAAGGATGAAAGAAAATCATCGGTTGGTACGGCTGCTGGCTGAGGCCGAAAAGCCAATAGTCGCGGGAGTGGAAGGTTTTGCCGTTGGAGCAGGAGCCGGCCTCGTTTTACTTTGTGATAGTATTATTCTTGCTCAGAGCGGCACCATTGGATTTCCCTTCTTTCGAGTTGGGCTTACACCAGACTATGGCATACTGTTTACTCTGAAAAGAAAAGTGGGGCACTCTAGGGCGCGACAAATTTTGCTTTATGCTCAAATGGTGAAATCTCAAGAGGCTAGAGAAATCGGACTTGCGGATGAGCTGGTTCCCGATGGGGAGGCTGAAAAACAGGCGATCGAAAAAGTTAGATGTCTAATAGATATGCCACCACATGCCTTTGCTCTTACAAAGCGTCATCTTTCAATAGAACCTCAATCTCTCGAAGCGGCACTTGAATTAGAAAGTTTGTCGCAATCAACAGCTTTCATTGGTCCAGAACTCGAGGAGGGTAGGTCTGCATTTTTAGATAAGCGCAAACCCGCCTTTAGGTGACGGAAAGTCGATATGGTAGATGTCGTGGTCATCGGTGTAGGGCAAACATGCTATGGGATGTACCCTCATAAAACCCTTAAGGATTTGTTTCATGAAGCGGCAGTTGACGCCTTCAATGATGTTGATAAGGGGTTTGATCCATTAGAGGTAGAAGAGGCATACATCGGATCTTTGTCCACTGGAGGTGCACAACTTGGTAACTTTGCACCCTTGATGATGGAAGCTGCAGGGATGATTGGTGCAAGTTCGCGCCACATTGAGAATGCCTGTGCTTCATCTGGCTTTGCCATGCGTGATGCAGTTGCAGCAATAGCATCCGGTAGAACCAAGATTGCGGTGGCTGGGGGAATTGAAAAAATGTCTGATCTTCCCAGAGGAAGAAATCGGCTTTGGCTTGGCATTTCCGGAGACGTAGAATGGGAGAGGCTGGCTGGGACTAATTTTGCCGGAATTTACGCTATGATGGCCCGAAGACATATGTACGAATTTGGTACAGAGGAAAAACAAATCAAGATAGCTTCAGTAAAAAATCGTGCCAATGCCATGGCTAATCCTAAAGCTCAGTTCCGAGTGCCCCTTGACCTTGAGCGTGCGATGAAATCTCCAAATTTGGCTTCCCCACTGTCATTATCTGATGCTTGTGGTATTACCGACGGTGCATCGGTAGTAATTATGTGCCGTGCCGATCTTGCATCCAGTTTTACGAATCAACCAGTTTTGGTTGTGGGTAGTGGTGGTGCTAGCGATTATGTAGCTATCCACGATCGTTACACTATGACCGCGTTGGAGGGTACAAGGCGTGCAGCTAAACAGGCTTATGAGATGGCAGGAATTGGCCCCAAAAACATTGATTTTGCTGAGGTTCATGATTGTTTTGCAATTGCTGAGTTGTTGGCCTACGAGGATCTTGGGTTTTGCGGAAAAGGTGAAGCAGGAAATTATATTGCAAGTGGAGCCACCGGCCGAGATGGCGCTCGGCCGGTTAATAACTCTGGTGGTCTTATTGCCAAAGGACACCCAATCGGTTCCACAGGAACCGGGCAAATTTATGAAGTGGTTAAGCAGCTTCGTGGGTGTGCTGATACCTCAGAACGTCAACTCAATAATAAGCGTTATGGTCTCACACAAAATGTTGGTGGATCCGGAGCGGCGGTAGCCGTGCACATTCTTAAGGCGGTGAATTAAGAAAATGGTTGGGATTGAGAGTTACGGTGTGGCACTGCCCCACTTTCGTTTGCCAGCAAGCGCTTATGTTGAAGCTTGGGGAAATTGTTCCGCTAGAGGTCTTAAACAAAAAGCCTTCTGTTCGTATGATGAAGATCCGGTTACCCTAGGTATAGAAGCCGCTCGACAGTCCCTGGAACGTATACCTTTTGATATAGAGGTCTCCGCATTATTTTTTGGGGTAACTACGCCGCCTTATGATGAAAAACCTTCGGCGGCCACACTGCCAACAGCTTTATTTAACAACAGGGCCATCAGGGTTACAGAAATAACCGGATCACCCCAAGCAGGATTACAAGCTCTAATCTCAGCTATCGAGTTTTGTTTGACGCATAAAGGGCAATACGCATTGGCTATTGCCGCTGACGCGCCTGTGGGAAAAGTGGACTCAGGTTTTGAGCACTCTCTTGGCGCTGCCGCTGCCGCCTTCATAGTTGGTTCGCAAGGTATGGTAGCCGTATACAAGGATTCCATAAGTCTGACTCGGGAGACCTTTGGCTCGCGGTTTAGGCGGCATGGTGAGGAAACTTTAACTGATTTGGAACTGCGCACGCGCGATAACTTGATTGTTCTACAGGACCTTGGAGGTCTGCTATCAATTAAAAAAGTTGATAAGGTCCGACGCCTAGCTTTGGGTATTGAAACCAGTCTAGGAAGAAGGGCTGGAAAAATTTTAGGATGTCCAAAAGCAGAAATAGATGCGTTGTGGTGTATGATCGGTGATGCGGGTGCTGCTTCAGCGCCACTTGCTCTAGCTGCTTCTTTAGATAAAGCTCGAGTAGGAGAGGAAATCCTAAGTGCGGGGATTGGTGCTGGCGCTACGGCTGCCTGGTTTGGTGCCGGGTCTCAATTAAGAAAAAGGCGAAGAAAAGGTTCTAAAGTGGCTGATTTGATTGTTGGAGGAGAGCTTGTAGATTACATCACCTATTTAAAACATCGTAGGGTGCTATCAAGTAAATTTAGGGGGGGGGCATGACTTCATATATATCTCTCCCAATTTTTAGCAGTAGCATTGATGATAGACTCAGGATGGTTGCTGGAAAATGCAGCAGCTGTGGTCTGCTTGCCTACCCAAAAAGATCCGTTTGTATAAATTGCGGCGGTGATGAGTTTATTAACACCCCACTTTCCGGAGAAGGCGTGCTTTATACGTATAGTCTCGTTGCTGGGAATGGAGCACCTTCCGAATTCGACGATGAACAAACCATGACCGGTGATATACTGTGTGGCGTTGTTGAACTCAGGGAGGGGCCTAAAGTTATGGTGCGTCTCTCTGAAGTGAATCCCGATAAGCTTGAAATTGGAATGAAAATAAGAGGCGTTGTACGCCGCCTTTATGATCAAGAGGGTATCATTAGGTATGGTACCAAATTCATTCCTGCAGAATAGTATTTGATAATGGTATCACCAGTTTTTAAGACCCCAATTACGGAATTGTTCGATATTACACATCCAATTCTATGCGGTGGGTTAATGTGGTTGGCTGATGCAAAATTTGTCGGCGCTGTGGTTAATGCTGGAGGCATGGGGTTTATAACTCCACGGAGCTTTGCA
This sequence comes from Rhodospirillaceae bacterium, assembly GCA_002712335.1. The sequence goes on along the minus strand of PATI01000054.1, from coordinate 18,252 downwards.
ACAAAAGATGCCTATCGTAAAGAGCTTAGGAAATGTCGCGAAATAACCGGTGGAAAACCATTTGGAGTAAATATTTACGTATCGGCGCGTCCCGAGGCAAATGAAGAACTAGCTATCTTTTTAGATATTGCGATTGAAGAAAAGGTAGAATTTGTAGAGACGGCTGGTTTTAGCCCAAAGGCTTTTTTGCCTCGAATTAAAGATGCTGGAATGAAAGTAATACATAAATGCACTACCTTGCGTCACGCTAGAAGTGCTGCTGCTGCTGGAGTAGACGCTATCACTATTCTTGGCGCAGAAGCGGGTGGGCACCCGGGGATGAATATGATTGGCGGGATTGTTCAGGGAGCCGTAGTTCCCCAAGACTTGGATATCCCCGTTGTATTAGCGGGCGGTCTCGGTACTGGTCGTCAGCTGCTCGCTGCTTTGGTTCTCGGTGCAGATGGAATTTTGTTGGGTTCGCGAATGACCGTAGCCGAAGAAATTTGGGCGGATAATAAATATAAACAGCGAGTAGTGGAAACCGTTGAGAGTGATACAAGAATCGTTATGTCTATTTTTAATGACAATTCGCGTGTCCTTGATAATGCTACTGCTAAAACTGTCAATGAACTTGAGAAACAGGGTATTAAAGATTTCGAAAAATATAGATTGCTGGTAGAGGGGTCCAACCAAAAGGCGGCCTATGAGTCTGGCAACTTTGAGCAAGGTACTCTGTCCATGGGCCAGAGTTGTGCTTTTGCTAATAAAATTGCCAGTGTTCAAGAAATATTTGATGATATTGTTAAGGATGCGGTTTTAATGCGTTGCCGACTATATAAATTATCTTTAGGGAATGATTGAGGTAAAATTTAATGCCTAAAAAACCAAATAGCCCAGACTTTGTTGTTGGTATTATAGGTGCTGGCGCCATGGGACGGGGTATCGCACAAATAATGGCGACGGGGGGACTCGAGGTTTTACTCTATGACACGAACGATGAAGCAGCGGCAGCAGGAAGGGATTTCGCGGACAGAATGATCTTCCGGGCCTGTGAAAAAGGTCTAATGAGCGAAGAGGAGGCAAAAGGAGCAGTTGAGAGGCTTGCGGTTGCAGGCAAACTATCGGATTTAGCAGTCGCAGATTTAGTAATTGAAGCTGTGATTGAAGATCTCGATGTTAAACGTCAAGTTTTTCTGTCATTAGAAGAGTGTGTGACAAAGGACTGTGTGTTAGTGACAAACACTTCGTCCCTTTCCGTGACTGCGATTGCAGCAGTAATGAAATATCCAGGACGGTTTGCAGGATTTCATTTTTTTAATCCGGTACCTCTAATGAAAATAGTGGAAGTTGTGAACGGATTGGAAACAAATGAAGAAACCTGTGAAATATTGGTCAGAATTTCTAGGCGCGTTGGACATGAGCCTGTTCGCGCAAAAGATACACCCGGGTTTTTGGTTAATCATGCTGGCCGAGGACTTAATACGGAAGGGGTCCGCATTGTGTCAGAAGGAATCACAAATTTCTCGGGTGTTGATGATCTCCTGCGGGAGGGAGGACCAAATTTTCGTATGGGCCCATTTGAGCTTATGGATACAACTGGCTTAGATGTATCCCACCCAGTTATGGAGTCTATTTATCAACAATTTTATGGTGAACCACGTTTTCGTCCTAACCCCTTGACCCTTCAACGTTCAGTGGCGGGTTTGCATGGTCGTAAAACCGGTCGGGGTTTTTATACCTATAAAAATAATAAGAAAATGCAGAATTTGGAGGAAGGTGCTCCAGAAGTGATGCCAGAATCTATATGGATTAGCAAAGCCGAGCCAGAGGGGTATGATGTACTTCTAGGTGCTTTGCGTGAAGTGATCGAAATTGATAAGGGTCAAAAACCATCAACACGCAGTCTATGTTTATTTACGCCGACTGGATCCGATGTAACCAGTGCGGCTACAACGGAAGGAGTTGAAGCGGAACGTTCATTTGGCGTTGATACTTTATTCGGATTGGATGGCCGGCGTACGCTCATGAGCACACCAGTTTCTGATCCGGATCTTCGTGATTTAGTTCATGCGGCACTAGCCGCTGATGGTCACACCGTAACGGTAATTCATGATAGTCCGGGTTTTGTAAATCAGCGAGTTGTTGCAACTATCGTCAACATTGCTTGTGACATTGCGCAGCAAAGAATTGCTAGCCCATCGGATATTGATAAGGCGGTGACCTTGGGTCTTGGCTACCCAATGGGCCCTTTATCGATGGGCGATAATGTTGGTGCTAAGCGAGTATTGAAGATACTAAATGCGATGTGTGACTTTTATGGGGATCCAAGATATCGGGCAAGTCCATGGTTGAAACGTCGAGCTTTACTTGGTGTTTCACTTTTGACAATGGAGAATTAATGTAGAATTCTTTTATCAGTGTGACTCCAACCTCAGAACGATTCGCGTTAATATAAACTGTAAAAATTTAAGTATGAAGTTTTTTTAATAACTGAATAATAGAAGAATAAAATTGAAAAACTTAACTTCGGAAAAATTGTGACTGTCGAACAAAAAGATCTTGCTAACGTAATCCGTGCTCTAGCGATGGACGCTGTTCAGAAGGCTAACTCTGGCCATCCAGGTATGCCCATGGGCATGACGGATGTAGCCACAATATTATTTACACGGTTCCTTAAATATGATGCATCAAATCCCGATTGGGCTGATCGCGATAGGTTTATTTTGTCTGCGGGACACGGTTCGATGCTTCTCTATGCCCTTCTTTATCTCACTGGTTATTCAGATATTGATATCAATGAGATCAAAAACTTCCGACAATTAGGAAGTAAAACGGCCGGACATCCCGAATATGGTCATGCAGCAGGTATAGAGACCACCACTGGCCCATTAGGTCAGGGAATTTCGACTGCAGTTGGTATGGCGTTAGCCGAACGCATACTGGCTTCGCGTTTCAGTGAAGATATAGTTGATCATTATACCTATGTGATCGCTGGCGATGGCGATCTCATGGAAGGAATTAGCCACGAAGCCGCTTCATTCGCTGGACATCTTGGGCTTTCACGTCTGATTGTGTTGTATGATGATAATGGGATTTCCATAGACGGTAGTACCGAATTAGCGTGGTCAGATAATGTTCCTGCAAGGTTTGCCTCTTACGGTTGGCATACCAGTGTTGTGGATGGCCATAATGCGGAGGCTGTCACTGCAGCCATAAAAGCTGCAAGAGACGAAAAGCAACCTTCATTGATTGCCTGTAAAACTACAATTGCCTACGGGGCACCCAACAAAGCTGGGACTGCCGGCTCGCATGGTGCACCCTTGGGTGATGAAGAGATTGCCGGGGTGAGAGAAAAAATAAGTTGGCCATATACGCCATTTGAAGTTCCAGATGAAATTATGTCCGTATGGCGCGAGGCGGGAGAACGAGGATCAGGAGAGCGCGTAGCTTGGGAAAAACGCCTCGCAAGTTGTGACTCAAACATTAGAGAACAGTTTCAGCGTGCAGTTTTGGGTGGTTTGCCTGTGGGTTGGGAAAAGGCCATAAACGACATCAAAAATGAATTTATATCCAATACTCCTAATCAGGCAACCCGTGTTTCCTCAGGGGCGGTATTAGAAAAATTAATTGCTGATGTACCAGAGCTGATGGGAGGCTCTGCTGATCTTACTGGTTCCGTAAATACGCGAACATCCAACATGATCTCTATATCTAAGAACGAATTTGATGGTCGATATATTCATTACGGTATTCGCGAACATGGAATGGCCGCGGTGATGAATGGTTTGGCACAGCATGGAGGTATTATTCCATATGCTGGTACTTTCCTTGTATTTGCTGATTATCTCCGGCCAGCTTTAAGGTTGTCCGCTCTAATGCGGCAGCGTGTAATTCATGTACTTACCCATGACTCTATTGGACTTGGTGAAGATGGACCAACCCATCAACCTGTTGAAACCTTGGCAAGTTTGAGGGCTATACCAAATTTAAGAGTTTTTCGTCCCGCGGATGCGGTAGAGGTGGCAGAGTGTTGGGAATTAGCTATATCCGCTGAAAACACGCCATCGGCTATTGCACTTACCCGACAAGGTGTCCCAACCGTTAGAACGGATTGCAGTGGACAAAATTATTGTGCCAAGGGCGGTTATATAATCTCCAAAGCGGAGAGCGAAGCGACAGTTACCCTGATAGCGACAGGTTCGGAAGTTTCGGTAGCCATTAAAACTCAGGAGCTGCTGGCGAGGGATGGAATTATTTCTAATGTTGTTTCATTGCCCTGTTGGGAATTGTTTGATGAGCAAACTGATGACTACCGTTTAACTATCCTCGGAGAAAACACTTTTAAAGTTGCGATTGAAGCAGCTGTTTCTATGGGCTGGGAAAAATATATTGGTCCTGACGGTGTATTCATCGGTATGTCAAGTTTTGGTGCATCTGCACCGGCCGAGGATTTATTTAACCATTTTAAAATAACCGCTGATGAGGTCGTGCTTGCGGTTAAAAAGCGATTATAGTTATAACTTAGTACGGAGGATATTATGGCAGTAAGGGTGGCCATCAACGGGTTTGGAAGGATAGGAAGATTAGTTTTACGTGCAGCCTATGAAAGTAAACGTAAGGATATTGAGTTTGTTGCGATTAACGACCTAGGTAGTGTTGAAGCGAATGCCTTATTGCTGCAGCGCGACACTATTCATGGTCCGTTTCCAGGAAAAGTAAGGGCTACAAAAACGGGCATTAATTTCGGTAAAGGTACCATTAAGGTTTTTTCTGAACGTGATCCAGCGCAACTCCCTTGGGGTAAACTTAGGATTGATGTTGTTCTCGAGTGCACTGGGATTTTTACGAAACGCGAACATGCTGAAGCGCATATTGCAGCCGGTGCCAAGAAGGTACTGATTTCTGCGCCAGCAACGGGTGAGGATTTGACAGTAGTTTGTGGCGTAAATGACAAAAAGCTAAGAAAAAGCCACTCCGTAGTCTCCAATGCGTCCTGCACTACCAACTGTTTAGCGCCAGTAGCGGCGGTTTTGCATAAAGCAATAGGAATACAGCAGGGTTATATGACAACAATTCACGCTTATACTGGCGATCAACGTTTGCAGGATACTTTACATCCCGATCCCCGCCGGGCTAGGGCAGCTGCTTATTCAATGATACCCACTTCAACCGGTGCGGCTAAAGCTGTTGGCTTAGTTTTACCAGAGCTAAACGGAAAACTGGATGGCACGTCTATAAGGGTGCCGACGGCCAATGTTTCCATTGTCGATCTCAATTTTACGGCAAAACGTAAGACTTCGGTTGAAGAAATAAATAAAGCTATAATCAAAGCAGCCGGCTCTGCAGCGTTTAAAAAAATTCTGATAACTAATGATGAGCCTTTGGTTTCATCAGATTTTAATCATAATGCGGCTAGCTCAATTTTTGATCTTACCCAAACACAGGTCATAGAGGGAAAACTTTGTCGTGTTGCTTCTTGGTATGATAATGAATGGGGTTTTTCAAATCGTATGTCAGATACGGCGGTAATGATGGGTAAGTTAGGTTGATCCTATAATAAAATATTGTTCTTTCTATGCCGCAGTTTGAAACCCTTGATACTCTGCCAGTTTTAAAAAAGAACTCTACTGGTTGCCGTGTGTTGTTGCGCGGTGATCTTAATGTACCAATGCGTAACGGCTTGGTAACAGAGGCAACCCGAATTGATAGGTTGGCTCCAACAATTCTTGAGCTGGCGAACAGAGGTTGCAAGGTTATAGTCATGTCCCATTTTGATCGCCCAATGGGAATGCATGTGCCTGAAATGTCCACCAAGCCTTTGTTGGGGCCTTTAAGGCAGTCGTTGGGTGGACGTGAGGTGATATTTATTGAGAGTTGTATAGGTGAAGCAGCTGTAAAAGCTATTAATGCACTGCCAAATGGTGGGGTCGCGTTGATGGAGAATCTACGTTTTCATCCCGGTGAAGAAAGTAATGATTCCGGTTTTGTCGAGGCTTTAGCATCACTCGGAGATATCTACGTCAATGATGCTTTCTCAGCAGCACACCGCGCCCACGCTTCTACTGCAGGTATTGCACGGTTAATGCCTTCAGCAGCAGGGCGTTCCATGCAGGCAGAATTAGAAGCGCTCGAGGGGGCATTGGGCAATCCCAACCGACCAGTCTTTGCTGTTGTTGGAGGTGCCAAAGTATCAACTAAACTAGATGTTTTAAGTAATCTTGTTCCTAAGGTTGATCGTTTGGTTATTGGTGGAGCTATGGCAAATACATTCTTGCACGCGCTTGGAACTGACGTCGGGGCGTCGTTGTGTGAATTTGATATGGCAGGTACGGCCAGAGATGTCATGGCAAATGCAGATGAGGTAGGGTGTGAAATTATTTTGCCTAGCGACGTGGTCATTGCAAAAAAGTTTGAAGCTGGAACCCCAAGCGAGACGGTGCCGGTTGCGGCAGTCAGGAAAGAGACGATGATCCTTGATATTGGAGCAGGTTCGGCTAGTGCCATAGCTAAGAGTATAAGAGATTGTAAAACAGTTATTTGGAATGGCCCGCTTGGGGCTTTTGAGATCAGACCATTTGATAACGGTACAAATATTGTTGCGCAAGCGGTCGCAAAACTTACAGTAGACGGTGTACTAAAATCGGTAGCTGGAGGCGGCGATACTGTTGCGGCCTTATCTTCTGCAAAAGCATTAGGTTCTTTCTCTTATGTATCCACGGCGGGTGGAGCGTTTCTGGAATGGCTAGAGGGAAGGGTTCTACCCGGAGTCTCAGCTCTGGAGGTGATTGGCTAGTTTAAAAATTCTTTTCGATAGATCTTTTTCGCCGATCAATATAATTTTCAACTTCTTCCTTTGTCATTGGGTTTTGAAACATTTCATTCCGCATCCAAACCCTTTGTAAGCTGACCTCTAACATTGCCTCTCTCATTTTATTCATATCTGATTTAGTTTTAATTATTTTTGCGGCTATTTGTGCTTGTACCATATAATGATCTTTTTCATCTTCCCAAATAACTTTCATAGCCTTGGCGGTCATTTGGTTAATTTTGCTTCCTTTCAAATTTTTTCCGACTCTGAATAAAGCTGTGCCTCCTCCTTCCGTTATACCAACTGCAGCCCTTCCAATTTTTCCGCCCTTGTTTACGTAGTGGCGTCGTATGTCACCTAGTATTTTCTCTTGTGGAAGTTGTTTTAAATCTCGTTTTGAAAGTTTTCGACCTTGAACATGTTCTAAAACATCAGCAAGCAAAACAAAGTGATTATACTCTGAAACAAGTTGGTCCAGTAGAAATAGATAATCGTGTCGATCTATAGTTTTACCAACCTTCGGGAATAAAGCGGCAGCTCGGGTTAACTCCTTGTGTAACCCGTTAAAAAAACCATCTACAGGATTAAGTTCTTTCCATAACTGGGCTCGTAAATAAAATGCGTGATCATTTCGTTGAGCAGTCTTATAAAATTTTCGTGCAATCTCTGCCTCAGCATCCCAGTAGGGCGTTCCGATATTTATAAGTTGTTGCATCGTGAAATTCATATTTACTCTCCTCAAGGAATATTTATAAAACTATCGAGCGGGTCGGTTTGGCGCAAGCTCTAGTGCTGGTTAATAAATGGTTTCCAGTGTATAAACGCGAACGGAATTTTGGGATAAAAATTTAACAATGAAAATATCAACGGATGTTTTTGTAATAGGAGCCGGTGGCGCTGGAATGTATGCGGCGGTTGCAGCCGCTCGTGATGGAGTAGACGTCATTCTAGCCGACAAAAGCTTAATTAGTCGTGGTGGTGCGACCGTGATGGCACAAATGACGGTGGCATCAGCAGTTGGCCACGAAGAGCCCGATCATTGGACACACCATTTGTCTGATACAATTGAGGCTGGTCATGGGTTATGTAACGAAGAACTCTCCGCAATCCTTTGCGAAGAATCGGTTTCTAGGATTCACCAAATGGATGATTGGAAAGTTGGTTGGGCACGGGTAGATGGACGCATGACACAGGTTCACGCTCCCGGACATGGTCTTAAGCGATGTGTGTATGTTGATTATTTAAATACCGGCCCTGCAGTTGCTCGTGCATTGAGAGGTGAAGTGGCTCAACGCACCGGTATAAGGCGAGCAAGCGGATTGGCTGTCATTGAGATTGTGTTGCAGGACGAAGAGGCAGTCGGTGCTGTGGCAATTGATGTTGAGAGTGGCGAGACCGTTATAATTGAGGCATCTGCAATTATCTTAGCGGCAGGAGGATTGACGCGGCTTTATAAAAGAAACAGCGCTTCAATTAATATGGGTGGTGAAGCTTATTCGATGGCGCTGCGGGCAGGGGCAGAGCTAATCGATATGGAGTTTGTACAATTTTTTCCGATTGGGCACCTTGCCCCTCGAATGGTAGGGATGGATCCTATCATGTGGGACCCCTTTCGATATAAAGTCGGGGGCAGATTACTCAATGGTGATTTTGAAGAATTCATTCACAATTATGGTGCCTCAGATGGCGGTACTTATACTGCAAGAAGGGATGTCGCGTCTTATGCAATATATAAAGAGGTTGAACAGGGACGCGGATCACCGCATGGTGGGGTTTGGTTGAGTTTTGAGCACATTGACGAAGACGTAATGAAAGAAAAATTCGGACCAATGATTGGTCGTCTTGCCAAAAATGGAATAGATCTACAGAAATCCCCTATCGAAGTTTCACCTATTGCCCATTATCATATGGGTGGAATACGCGTGGATAATGAAATGAAGACGAGGGTGCCGGGCTTATATGCTGCGGGTGAAGCAGTGGGTGGAGCAAATGGTGCGACCCGGCTTTCCGGTAATGCCATTCCAGAGGCATTTGTTTTCGGTGAGCGCGCTGGTCGATTTGGTGCTCAGTATTCCAAATTAAAAAAACGTGTTCCAATTGAAGAAGACGCAGCTAAGGGTATTCTTTCTGGAATATCACCGAGGCTTCAATCCAATAAACTTTCCGAACCTAGTCCAACAGCTCTGATGACCGAATTGCAGGAGTTAATGTGGGAAAAAGTTGGACTTTTTAGAACCGCTGAAAAACTTAAACAAGGTTTGGCTCGAATACGTGAAATGCGAACACAGGATTTAGATAGAGTTTTTATTCCTGACGATAAACCCTTTAATCAGGCACTATTAGACTGGTATGAACTTCGTGCAGGTCTTCTTTGTGCGGAGTCTGTTACTTTGTCTGCTATAAATCGTACGGAAAGTAGGGGTGCCCATCAAAGAGAGGACATTCCAGAGGCGTCGCCTGATTTTGAGAAAAATCAGGTTCTTGAGCTACGAGATGAAGAAATTATTACCGGATGGGCGGAAGTACCGAGATTTAGCTATACTCTTGAAGAAAAGCGTTTTGCCGACATATGACACAAATAACAAAACTTATTATTTATCGTGGTTCTAATGGTGAGGACCCTCGTTACGATGAATTTGAGGTTCCCCATGAAGATGGAGCCTCTGTACTTGACGCACTAGTTTGGGTTCGTGAGAATAGAGATCCATCATTGGCGTTCCGGTATTCATGTGTAAGCGCTAATGCTTGCAAAGAGTGTATGGTATTAGTTGATGGAAAGGTCAATTATGCCTGTACTGCAAGATTAAATACTGGCGTTGTGACAATAGAACCGCTAGCCAATAAAGGTCTGATTAGGGATTTGGTTACAGATATTGTTCCGCCTAAAGAAAGACTCAAATCATTTGATTGATACTGAAGTCGCTCGCTTTATCTAATATCATTGACCTGTTTTGACCAAATCCACTATTCGTGAAGGACTTATAGGTGCTTCGGTGATTTTTGCATTGAAAGGTCTTAGAGCATCTTCAATTGCAGATATGACCGACGCTGCTGCAGGAACAGTTGACCCTTCGCCTGCCCCTTTTACACCTAACGGATTTAATGGGGAGGGACTCTCGAGGAATTCGATATCAAAGTTGGGCATTTCCGGCGCCGAAGGCAGCAAATACTCACCAAAGTTTGTGGTTACTGGGTTGGCATCTTCATCATAGCCCATCCATTCAAACATTGCATTCCCAATACCGTGAGCAACACCCCCTTGCACCTGACCGGTGACGATCATAGGGTTAATTAGAGTACCGGAATCATGAACTATCGTGTATTTAAGAATTTTGACTCCGCCCGTTTCCGGATCAACTTCAACCTCGCAAATATGGGCGCCATAACAATAAGCTAAAGGGTCTGTCAGGAAATTTTTAGTGGATTCCATTCCCGGAGTAATACCCCCTGGCAGTGCGTAACCAGGTGTTCCGGCGACGGCATGAGCGACTTCGCCCAACGTGATCGATAGGTCTGGAACTCCTTTGACACATATTTTTCCACCAATAATTTCCAGATCTTCTTCGGAAGTTTCCAACAAATGTGCAGCAACTTTTAATGCTTTTTCACGAACCTCTATGGCGGCTATATGGCCGGAAGACCCTGCAGTGATTGCTTGACGGCTGCCAAACCCACCCATTCCCATGGGTATTTGAGCTGTATCACCTGCTATCACTTCTATATTAGACATATCACCACCGAGCTGTTCGGCAACAACCTGAGCCATCATTGTACGGGTACTTTGTCCCATAGGAGCAGCTCCGGTATAAACAGAAATTTTCCCCGATGTGCCTATACGGACGATAGCGGTCTCGAATGGTCCTCGGCCAGTTCCCTTTACACCAAACGACAAACCAATACCTAGGTGACGTCCTTCAGAAAGAGCGGTTTTTTGTCGATCTTTAAATGTTGAATATCCAGAGGTATTTATTGCCATTTTTAATGCTTTGGGAAAGTCCCCAGAATCGTATGTAATATTGACCCCGGCCCTGGTTTTTAATGGTTTTTCGTAAGGCATTTCATTACCGGGAATCATATTTTTTAATCGAATGTCGGCCCGATCCATTTTTAATTCATATGAAGCACGGTCTAAAAGACGTTCCATAACGAATGTCCCTTGTGGATGACTAGCGCCGCGTACTGGCGCGCACGGCATCATATTTGTAAATGCTAGCTTTTGTTCCATTCTATAGTGAGGAACTTTGTAAGGGCCGGGGATACAGGCTGCGGCGTTGTATGGAAGCGTTATTCCCTGAATTGTATATGCCCCATGGTCGTGAATTAGTGTACCTCGCACTCCAAGAATTAAACCATCATCATCAACAGCGATCTCAGCATCCCAATATTGATCACGTTCTTGAACCGTGGAGATGAAATGTTCACGGCGATCTTCTATCCACTTTATTGGACGGCCGCAAAGTTTGGAGCAAAGAGCTACTATTAATTCTTCAGAATAAAAAACAAATTTTGGACCAAAACCACCTCCAACATCAGGCGTAATTACTCGAAGCTGGTCTTCATGCACACCCAACAACTTTATGATGAAACCTTGTACTAAATTTGGCATCTGAGTCGATGACCACAGGGTGGTAAGATCCTGAATGGGATCATAACGGCTAACAGCACCCCTGCATTCAATTGGATGACCGCTGCCGCGATGCTGCCAAATTTCCTCTCGAAAAGTATGAGGTGCTGATTTAAATACGTTATCCACATCGCCATACTCTTGTACCATTTCCATCATTAGATTATCGTTTACATGGATTGATACCGTCGGAGCATTGGGCTCTAAAGCTTTCTTGCAATCCCCCACCGCTGGGAGGGGTTCCCAATCTACTTCGACTAATGCGGCAGCATCTTCTGCAATATGGCGGGTATCTGCGATGACTATTGCTACACATTCACCAACATACATAGTTTCATCGAAAACCATGATTACAGGACCAGCGGTTTCAGCATTTGGGACTCCACCAGGAAACTCGACCGGTAATCGATTATTTGTAAGGTGTGGTTTAAGATCCTCGAATGTAAAAACAGCGTGGACGCCTGCCATCTCTTCGGCTTTAGATTTGTCTATGGCTTTTAGTCGCGCATGAGGAAATGGGCTCCGAACAAAGGCTGCTGAAACCATATCCACCAGTTTGATATCGTCAACATAACGGCCCTGACCGCGCAAAAACGTTGGGTCCTCTACCCGCTTAACGCGACCACCAAATACTTTACCATCCATTTGAGCTGTTTTTCCTCGGCCTAATTTAATTTGTTGTTTAGCTATAGCCCTTGATTATTATCAGTTTCATACCAAAGCTATTACTAAAATCCCAGATAAAATTCTTACATTAGTGGACGATAAAAAGATCGTAAGTATTTTAAACCAACGATTTTATAACATGTGCTTTAAAGGTCCAAACCTAAAAGATTTTTTGCAAAAGCCTCTGCATCGAAGGGTTGTAAATCTTCCTCCCCTTCACCAACACCTATGGCATACATGGGAAGTCCAAATCTTTCTGCAAGAGCTACCACTACACCGCCCCTCGCTGTCCCATCAAGCTTCGTCATTACCAGTCCGCTAACATTTGTGATGTCCTTAAAATTTTCAACTTGGGAGTGTGCATTTTGTCCGACCGTTGCATCGAGTATCTGAAGACAGGTGTGAGGCGCATCAGGGTCGAGTTTACGCAGCACACGAATAATTTTAGATAATTCACCCATCAAATCTTCGCGGTTTTGAAGTCGGCCCGCAGTGTCAATAAGAAGTATATCAACTCCCATAGCTTTGGCTTGTTCCAATGCTTTGTAGGCCAGACCTGCAGGGTCGGCGCCTGTATCACCAGAAATAACATCACAGCGGGCCCGTTCTCCCCAAATAGCAAGTTGTTCGACAGCTGCAGCCCGGAATGTATCACCAGCCGCCAAGAGTACTTTCTTTCCATTTTGAGACCACAGTTTGGCAAGTTTGCCAATGGTTGTTGTTTTACCGGAGCCGTTTACACCAACAACTAATATAACATGTGGCTTAAGGTGTTTATCAATCTCGAGGGGGATTGCAATCGGCTGTAAAATTTTTGCTATATTATCTGATAAAATTTGTCTGACTTCTTCATCACTAATTTCGTTATCAAATTTTTGCTCTGATAGGGAAGAGGATAGTCTAGATGCTGTAGATAAACCAAGGTCAGCGGCTATAAGTGCATCCTCTAATTCCTCAATCATTTGGGCGTCTAGTTTTTTTCTGGAAAGTATTTTGGAAATTTTGCCGGTAAGCTGCTCCGATGAGCGTCCGAGGCCCGATTTTAGTTTTAAAAGCCAGCTCCCAGACTTTTTATTCATATTTCTTCCGCTTGCAGGACATCGCCATTCGCTTCTTTTATGAGACACCTAATCAAGGTTCCATCTTGTACTGGGGTAATCAGTTGAAAAGGTAAGTAGCGTTCGCAATGTCCTATACCATTTTTTTCGACAAGGACACTCGCAGCTTTACCTATGCTATCTTTAAGAAGATTGTGCATCCGCCTTTTACCAGCTTCCCTGAGAAGAGTTGCGCGCCTGCGTCTCTCTTTTTGGGGTATTGGCGGCATTTTTGCCGCTGGCGTGCCATTACGTTCGGAATAGGGAAATACATGGAGGTGCGTTAAGTCACATTCTTCGATTATTTTGAGTGTATTTGAAAACATTTCCTGGGTTTCGGTAGGAAAGCCAGCTATAAGATCAGCTCCAAAGGTTGCGTTTGGCCGTAAATTACGAATGTGGTTGCAGATTTCAATAGCATCATTACGGCAATGACGCCGTTTCATGCGCTTAAGGATAATGTTATCGCCGGCTTGCAGGCTAAAATGGAAATGAGGTAACAAACGATGTTCTTGTGCGATGACCTTTAACAGATCCGTATCAATCTCTGATGGGTCAACTGAGGAAATGCGAAGTCGAGGGAGCTCAGGAACCTGCATTAAAACCCTGCGGCACAGATTCCCGAGTGTTGGTTTGCCTGGTAAATTTTTGCCGTAGTCCGTTAAATCCACACCAGTGAATATGACTTCTTTGTAACCAGTTTTGACGAGTTGACGAACTTGACGAACTATCTCTCCTACTGGTGTTGAACGGCTTTGACCCCTGCCAAAAGGTATAATGCAAAAGGTGCAGCGATGGTCACACCCTTGTTGGATTTGAACAAACGCTCTCGCTTTATTTTCCAAACCATTTATCTGTTGAGTGGAGGTTTCAGAAACAGACATAATGTCACTGACTTGGGTATAGGATTCAAAGTTTTTAATTTCTGACCAAGTTTCACCCTTCAATTTTTCTTCATTTCCTAATACAAAGTCGACCTCTTCCATTGATTCATATCGATCAGGATTTATCTGCGCGGCGCAGCCGGTAACAACGATTTTGGTCCCGGGGTTGTTTCTCCTAGCCCGTCGTATGGCCTGCTTTGCCTGACGCTCCGCCTCTGCGGTCACAGCACAGGTATTAACCACTATGGTGTTTTCGACGTTCATAGCTTTTGTGTGATCACGTATTATCTCAGATTCAAAGGCATTTAGTCTGCATCCGAATGTAAGAACTTGCGTTTCGGCCATTTAAACTCCCCTGATTAATTTTGAATTAAAGGAGCCTTGAAAACTAGTTTCTGTTGGTCCGATCAATACTACATGGTTATCAGTCTTCCAGGTGATATTAAGACTTCCCCCTTCAAGTTGCACCAGAACATCCCGCTCGGTAAGGCTTCGTCTATGGGCGGCTACCGCGGCAGCACAAGCTGCCGTTCCACAGGCGTTTGTAATTCCTACTCCCCGTTCCCATACCCTTAGATATATACTCTGATTATTCCTAACTTCTGCAACGCTAATGTTTGCTCTCTCAGGGAAGAGGTGATGTTGTTCTAAATTTTTACCCAATTGTTGAAGCGCCACTTTGCTAGCGTCTTCTACGAAAAATATACAATGAGGATTCCCAATATTGACCGCGGACGGATTACTTAACTCGCCAGCTTGAATGTTTAAATATAAAGTGTCGGCTGCCGTTGCCAATGGAATTTCTTCCCAATTAAAATTAGGTTCTCCCATATCGACGGCAATCAATCCATTAGGCAGTTTCTCAGCCTCTAATGTCCCGGCTACAGTGGCTATTTTCACTTTAGTAAAAGAATGTTCTAAGATTATCATTTCGGCCACGCATCTTGTAGCGTTACCACATGCTTCTACTTCGCTACCGTCTGNATTAAAGATCCTCATAAAAATATCTGCAGCTAATGGTGGATGGTGGTCTGCAATGGGTTCTAGCAGAATTAACTGATCACACCCTATGCCTGTATGTCGGTTGGCAATTGCACGAGCTTGTTCGGCCGTGATTTTCAGNGATGAGTCACGTATATCAATTATAACGAAATCATTTCCTAGCCCATGCATTTTTGTGAATGCGATATCAGTCATAGTGGCCTTATAAAATTTAAATGGGGCGCAAGTCTATAGAAATGAATCTAGAATGAGCCTAAAATTTCCCGAATATGAAACACTTTAAGCCTCGAATATTTCGAGTACCTCTCCAACATTGCTCAGGCAAGCTGCTAATAGCGGCCCGTTACGCCCACTGCCGGCATCAAGGCTGATTGTGTAATTGGTTTCCACAAAACCCCGAGCGTTTGGATCAAAACCGCGTACAATTTTTTTAAACCCACGATAGGGTCTTATAATAGAGTCAAAGGAATTTGCACCCCACCAAAAAACATCTGCTTGAGCATCAATTGGCCTTTCCGTATTAATTCCACGGTTGACGAATAAAATGCTACCCTCTTGTGTATATGCGGCATGCTTTAAGCTACTGAGCCATTCTTGGTGTCCGGCGGCCCGAAAAGCCTTCCGAATCTCCGAAGTCCAATGAGTGATGGCCATTGGTCCCTGACGTATCGCCGCTTTTGCTTCCTCCGCGCTGCTATTATAGGCTTGAAGTGTCGATTCTATACCTTGCTCTAGCATCCAATCTAAGACTTCGGTCGGACTCACGGCAAATTGTAATTCCATCAATTTTTGCCACATTTCTTCTTGAGAGCCACGCAATATCACAAAATCATGAGTAAACATGTTCCTGCGTCCAAGTATACTCCGTCGAAAGGCCATTAGAGCTTCCAGTGTCTCCCTTACCTGACGACCGTGACCTATAATATTACCAAGAAATATTATACGGTCCCCCCAGATAAAATTATTTTGGATTTCTGACTGCAGCTTTAATAACCGGTTGAGTTCTCCATGAACCGAGGGAATAACCCAAATGCGGCGGGCTCTATAAAGCGTAGCAAATATTGTTGGTCTAAGCATAATTTTAAGTTAGTCGCTTTTCATGTGTTGTTTGTCAAAAATATGAGGTGTGCCCTTTTACTTGACTTTATGCGTCTCCGGCGTAAATTCCAAGCTAACCCAAGACAGATATTACGTTTTTTCGCTCAAGGGTGAGCATNGGTTGGCGAGTTTTCGCTCACCGGTGTGGTTTGTTATGACCAATTTTTTAAATAGAGAGCTATGTTTGATACCCTAAGCACGCGATTATCCGATGTTTTCGATAAATTAAAAAAACGCGGAGTATTATCTGAGGATGACGTAACTTCTGCACTTCGCGAAGTGCGTATCGCATTGCTCGAAGCCGACGTTGCTTTGCCCGTGGTCAAAGAGTTTATCGAATTGGTCCGCGAGGAAGCGGTGGGCGAGCAAGTAATGCGGAGTGTAACCCCGGGTCAAATGGTCATAAAAATTGTAAATGATCATTTAACTAAAATATTGGGAGGGNGTAAGTCAGAAATAAACCTTGCCGTATCTCCACCAGCTGCAATTATGATGGTTGGTTTGCAAGGATCTGGTAAAACCACATCCACTGCCAAGGTGGCCGTGCATCTTAGGAATCAGTTTCGAAAGAAATCCTTGATGGCGTCTTTAGATGTTCGCCGACCAGCTGCCCAAAAACAATTAGAAGTTCTGGGTCTGGGTGCGGATATTGCCACTTTGCCCATCGTACCTTTTGAAACACCAGAAATGATCGCCAAACGAGCAATNGATGCAGCGCGTAAGGAGGGTTATGACGTTGTGCTTTTGGATACGGCTGGCCGCCTACATATCGATGATATGTTAATGGAAGAAGCAGTCTCAATTCATAAGATTTGCAAACCAATCGAAACTTTATTTGTAGCGGATGCTCTGACGGGACAAGATGCTGTTAATGCGGCTGGAGCATTTCACCAACAGTTGGCAGTGACAGGTATTGTTTTGACTCGGGTGGATGGAGATGCCCGTGGCGGTGCTGCATTATCAATAACTTCTGTAACCGGTTGTCCTATAAAGTTATTGGGTACTGGTGAAAAAATCGAAGAAATAGAAGTTTTTCATCCGGAGAGAATAGCATCCCGGATCCTTGGTATGGGAGATGTGGTTTCTTTAGTTGAGAAGGCTACGGAAGTTGTTGAAGAAGAAGAAGCAGAAAAACTGGCGGCAAAAATTCAAAAAGGTCAATTCGACTTCGAAGATTTTTCCAAGCAGCTTCAGCAAGTTCGGAAACTTGGCGGAATGGGTGGTATAATGGGCATGTTGCCTGGTTCACAAAAGGTTAAAGCGCAAATGGGTTCTGCCCAAGTCGACGATAAGGCTCTGGCCCGTCAGGAAGCAATTATATTGTCTATGACACCGAATGAACGAAAGAATCCTAAAATTTTCAATGGCTCGCGTAGGAGGCGGATAGCTTCGGGTGCCGGTACAACCGTGCAAGAGGTAAACCGCCTATTAAAGCAATTTCAACAAATGAGCAAAATGATGAAGCGCATGAACAAGCTTGGTAAAAAAGGTATGATGCGGCACGGTCTGCCTGGCATGATCGGCCAGTGAATAAAATTTAAACATATTATTTTAAGAACTTAACAAATACTAAAAAGGAATTAATTAACTAATGTCATTAAAAATTAGACTTTCTAGAGGCGGAGCTAAAAAGCGCCCATTCTATCGCATAGTTGTAGCCGATTCTCGAAGTCCTCGGGATGGTCGGTTTATTGAGCGCGTCGGCGTATACAATCCCATGCTAAAGCGCGAAGACCCAAATCGTATTCAATTTAATGAGGAGAGNGTTAGGCATTGGCTGTCTAACGGTGCTATACCAACAGATCGTGTTGCCCGATTTTTAGGTTTGTCGGAATTAATCCCAATGCCAGAGCGTCGTGAACAAACCAAGAAGGATAAACCTCGGGCCAAGACTTTGGAAAGATTGAAAGAGAAAGAAGAAGCAAAAAAAGAATCAGAACAAGCAACGGCATCAGAAGAAGCNCCAGTGGAAGAGGCGGCATCNGAGGAAGCCCCAGNGGAAGAGGCGGCATCAGAGGAAGCCCCAGNGGAAGAGGCGGCATCAGAGGAAGCCCCAGTGGAAGAGGCGGCATCAGAGGAAAAAACCGAGAA
>PATI01000053.1 GCA_002712335.1 Rhodospirillaceae bacterium | reverse complement strand
TGGGCTACAACCTCAATTTGGAAGGGGAGTGGTAATAGCCTAGAGTTAATTAAGAAATTAAACTTTCCTCATTCTCTAGGGCTTCTCTATTCAGCTTTTACCTACTATTGCGGGTTCAAGGTTAATTCAGGCGAATACAAATTAATGGGCTTGGCACCCTATGGCGAGCCTAAATACAAAGATTTAATTCTCGAGAAAATTATAGATTTGAAGGAGGATGGTTCCTTCAGATTGAATATGAAATATTTTAACTATTGTACAGGGCTGACAATGATCAATAAGCAATTTGAAGCGCTTTTTGGTCATAAGACGAGGGCCCCAGAGGAGAAGCTTCAACAATTTCACATGGACCTAGCCGCCTCGATTCAGAAGGTTTTAGAAAGAGCGGTGGTCAGTATTGTAAAATCGTTAGCTAAAGAGTTTGATATAGAAAACCTATGCCTTGCAGGCGGCGTAGCTTTAAACTGCGTTTCCAATGGAAAACTTGTGTCTCTTAAAGTTTTTAAAAACTTATGGGTGCAGCCAGCAGCTGGCGATGCAGGAGGCGCCGTCGGTGCTGCCCTTGCCACATATCATATTTTTAAAAAACAACCCAGATTGTCTTGTGTAGCGGAAGGAAAAGACTTGATGGTTGGAAGTTATTTGGGACCCAAGTTTACCTCAGAAGAAATAAAAGAATCCTTGAAGGCAGTTGGTGCGGTATATGAAGAATACAATGATAAAGAGTTAATACAAAAGACTGTATCAGTATTAACTTCAGATCATGTGGTTGGCTGGTTTCAGGGTAGAATGGAATTTGGACCACGAGCACTTGGGAACCGTTCTATACTTGCCAGCCCCTTATCTTCTGACATGCAAACAAAGCTTAATTTAAAAATAAAATTCAGAGAGAGCTTCAGGCCTTTTGCGCCTGCCATCCTTTTTGATGACTTACAGGAGTGGTTTAAACTGGACGTTGCAAGCCCTTTTATGCTGGTTACCGCAGATATTCAGGATGATAAAAAGATAGACGATAATTCAAAGGATCAAGTATATTTTGGCATAGAACGATTAAACAGACGTCGGTCTCAGATTCAGGCTGTGACGCATGTTGATTATTCAGCTAGGATTCAAACGGTACATAAAGAAACAAATCTTAGATTCTTTGATCTTTTGAGTAATTTTAAAAAGGCGACGGGAGTTCACATCCTTGTCAATACCAGTTTTAATGTAAGGGGGGAACCAATTGTCAACACCGTCACTGATGCTTTTAAATGTTTTATGGGAACAGAAATGGATCTGTTGGTGATAGGTAATTTTATTTTGAAAAAAAGCACACAAGACCCAGATCTTGCTATCGATTATAGAAAACAATTTGAACCAGATTAAAAAATTTTAATGCCTGTAAAGTTTTTCAAGTATATTTTAAGAACAATATATGTGCTATTGAGTTTGATCTTGGCATTAGCCGCAGCTTTATATCTTTTTGAACTATACGGGAATCATATTCAAAAAGGTTCACAAGATGGTTGGAAATTTTCAGGGAAACCCTTGCCGGTTACAAAATATCCCATGCCTATTATGGACCATGTTGGCACGTTAGGTCTTACTCTCCCAAATCTGCGGTACCGAGGCCCGGCGCCTTGGGAGACAAGTTATAAAAAAAACAGCGGTGATTATGAATTATCCAGCGATCAATTTGGTTTTTTTAATAGGCACGACCTTAAAAGGCTCAAACATAAAAGTCCAAATGAATTTCGAATAATTCTAGTCGGCGGCAGTGGTGCACAGGGACATGGAGCTAGTTCTAATGGTAAAATGTTTCATAATTTATTAGAAGAAGGTCTTAACAAACAGTTTAAATCAGACGGCGTTTCAATTAAGGTATTTAACCTCGCCGTTGCAGGATTTGAAGCTTATTTGTTTCCTTCTCTTCTGAAGAATATTGGTCATAAAATTCAACCTGACCTGATATTAGCTTATACTGGTGCAAACGACACTTATCAGATTGCGGCCGGAGGAGCATTTTTTCAAACTTTTTGTCGTCCAATAATGGGTTATTATTTAAGGGCCAACCATATTATTCCTGAGCAACTTTCCCTGTTGGTAGAATATTTTCCAACAGTATCTTTGAGATTTGGATTAACACGTATAATAAAGCAAATCTTTTTTGAGGGTTTTTATAAAAAACGTGCGCTAAAAGTTTGTACGAAATCTTTTGGTATAAATGATACGTCCTCAAGGGGTTTATCAAAACAGATTTTTGAGAAGGTTTCAAAACCAATCTTTGTGAAATCTTTCAAAGAGATTAAACGCGATTTCTGCGGGGTTCCTATATTTTTAGCCTGGCAAGCTATCCATAAAGGTGAGAGATACATTTATAATACTATGGTAGGCCTAAATGTTCCTAACTATCGGTCAGCATTATCAATGTCTGCTATTACAAAAATGGGAGCTAATCTGGATCGTACCATAAATAAAGAAATTTTCTTCATGGTTGCTCCGCCAACAGAAAGTTGGAGCAAAAATGATATAATAAAACAGGGCACTCAATTAAAAAATCCATCTGTTGTTTTAAACTTTAATGATTTACAAAAAATTGGCCCATTGAAAAATTTAGTAATAAATTTCACTGTTAATTTGGGAAATTCATTTAGTCAGGTTTTCCAAGTCAATTTTCAGGATTTACTAACCCAGAAAAATACAGGTAATGGTATTGATATTTATACAAAATTCTACCAATACATTCGGAAAGAACTTGAAGGTTATTTTAATGACGGCTGGATCTTTTTAAATACAGATAGAATTTTAAATTCTAATTCATATAGTAATCTTGTTGAACAAAATGCGATATCAATTCATTTACATGATAAAGGGCACGAAGCCCTGTCACAACTCCTGCAACTTCATGTAAGAGATGTTATCACGAAGTTGAGGTCCGGTGATAGCACACCAAAATGTCCCTGAAATGTTAAAACACAACGTGTAATTACAAGGCGCATATTAGGAAATTTCAGTATAGTTTAATTAGCTTTTTCTGATATCCTTTCCAATTATCTGCTGCATTACGCATTTTCTTTTTATTTGATTACCACCCTTCGGCTAGAAGACTCAAAAAAATCAATGGGTTGAGAGGCATCTCGTCGCCTTTTATACTAATTTCCAATTAATTTTAAAAAATCAACGGTAACCTTTCTAGGGTCATAGCCATGATAAAATATGATGCTGTTAAAATACGTGAACTTGTAAAGTCGGATAGAGTGCATAAAGATTTTTATACGAGTCCTGAGATTTTCGAACTAGAAATGGAACGAATTTTCGGGCGCACCTGGTTATTTATTGGTCACGCTAGTCAGGTGCCAAATCAAGGTGATTATTTTACGACGACTATAGCTAAGCAGCCAATTATTATGAGCCGACATCGCGATGGCCAAGTTCACGTGATGTTCAATCGCTGCACACATCGTGGCGCACAGGTCTGCCTCGAGCAGTTTGGTAATACGAAAAGATTTGAATGTCCTTATCACGCTTGGGTTTTTAATACGGATGGTAGTTTCGCTGGCGCACCCTATCCCAAAGGATATGAGGAGGGATTTCTCGAAAAGGAAGATCTTGATTTAGTAAAAATTCCCCGAGTTGCCGATTATAGGGGGTTTATTTTTGGGAGCTTGGCACAAGATGGCCCGGATATATTTGAGTTTCTCGGTCCAATGAAGGATCACATTGATGCGTTTGTTGACAGGTCGCCTGTTGGAGAGGTTGAGGCATGTGCCGGTATGTTTCGCTATCGTTTTGATGCAAACTGGAAAATTCAGATGGAGAACCAAACTGATGTTTATCACATTATGTTCACCCATGTATCAACAACAGATGATAAGGGAAAACAATTCCGTCGAGAGGGTGCGGATGAGGATGAAGCGGGGAAGGTGAAGGTTTTGGCTGATCAGGCTAACCTTAGTGACCAGTGGGAGGAGCTACCCCTCGGTGGCTACCGACACGGGCATGTTTATATGGGACGATTTGCCATGGATAAAGAAAATAGCGGACCAGTATACGATCGCTACAAGGCTGCTATGGTTCAAGCCTATGGTGAGCGTGCAAAAGAAAATATGAGGGTAACGACACATAACAGCATCTTTTATCCGCAATGGTCTATACAGCACCTGACCCAGCACATTAGGGTTATGAATCCTATTTCGGTGGATTGCACAGAAAATATAATTATTCCACTTAAATTAAAGGGTGCACCAGAAGAAATGTGGCGAGCATCTTTAAAAAGCAATAATAATAGCCATTCTCCTGCGGGAATGGTTATGTCAGATGATATGGAAGTTTGGGTTCGTTGTCAGGAGGGTCTAGCCACCCAAAGCACTGATTGGGTGGTCCTCGCGCGAGGCATGAATGAAAAATTTAATAATGGTAACACCGGAACGTATGAATCCTATGGTACCTCGGAGTCAGGAGCGCGCAATCAGCAACTGGGCTGGTTGGATATGATGTGTGTTAACAGTTAGGGTGGCGATAAATAGTGCAAAATGAAGTAGAAAAGTTTCTTTATTATGAAGTTCGCTTACTTGATGAACGTCGATTTGAAGAATGGACAGACCTTTTCTCAAAAGACGGGACTTATTGGGTGCCGGCCTATCCCGGTCAAGATGATCCTTACAAAAGAGTCTCAATTTTCTTTGACGATAAAGAATTGATGCGCACCCGCCTTTCGCGACTTGATCATCCAAAGGTTCATGCACAAAAGCCTGCTAGCCGCACAGTTCATTTTGTATCAAATATCGAAGTTGATGATAATCATAATGTAGAGGGCGAGATACTAGTTCACTCTTCTTTAATGATGATGGAATTTAGACTGGAAAAACAAACTAACTATGGCGGACGCTGCGAGCATCTGTTGAGGCGTAAATCTGATAGCTTCGAAATTTTTAGGAAACGTGTCGATTTGATCAATTGTGATGGGATATTTGAACCTCTGGCAATTCCTTTTTAGAAAATTTAATAAATACTAAGATTAATCACTCTCCTCTAATGCTATTAATCCCATGCCTGTTGTCATGGGTGCATAATAATTACGATGTATGTTTTTAAGATTATCAGATAAAGCACCTCGCATCGTTAACCACATGATAAGTTCTACAGCTTCAGCGCCCGCTTCTTCCATTATTTTTTGGTAAGTTAGTAAGGTGAGTTCGAGAGGAGATTTCTCTATTTTGTCAAGAAAGTCTCCATCAAATTCTGGATTGAGGTGCCCAAAACGCGCACCATTTAGTTGATGTGACATTCCGCCGGTTCCAAGAATAACGATACGAAGATCGTCTTCAAAAGACTCAACTGCCTGTCGAATGGCCTGACCCAGTTTGTAACATCTTAACGCGGTTGGGAGGGGGTGTTGAATGACATTTACGACTATTGGTATCGTTTTTACAGGCCAGTTTGGCTCATGATGGAAACAAAGATTCATTGGCACAAGAAATCCATGCTCAACCGATAATTCTTGGCAGATTGTCATATCAAACTCGTTGTAGACCAGCTCTTCAGCGAGATGCCATGATAATTTTGGTTCTCCCGGAACCTCCGGTAGCGGACGAGGTCCCCAGCCCTCATCACCGATTGAATATGCCTCTGCGGCGCCAATAGCAAACGTTGGGTATTTGTCAAAAAACATACTAGAGCCGTGGTCGTTATATACGACGATCGCGACATCTGGTTTTAATTCTTGAAGCCATTTCTGCACAGGCTTATAGGCATCAAACAATGGCTTCCAGTCAGGATCTGCCTGTTGGCCCATATCATAGGCTTTACCAATAGAGGGAACATGAGATGTGCCGATACCGCCAACTATGGTTCCCATTTTATCTTGCTCCCGAAGCATTACGGGACGCTAAAAATTCCTCAAAGGTTTCCCCCCTAAGTTGAGCTCCGACATGGTATAGGCCGTGTCCGGTGCAGGTCCCGAGTTTCATAATCATGTAAATATTGCCTCCACACTCTTCTATTAGCCCTCGATAGTCCCGAAGACGAATAAACCGTCGTTCCTCATTACTTAGATCCCATTTTTCCATATAGGCTTCTTCATCAGATGAGAAGGCCTCACGATTTTTGGGCCGTGTAAACGACATTGCGAACTTGTTGAGGCGGTAACCTTTTCTTGACTGCACCCCATCAAAGATTGTTGTGCCAGGTATCTCTTTGGATTTGTCTACCTGATTGACCATGGACCTAATCCCTTCTTTGATTGTGTTGTGTCCAATGAATTGTACTACAATGGTTCTTTTTTCAATACAAATGCGAATTAGATGCCATAGACCGCTACGGATAAAGGAATTACAATCCGTGAACTGCTTATTAGCACTCTTTACTCTATAGATTCTCATTTATTTTTTCCTATTAAACGGATAGAAATTTGAAACCACCCGTAGTCTATACCGCGATGCTCGCGATGCTCATGCAGCAGGCTATGTCTACAATGAGTGGACTGACGATCCCTGTTCTCGCCCCATCTATTGCTGCGGATACTGGTATCAGCCCAAGTTTGATCGGTTTATATACCGCTTTTCTCTATGGGGGTTCGATGTTTGCGGCATTGGCGGGTAGTAGCTTTCTTATTCGGTTTGGGGCTCTCAGAGTAAGCCAAGTCTGTCTTTTAGTGGTGGCAGTAGGCTTACTTATAAACATATCGGGATTCTTGTATCTTTTTGTTATCGGCGCACTGGTTACTGGCATGGGCGGGGGGCCGTCTACCCCTGCTAGCTCTCAAATACTCGCCCGTTATTCATCACCGAAACAAGCCCCACTGATATTTTCTATCAAGCAGACTGGTGTGCCTGTTGGCGGGGTTATAGCGGGTATGGTATTACCTTTATTTGTTACGTTTTTCAGTTGGAAAGGTGCGCTGCTCTGTGCTGCAATGATGGCGTTAGGGCTTGCTGTGGCACTTCAACCATTGAGGAATGAATTTGATTCAGATCGACAATCAGGACATAGGATCAAAGCTGCCGATTTTCGCAGCACACTGAATGCAGTACTTTGTGATAAGAATATAAGGCATTTAGCCTTTGGTTTATTTGCGTTTACAGGTCTGCAGTTAGTCTTTGCTTCTTTCTTCGTTTCGTTTTTATCTTTAGGGCTTGAATGGAGCTTAGCTCGTGCAGGAGTTACCTATTCTATTGCAATGGTAGCCGGGATCTTTGGTCGAATTGTATGGGGTTGGGTGGGTACAAAACATGTCCAACCTCTGATATTATTGTCTTTCCTTGGGGTATCGATGGGTGTTTCCTGCATGGCCTTAGGATTTATCAACCAAGAATGGCAAAGTTTTCCGGTATGGGGACTTGCCTTTTTATATGGATTGACGGGGATAGGCTATCAGGGTGTATTATTGGCCGAAATCGCTCGTGTATCACCAGCCGGCATGGCAGGAGTAGTCACTGCCGGTGCTGTGTGTTTTGCCTATGCGGGAATGATTATTATGCCAGCAGTTTATGGTTTGATACTAGAGATATTTAATTCATACCAGCTTGGTTTTTTTATTTTTGGCACTCTTCCAATTATTGTCGCGGCTGAATTGTTGCGAACCGAAAAACGACAAAAAAGGCTATAAAATATAATGTACTTTATTTGTTCTACAATCTTTATGTTAACTTCAAGCTAGGACTGTTTTCTTAGGTTCCTTGAGAGAGAGGTATGATTAAAACTAAGGGTTTAAATGGGGCCCAGGCGTTTTTGAAAGTGTTAGGCGCTATGGGGGTAGAAAGAATATTCGCGTCGCCCGGTTCAGAGTGGGCGCCCGTTTGGGAGGCGCTGGCAGAACCTAACGCTAACGATATTCCACTTTATATGAGCACCCGTCACGAGGAAACCGCTATAGGTATGGCAAGTGGTTATGCCAAGGCAACAGGAAAGCTTCCCGCAGTAATGATTCATACGACTGTTGGTGCGTTGCATGGAGCGATGGCAATGCGGGGGGCATTGCACGAGGAGGTCCCTATGGTCATATTTGCTGGTGAGTCTATTGGGTTTGGAGAGGACGATGGGCCGGATCCAGGAGGACAGTGGGGTGCCCATCTCGCCGATATGGGTGGTCCGGCAAGGATGGTTGAAAAAAATGTTAAATGGAGTTTTGGTGTTAATACCAAGTCCATACTTCCTTCCACCGTTCAGCGCGCATGCAGTTTAGCCATGGCAGGGCCAAGAGGGCCGACATTTGTTTCATTGCCTATGGAACATTTATTTGAAGAAATGCCGCGGAATGTTGCTTCAGGTTTATCCAATTCTCCATTGCCAACTGCAGATCAAAATGGAGTGGCAGAGTTGGCAGAATTGCTTTCCCAGGCAAAGGACCCGGTGATTGTCGCGGAAGATGTAGGGCGCTCTGTCAAAGCATCCGAGCACCTCACAGCAATAGCTGAGCTTTTAGGTTGCCCGGTATCTGAATCCCGAGCCACAGGTAGCATCAATATAGCACGAAATCATCCCTTACATGCTGGTTTTCATCCCGCTTCAGCCGTTAAGGATGCCGATGTAATTTTCCTTGCTTCATCTATCACACCTTGGCACCCGCAAACCACTACGCCCTCTAAAGAGGCGACCGTAGCTGTTCTCGATGAAAACCCCCATAAAGCGATACTACCTTTTCTGGGTATACAAGCTGATTTGATTCTAACTGGTAATTTGGAAACTTCTCTTCTAGCGCTTCTTGAAGCTCTTAAAGAGCGTGTTGCTGAAGATGAGAAGATCCGAATTGAAAGGAAAACTCGATTAAAATATACGAACGACCAACGCCGGAAAACTTGGAAACAAGAGGCAGAAGCGCTTTCGAGTACTAGTCCAATGGACACTAGGTGGGTAACTTATCAACTTGGTAAAGTGATTCCTGATGACGCTTTAATTATTGAAGAATTGATAACACATCGTTTGGCAGCTCACCAATATCTTGACAGATTAAAGCCGGGTTGTTGGTTCAGCGGAGCACAAGGTGGTCTTGGGACCGGTCTTTCCACTGCGCTTGGTGTAAAAATAGCGTATCCAGATCGTCCAGTGATCTGTCTAATAGGAGATGGGTCATTTAACTATGATCCGGTGCCAGCTGTTTATGGCGCAGCCCAAGAACACAACTTGCCGTTCCTAACAATTATATTAAATAACCATGGGTATTTATCGCAAAAAACTGGGGTACCTAAGTATTTTCCAGAAGGCGATGCTGTGAAGACAAATAACTTTTCTGGATTACATATTGCTCCCGCTCCTGACTATTGGAAAATAATTGAGGCCTTTGGTGGATTTGGTGCGAAGGTAGAAGAGCCGGAAGAGGTAGAAGCGGCGATAAAGTGTGGCCTAGAATGGGTTGCAAAGGGCAGAGCTTCGCTATTAGACATTCGGCTAAAACCAGTCTCGGATACCTTGAATCGAACAGATAAGTAAAATTGAATGTCCATTTTTAATCTTTTGGTTATTGGTTGAGAAAATTCCGGGATCTTTGCAAGTCTGCATATACAGCACTCCAAATCACCCGTCTATTCTCAATCATTAATTTAAGTTTCTAAAATGAGACATTAGATGGGATAAAATTTAATAATTCTTTTAAGGCCAGAAACAGAGGGGTTGTGTGTCTAAGAATTTGTCAGCTAAATTCGCGCAAATAATTTTCTAGTCAGGATCTGCCCATGTCTGTTGTAACCAATTTTGATTATATAATAATAGGCGCTGGCTCAGCAGGCTGTACCTTAGCCAGTCGATTAAGCGAGAATACCAATATAAGGGTTTTGTTGCTTGAGGCTGGCGGATGGGATCGGGATCCATGGATCCATATTCCACTTGGTTGGGGTCGCATTCTTCAGAAACGTCACCATGATTGGATGTACTTTGCCGAGCCATCACAAAATATGGGTGGTAGAGCTATTGAATGCGCCCGTGGAAAAGTCATCGGTGGCTCATCGTCCATAAATGCCATGGCCTATTATCATGGACATCCATCCGATTATGATCGTTGGGCATCAAGCGGATTGCCGGGCTGGTCTTATGCGGAAGTATTACCTTATTTCCGGCGTTCGGAGGATTGGGAGGGTGGTGAGAATACCTATCGAGGCTCTGGAGGCCCGCTTAGCTCCTGTTACACTAGCTTTAAAGATCCTCTTTGTGAAGCATTCTTGGAGGCTGGCCGCAATATGGGTTTTGATTATACAGATGATTATAACGGAGCCAATCCGGATGGCTTTGCTAGAATACAGATGACCCTTCGAAAAGGTCGCCGATGNAGTGCNGCTGCGGCATACCTTCACCCTGCAAAAAGACGGAGAAATTTGCNGGTAGAAACTGGCGCAATGGTTGATAGAATCAATTTTGATGGCAAATCTGCAAAGGGTGTCACTTATCGTCAGGGTGAAAAAACCATAACTGCAACTGCTAACGCTGAGGTATTGTTGTCGGGTGGGTCAATCAATTCGCCACAAATCTTGATGTTATCGGGTATCGGCGAACCAATGCATCTGAAGGAGAAGGGTATTGAGGTTACGATGCCCTTAGAAGGTGTAGGTCAAAACCTTTGTGATCACACTTCATCTGCATTCGTTTATCGCCGCAAATCGGGAGGGCCTTTTCAAAAAAATATGCGGTTAGATCGTATTGGTCTCTCGCTTATACGTGCGTATCTAGGTGGAGGGGGTTTTGCTTCTGACCTACCTTTTGGAATTACCGCTTTCGTGAAATCACGTGAAAAAGAACCAGTTCCAGATTTACAATTATTATTTTGGATGGGTGCAACTACAACAGCGGCGCCCTGGTTACCACCGTTTAAAAAAGCATTTTCAGATTCATTCTCCGTTCGGGTAATGCCGATGCGTCCCGAAAGCCGCGGGTATATTTCGCTAGCGTCTTCGAACCCTAATGAGGCGCCGGTAATTCATCAGGCATTCTTGGAAACGGATGAAGAATTGCGCGTTATGCGTTCAGGTTTACGTCTAGTGCGTGAACTAGTAGCTCAAGACCCGTTACTACCGTTCGCTGGGGAAGAAATATTACCAGGAAGTCAAAATATATCTGACGAGGCGATAGATGACCATATTCGAAAAACCATGATAACGGTGCACCATCCTGTAGGAACTTGTAAAATGGGATCGAAAGAGGATCCACTTGCCGTGGTTGACCAAGAAATGCGTGTACGTGGTGTAGAAAATTTACGCGTNATTGATACTTCGGTAATGCCAGATTTAATTGGTGGGGCAACAAACGCGCCGGTTATTATGATGGCGGAAAAAGCGTCAGACATGATTCTGGGAAAACCCCCGTTATCACCCGCGGAGATCTAATAAGTCTTGCTATTGTTTTTTTGGGTTTGGAGCTGAATTATTTTCAGAACGAACAATAAAAAGGCCAGATAAAAAGATTAACATCGCTCCGGCACATGTCAAAATACCTAGTCCTTCAGAAAAAAATAGATAACCCGAGATGGAGGCAAAGATAAGTCGAGAAAATTCAAATGGCATGATTGCTGTAGCGTCCGCATGGGCGTATCCCCGAGCCATAGTTTGTTGAAAACCATTTGCAACTAAACCGGCGAAGGCGAGCCATCCTAGTTGTTCTAAGCCTGGTAATTCCCAAACCAAGAAAGCCGGGATCGCGGATGAGACAGTCATGCCAATGACCATCCATGCCGTTATTTTATCTGGGTCTTCAGTCCGTGTTAAAAACTTGACAGAAATGGTTGTATAGGCGCCGGATATCATTGCACCGATGGCCCATAGGAAGCCCATGTTGAACTCTTCAAAACCAGGCCGAACAATTAGAAGCATTCCTGCCAACGCTATAAAAACTCCAATCCAACGGGATTTTGTCATAATTTCGTGAAGTACAAGGACTGCGGCAAAGGTTGCGAAGATCGGTTTGGTATATTGGATGGCTATGACATCAGAAATTGGCATTTGAGATAGAGCAGTGAACAGGCAATAGAGACCGATCATTGTAAAAAAGCCTCTTGAGGCCATAAGGAACGGTTTTTTTGTAGAGAGTCCTGCAACACCGTGATTAAGCAACCAAGGCACGAAAAAAACCAAACCAAATAGGCAACGGAAGAAAACAATTACCGGGACTGGAAGCTCTTCCATGGCAAGGTATTTTGCGGTGGAGGTATAGGCTATCACCAGAATTGATGAGATAATCGTCCAGAAAACAGCCTGAGGCATATTTGGTAATTGGGGCATTAATAATCGGCGTTCTTTAAACTTTTAAAATCTTTGCAAACCTTATCGGTAAATCAAATTTCGGCCGTACCATGAATTCCTTAGGCTTGATACTTCACTTATACTGATGTTTTTCAATCGGTTAATTGAGAGCTCCTCTAATCAGTCTCAAATACAAGATCTTTCACTATGGTTTTATTAGGAGGGGGCTCTACTATCATTCCATCCTTTGCAAGACACATACAAGTCAATTGACGCCGTTTATTAATCATCATCGAACAAATTCCGCACACGCCACGCCGGCAATCGGAATTACGAAAAGACAGCGTCCCGTCAATATTATGATAGATATGTCTTATTGCCTGTAGCACAGATAGAGGACCATCAGAGTTGATATCGTAACTCTGTAGACGCGATTCGCTGTCACAATTTGGATCAAAACGGTAGAGTGTAATATTGAGTTTTGCCATTTACTTGGCACCAGTAAGGGCGCTTGTGTATTCGGGCCCGGGTTTAAGGTCTTTAGTCTCAAAAACCAACGCGTCTCTGACATGGTTGCGGCGGATTAGAATATTCCGCAACCAGTTTTCATCATCGATTGCGGGAAAATCTTCGCGGTAATGTGCACCGCGGCTTTCTGTCCTTAGAAGAGCAGCTCCTGCCATAGCCCGTGCCAACGTAATCATTGCGGTAACCTCTAATGCCTCGATCCAATCATAGTTTCCTACTCGGTTACTTTCCGCAATTGACATTGAAGGTAAATCTTCTTTCTCTATTCTTTCAAATTCAGTGATAGTATCAATTAGACCTTCTTCATTGCGGACTACCCCGACATAATCATTCATTAGTTTTTGCAAGCGTGCCTTGATTACGTTCGGCCGTTCTCCAGTGCGTTCTTGGCTGAGATATGAAATTACCCTATTCGCCTCTGATGAAACTTCATCACTTTCAGGTAAGCCGGTATTTTCAATATTGGCAAATGCTGCAGCTTCGACTCCTGCACGTTTTCCAAAGACTAATATTTCGGTTAGGGAATTGCCGCCTATACGACCAGCTCCGTGGGGCCCGCCGGAGCACTCCCCGACTGCAAATAAACCGGGCACAGTTGACTGTGATTGGGTATTAATTTTTATACCGCCACAAACGTAATGTGCTGCCGCACCAACTTCTATGGGCTTTGTTATATCAACGCCAAACGATTCCAGATATTTGGTTTGTGATGGAAGAGAGGCCATCAATGTTTCTCTAGAGATTGATCCCGGGTCAAAGAAAGCCCCACCATGTGGGCTCCCGCGCCCCGCTCGAACCTCGCCATAGATGGCCCGGGCATAGATGTGCCTAGCTGGGTTATCGCTACCTTCCGGGTCGTAGTTGGAGAGAAATGAATCCCCTTCTGAATTAAACAGCGGCTTGGCGCCTTTAGTTAGCAGGTATTGAAAAGTGAACAAAACGCCGCGCACTGTAGCAGGGTGCAGCACGGCATGGCCTAACATTAGCAAGAATTCTATATCTACCAAGTCCGCTCCGGCATTGAGAGCGAGAGTAAAGCCATCACCCGTGGAATCGGGGGTATTACTATGACAAGGAAATAACTCTCCAGCCCCCCCAGTAGCCATGACGATTGCCCCCGCGCGAAATTCAATGATTTCACCCTTTTGGAAATCAAGGCCTATTGCACCGCAGACCTTATCCCCGTCCTTAAGCAACCTGGTCACCAGTATTTCGTGCATACGAGGTATCTTGTGTTTATTCATTTCACGGCGGAGCGCCTGCATAATAGGAGTACCAAGAGAGTCTCCTTTCTTGATTGATCTGGGATAAGTTTGCGATGAGTCCAACTTTCGTTGGATTAAATTACCATTTTCTTCGCGATCAAAACGAGCTCCAAAGGTTTCAATATCTTCTACAGCGGCGATTGCTTCATCGCAAAAAATGCGAGCAAGATCAGGGTCGGCAAGACCATAACCTCCGCGAATACTATCGCCATAATGGACTTCCGGATTGTCGCGGGCGTCGGCATAGCCAAAGGCCACCTGAAAGCCAGTCACTGCGGTTTGGGTTAAGCCACTTTTGCCAACAATACCCTTTGATAGGACTAAAACCCGAGCTCCGGCAGCATTAGCTGCGACGGCAGCCCTTAATCCACCCCCACCCCCTCCGATTACAAGGACGTCGGTTTCGATAGTTTTGTTAACTCCTCCAATATTCATAGCGTAAGGCCTATAAATTCATTAACTATTCCTAACAGATTCTGCGAACAGATCTTCGACACTGAGCAGGCGATCCATAAGTCCCTGATCGTTACAGTAATTTAGGAAAGTCTGTAGATTTTTGCGATTGGCCGCAATACCGGAAGGCCATAAATCAGATGCCATTCGTTCACGCTGTGCCTTAAAAATATTGGATGTCCACGCGAGTAGAGCATAGGCGGGGTCTTCATAATAGCCATAGGCAATATCTTTTGACCGATTCCACATTTCAATCATGGCGGTCGGCATCTCTGGCACTTTTTCGAATGTATCGCGCCGCATTGCAAGCAGGTGCATCACCGGAAAATAACCATATTTTTTAAAATAGCGCTCATCTTCTGCTTCAGGGTCAACAAAGAGTCGTCTTATCTTATCACCGGCTGCGGCCAATGATTTCAGTGATTTCGCGGGAGGTTGCGGACAAATTAGAGCATCAATCTCGCCGACAGCGAGCATTTCACCGATATCAGCGCCTTCCGGTATACGTTGCACGGATACGCCGTCCGGAAACTCAACGGGTAATTGCTCTGGACGCATACAGTGCCAATTAATATCACGCCAATCTACACCATAATCTCTTTTGAGGTCGCCTTTAGCGAGCACTGATAGCGTTACTTGAAAGGCAGTAATGCCGACTTTGCGGCCTATCAGGTCTCGTGGTGTTTTAATTTTAGAATTGGCGTTAATGTAGATTTGGCTTGCTGAGAAATAGCGACGTGGGAATACGGGTATACCGACCATCGGAAAGTTTGGATCGCGAGAAAGTCCTAAGATGTATGACCCTAAAGACATTTCACAAATATCAAACTCTAGATCACGTAACATTCTGTGATGCCGGTCTAAGCCGTGTCGTCGTTCGAGGGTCTCCCCAATCTCCAGAACATTTAAGGTGATACCTTCAGGTGCTGTTATTTGCCCAGTAAAAAAGGGCATGTGCCTCTCATATAATTCCAATGCGATTGATAGTTTCAAAATAAACTCCCTGATTTTGAATATATAGGATGCTGATATGTCTCCGTTATGTAAAGGTTTTGAATTGTTTCCGACCTCAGTCTTCTTTAGCAGGAGCAATTAGGCTAGACTTCCTACACTGGCAAAGTGTCTTTAGAGGTTAATGCATAATAAGTTTGCGGTGTCCTGATGGAGAGAAGTCATGTCAATAACTATATCCCCCTATCCCAAGGCCCTTGGCGCCGAGATAACAGGCGTAAGGCTTTCCTCGTCCTGTGATGACGAGCTTATCGCGGCAATCAAGTCTGCTTTGCATGAGCATCTGGTATTGGTATTTCGTGATCAGAGTTTGGAACCGGGAGAACAAGTCGCGTTTAGTGAACGCTTTGGAAAATTAGTTGTACGTGTATCTGGCGAGTTTTTGCATCCTGAATATCCGCCAATTCTCATACTCTCCAACCGTATAATTGATGGTAAAGCAGAAGGGGCGACGGATGCTTATGCTGGGTCACACTGGCACTCCGATCTAACTTACGCACAAAAACCGAGCTTTGGTTCGATGCTTCATGCGATAGAGGTAGCGAAAGAAGGTGGGGATACTGCTTGGGCGAATATGTATGCTGCTTTTGCTGCATTGCCAGAAGATACCAAAATGCGAATTGGTAATCTTAAGGCGATCCATATTCGTGATCGCCGCAAAAACCCGCGCGCCGGAATATCTGACACATTCGACCGTGACGTGAATGAGTATTACGACATTAAAGTACCGGACTCCCTTCACCCAATGGTTCGAACACATCCTATAACAGGACAGAAATCGCTTTATGTCTCCCCACGCTTCACTGTAGCTATCGATGGTATTGATAATATCGAAGGACAACGTCTTTTGGATGAATTATTTGAACATCAGAAAAAACCAGAATTTATTTACCAACATAAATGGGAGGTAGGGGACCTAGTGTTTTGGGATAACAGTGCCACTATTCACTTGGCCTGTGGTGGGTTGAAACCTTATGACATTCGGAAATTACATCGTACATCCATTGCAGGGAGCATACCCTACTAAACAAATTTTTCTTAAGGTGGACCATTTTTGAAAACCAATTAAGATTACGTTAAAATTTGGGTTTAATTTATATGATGGGAGACCAATCATGTCCGTCTATTTTAATAATGTACATGAAATGCTACTGATGGCTCGACGCAATCTGAGCCAGGATAATTGGGATTATATCAACGGTGCTGCAGAAACAGAAACGAGCCTGCGTCGAAACAGGATGTCGATTGATAGTCTTGCCTTTCGTCCTCGCGTTTGTCGTGACGTAAGGGAAATTGATACAAGTGTAGACTTTTTGGGTGATAAAATTCGAATCCCGGTGCTAATGGCACCGATGGGTAGTATTCACAAATGGACACCAAACGGTGCAAAGGATGTTGATACCGCAGCGGAAGAATTTGGTACAATAAATTTTATTAGCACAGTTACACAACCAAGCCTTGAAGAAATTGCAGAAAATAGTCCCCACCCGAAATCATTTCAGATTTATGTGCGAGGTGATGATGATTGGATTAAGGCGCTTGCGAGAAGGGCCGTTGATGCTGGCTATAAATCTATCACTCTAACAGTGGATTCTTCCTTTTATGGAAACCGAGAACGTTTAAGTCCTACGCAACTTGCCCTAAGAAATGTTCCGGAACGTGATTTCCAAAAAGGTATTACCTGGGATACCGTGAAGCTCGTTCAGGATACAATTGGAGATGTACCCTTTATAGTAAAGGGCATCATGACAGCTGAAGATGCGGCCATTGCTGTGGAGCATAAAGTTGATTGTGTTTATATTTCCAATCATGGTGGCCGTCAATTGGACCACGTTTATGGAAACATTGACACGCTCCCAGAAATTGTAGAGGCCGTTGATGGCAGGTGTCAGGTAATAATAGATGGAGGGTTTACGAGGGCTGGCGATATGTTAAAGGCAATCGCGCTTGGCGCCGATGCTGTTGCGATTGGTCGTTTACAGGCATGGGCGCTTGGGGCAGGTAATGCGGAGGGATTGATTAAATGTTTGGAACTGCTGGAAATTGAGATTGAGAGAACAATGGGTCTTCTGGGAGTAACGAGCCTAGACCAGTTAAATCCTTCTTACGTTGGGCCAGCAATGCCAGTAAGGTTACCGCATGAGCATAGCGCGTTTCCACACCTTCCAGATGACAGAATAGCTTAGAGTGGATAAAAATGTTTTTTGAATTGAACCTGCAGGGGGACTAAATCATGGAACTACCTAGTAGTGATAAATTCTACTCGATGAGCGTCGAGTCAATGGATACTAGCAAGCTTCTGAAGAATGCTGCGCGGCAACGGGATGCACGGAAGTTTGATACATTTCCAATTATTGATTGTGATTCACATCATTACGAAAGTGAATCGGCCGCGGAGATTATAGACTATCTGGATGACCCAGTCATAAAGCAATTAGCAGAAAGTGAAAAAGCACGGGGAAAGCCTGCTGGGATTTTTGGTGGCGGGCGGATTGGATACCAAGATCGTGGCGGAAGAATTACAAGATATCCTTTACGGCGCACGGAGCTAACCCCCGGAGACGGGCAACATCGTAATGCCCATATCACCCATCGCTGGATGGACGCCATGGGTGTTGATTATACTTGCTTATTTCCAGGCCCTATGTTGGGGCTTGGGCTGCACCCTGAAGCGGAGATCGAATACCGTCTTGCTAAGGCCTATAACCGATGGCTTGTCGAGACGGTACTGCCAAATTCTCCGCGGATAAAAGCACTAATTTGTTTACCTTTTAATCACCACCGAGGCTCCTATGAAATTATTGAAGAATTTGGAGGGCATAAAGACGTCGCTGGTTTTTGTGTCGCATCAGTACGTGATACGGCGGTGCATTCAGACGATTTGATGAAATGTTACTCGCTGATGGAAGAAATGGGTAAGCCGCTATCCTTCCATTCAGGTACCAATTGGAGTGGCTCTCATCTAAGACACTCCAGCCGCTTTATTGCTGTTCATTCATTGTCTTTTCCGTGGTATGTGATGGTGCATGTCGCTAATTGGGTAACCAATGGGTTGAATGAACGATTCCCGAAATTAAAGGTAATATGGGCTGAAGGAGGACTTGCCTGGATACCTTTCTTGATGCAGCGCCTCGATCATGAATATATGATGCGGACATCTGAGGCGGCGGGCCTAAAGAAACTACCATCTGAATATATGAAAGATATGTATTACAGTTCTCAACCCTGTGAAGCGATGCACCCGGAACAACTTGAGCATACCTTTGAATTAATTGATGCCGAGAATACACTCCTCTACGCTTCAGATTATCCCCACTGGGATATGGATGTGCCGAGTGTCATTTATGATCTTCCGTTCCTAGATGAAAAGCAAAAACGAAAGATTCTAGCTGAAAACTCAGCGGATGTTTTTGGTATTGATTACAGTGATCGGTATCCTGATTACAAACGCTTATAGGTTTTCTAAATTAGTAAAAAAGGGGTGCTTCTTAGCACCCCTTTTTCTAGACCCTATGTCCATGACTTATTTAAAACCGGCTAACGCTCGGATTTTTTTAACTAATTTTGGGTCGGCGGATAACGCTTGATTGACCGCGTTTTGAACAAATTCGCCGCTCGCTCCATCAACCATACTGTGTTTTTTGTAAGCATCTTTAATAAACGCTTTGTCTTTTAGCATTTTACTGAAAGCGGTTCTAAGTGCTTTTACTCTTCCTTGTGGCACTCCTGGTGGTACTGACAAACCCCAACCAACTGGTGAACCCAGCTCGAGTAATGTTGCCATTTTACGTTCTTCCTCGTTGCGTGCAAAATCGAGTAGCAATGGAGTGTTAGGAAGATCTGGCGCTTTCTTCAAACCAGTCTGCAATATTATGTCAACCTTTTTATCCCGAAGCCACTGGGGTTTTTTTGCCTTGAGGCTGAACCATGCACCAATTCGAGCATGTACTTCGCCGCTTTCCATCGCCTTATACATATTGGCCGCACCGCGATAACCTTTAACTAGCTTAAGTTTCATTCCGGCCCATTTACGAAGCGCGGCTCCTTCTAAGTAGGAATGCGAGGATACACCAGAATTAGCTAGAATGACTTCCTTTTTTAGAGCATCCTGCCACTTCCGAATGCCCCGCTTGTGCCAAACCATAAACACGGCCGAGTAGGGCATCATGCGACCCAGATAGTTAAACTTTGCAGCGTTATATTTGAGCTTTTTCGGCCGCAACACTTGAGCAACTGCAGTATCCTTAGAAAGTTCAGCCATATAACTGCCGTCTTTAGGCGCGGCTGTATACATATAGTTTGCAGCCTTACTGCCGCCAGCACCCGACCGGTGTGTGACAATGATATTTGGGTTGCCGGGAATATGTTTTCCTATATGTCGTGACATGATACGGGCATTGAGGCCATACATGCCACCTGCACCAAATGCCACGACTAAAGTTACTGTTTTTCCCCTATAAAAGTCGGCAACGGCATCAGCTTTAGCATAAGACAGCATCATAGATGATGCGCCAATAATGCATGTTAATACAGAAATTATGGTTTTTACTTTTATCATTACTTACCCCCTGTTTTGTAATAAAAATGAAATAACCCTATCTTTTTTAATGATTTAAGAACATTAATGGAGGCATTGCAAATGCTTATGATAGGAATCTTTTTGTTTTAATTATTTTCGGGCCACTAATCTTGGTTTGATAGGTTTAATTTTATTAGGTTCTGTCATACTGAGGTTGCTGGGACGATTTCCGATATTGCGATTTATCTTTCCGTTTTTGGTTTTGACCTTAATAGCCTGCCACTCGCGCTTGAAATTGACATTGTGGCCTTGAAAATTAGGTATTACATAGCGGGCAAACATTTCCATTGATCTTTCCCATTTAAATCGGTCGGTCCATTCCGGACTGTGGAGCAGCATGCCTCCAAACCCACCGGTTTCTTTTATTTTGGCTTCAATCCATCCAATTGCGTCATCGGGTGTTCCGATAACCCAATCCCGACGATCTGCGCAACTCTCAGGTGTGAATTCAGAAAAGGGCTGTCCCTCATACTCTGCATAGTGACCTTGAAGACCAATAGCGGAAAAATATTCAGCTTCACGCATGATACCCTCACGCACTTCATCCCACGCTTGTTCTCTTGTTTCAGCGAGATACATGTACGTGGCTATCCGCCAGTTATCACGATTAGCAACTTTACCAGCTTCTCTAGCCCCTTTCTCAACTATCTCCCAATTTTTTCTAGCATCGGGGCGGTTCTTGCCCGTCGGGGAGAGCCAAATTATATCGTTTCGTCCAATCATTTCTAGATTAGCTGGAGTAGCGGCAGATGGCATTGCGATTGGTAAACGAGGCTTTTGGAATGACCTTAATTGCAGTTGCAAATCGTCAAATTTCCAAAATTCGCCTCTATGGCTGACAGGATCCTCAGATTCTAACAAACGAACGATGACATCGACAGCTTCATGTAACATCGGGACTAGTGCTTCTTCTTCCATATTGAATAAAATTTTGTCTGTAACCAAGCTACAGGGCCCTACACCTAGAATAGCTCTGCCGTATGTTAGATGATCAAGAAAAGCCATTCGCTCAGCTAGGTAAAAGGGGTGATGAAAGGGAGCACTAAAAACTGAGGTGCCGAGGCGTATTCGTTGTGATTTTGCGGCGGCCATGGATAGCGCCATTTCCGGAGCAGGCATTGTTTCCCAGCCACCTGAGTGATGTTCGCCAATAAAGGCTTCGTCAAAACCCAGCTTATCGGCCAAATGAATCAGGTCAATATCTCGCTGAAATGCAAGAGCAGGATTTTCCTTAGGGTGATGACATGGCATCATAAAAAGAGAAAACTTCATTATTTTCATTCCCCGTCTGGATAGCATAACCCCAGAACTAATTTGGTTGTATTCTGCACATTGGGAACAAGATATGCTACCCAGTACTGAATAAAGTATTTTCAGTATATTAGCTAAGTGTCTTGCTAGGGGCAATTAATGGAAATGAATAGAAAATCACAAATTGGGGTAATCGGCCTCGGTACTATGGGCTCGGCTATTGTTGAAACTTTGGTACGAAATGAGTTCGTTGTAACAGCATTTGAGCCGGTATCGCCAAAGATTCTTTTGCCACCGATTGGCGCCAATCAAGCTCCGACTCTTCCCTCGTTAGTCGCGGAACTAGAACCTCCGCGCAAGATACTACTGATGGTAAAGGCTGGAAGTGGAGTAGATGAAATCATTAATCAGTTAACCGGCTATCTCGAAAAAGGCGATATTATAATTGATGGAGGAAATTCCCATTTTTCTGATACAGAACGGAGAGTATCAGCCTTAAAGAGATTGGGGTTGGGTTATATTGGGGCCGGTATTTCCGGGGGTGAACAAGGCGCACTATCGGGGGCCTCTATCATGGTTGGAGGTCCGAAGGAATGTTTCAAAGCCGTTAGAGAGTTTCTGGAAGCGATAGCGGCAGCAGACGATAAGAAAATATATTGTAAACATTTTGGCTCTGGGGGAGTAGGGCATTTTATAAAGATGGTTCACAATGGCATAGAATATGGTCTGCTTCAGGCAATTGGCGAGGCCTATCTTTTGCTAAACCAAGGCTTGCGTCTAAATCATGTGGACTGTGCTTCCGTATTTGACGATTGGCAGCAGGGGGCATTGAATTCGTATTTGATTGGCATTACCGCTGAAATTTTAAAGAAAGAAGAAGAATCCGGTGACCATTTAATTGCATTTATTGACGATAGTGCAGATCAAACGGGTACGGGGCGCTGGATGGTTAATGAGGCTATGAACCTTGGGATTCCTGTACCGTCCATTTACGAGGCCGTTGCTGCACGCAGCTTGTCGGGAAACCAGAAGGAAAGGAGAGAAATAGTAAAAATAGGTTGGGAAGATTCTAGCAATCTGCACTCAACTATTAAAGAAATACAATGTGGTTTGATAGCTACATTCTGGTGTTGTTTAGCTCAAGGATTTGCACTGCTCTCTGCCGGGATGAAATCTTATGGATGGCCAAAAAAGGAGGACGAAATTGCCGAGGTTTGGCTACACGGCTGTATAATTCGCTCTGGTTTTTTAAACACAATTAACCAGAGCTATATCAAGAACCCCAATCTAAATCATTTATTTTCTTGTTCGGATATTGGCAAATATTTGAACAAGGAATTGCAAGGATTACGAAACGCGGTTTCCAGTGCTATCCGGGCGGGTCTACCAGTTCCAACAATGGCCTCAGCTATAAATTATGTTGATGCTCTGAAATCAGAAAGACTATGGACTGCCTTGATACAAGCTCAGCGAGATTATTTTGGTGCGCATACATATCGCCGAATAGATCGTGAGGGATCATTTCACACCCATTGGGCCGAAGGGAGGGGTTAAGCTCCCTCTGCAGCCGGCAAGGGGTCAACTCCTTTGATCATATCAGAAGCTTTTTCTGCTATCATTAAAACTGCGGCATTGATGTTCCCTGATACCAAATCTGGCATCGCAGCAGCATCAACGACGCGCAATCCTTCTACACCTCGAACTTTGAGTTCAGGGTCAAGAACTGCATCCTCATTGGTCCCCATTTGGCATGTGCAAGAAGGGTGGTGGGCAGTCACTGTAGTCTGACGTATCCAGTTATCAATTTGCTCATCGGTTTGAATATCCTGACCCGGAGCAACTTCTACTCCACGCCAATGATCTAGTGCAGGTTGGCTGATTATATCTCGGATACGCCTAACGCCTTCCCGCAAAACAGCAATATCATTGGGGCTCGAAAAAAAGTTCTGAATTATACGTGGTTTATCTTTTGCGTTCGAGGATCGCAGGAGGACCTCACCACGACTTTCGGGGTGTAACAGAACTGGCCTCATGCCAAAACCATCAGTATAAGCTTTCTTTATTCCTGGAAACCATAAATGAGCGTGCGGTGCTGCGCCTCGAAACATTAACTGCATATTTGGGACAGCCAATTCCGAGCGGGTTTTTATAAAGCCGTGTAAGCCACCTGGAAGTACTGTCGCAGGCCCGTTCTTGAAAAAATAAGCTCGTAGCATGGCGATAGCCATTCGGTCAAAACGCATCAAGTCCCGAAATTTTCCTGCATTGGGTCTAGTATAGTGTACGAGACAAGCCATGTGGTCTTGAAGGTTTTTGCCCACTCCTTTGAGGTCTACAACTGGCTCAATACCGACGTCATTAAGGTGATCAGCTGGTCCGATGCCAGAAAGCATCAAAAGCTGCGGGGAACCAAAAACTCCCCCAGAAATTAAAACTTCACGATCTGCGTTTGCCTTGATTAATTTGCCATTTTTGGAATATTCAATGCCTATGGCTTTGTTGCCGTTCATTAAAATTTTGGTGGCATAAGCGTTTTTTTCAATTTTTAAATTATGCCGAGATTTTGCAGGATGAAGATAAGCAACTGCGGCCGAGCACCGTTCTCCGCCACGTTGGGTGGATTGTGAAACACCTACACCCTCTGTATCACCACCATTGTAATCTTCGGTAAGTTTATATCCGGCATCGACGCAGGCCTGTTTCCAGTCCTCGAGCAAAGGGTCATCATTTTTAGCCCACTGTGTTCTTATTGGACCGCCTTTTCCACGGTATTTATTTTCTTCCCCTTCCCAGTCTTCACATCGCCTCATATAGGGTAAAATTTCTTCATAAGACCAGCCTGTAGCTCCCTTTTGTGCCCAACGATCATAGTCTCCGCGATGACCTCGGACATAAGCCATAACGTTAATTGAACTAGAGCCACCAAGGACCTTTCCCCGCATGGCTTCGATTTTTCGGCCGTTAACACTTTCTTCGGCCTCCGCATCAAAGCCCCAATCGTGCATCCGGTGTTGGTGCATTTTACCCATACCTAGAGGTATCTGGATTAGCGGATCTTTATCGCTACCGCCTGCCTCGAGTATAAGGACGTTAACTGATGGATCTTCGCTCAAGCGCCCTGCTAAAACGCAACCGGCGGAGCCCGCCCCAACAATAATATAGTCATAACTTTTGCTATCACTCATCCTTTTACCTTATGTTTTCGTTAAAAAGAAACAACCATTTTAAATAAGATCTGTGTACACGGAAGTGAGGAACTCGAAAACCCCTAACCTATTAAACAGACAAAGTTGACAGAGGCGCATTGGTTCCCCAATCTTATATTTGTAAAAGGAGAGAACCCAAATGCCGCATACACTAAGATCGTTTCTTGAAAATATTGATAATCGAATTCTAAATATTCACGACCCTATCGATCCTATAAAACAGGTGGGTTACCTATGCTCTGAAAGTCGACATCCGCTAATGTTCCATAATTTGGAGGGCTTTGAAGATTGGAGATTGACCGATATCCTTATCAAAGATCGGAAAGGGCAGGCTGCAGCATTGGGTCTCGAAAACGATAATGAAGTATGCCCCTACCTTGCCAAGCAGATGGCTGCTGGCAGTGGCAAGTCAGTGATGGTTCAGGATGGACCCGTTAAAGAAGTAAAATTAATAGGTAAGGATGCGGATCTTAGGAAATTACCTATTCCAATTCACAGTCACGGTGATGCTGGTAGGTATTTAGGTTCTGGTGTTACGATCACCCGTGACCCCGAGACTGGTATACGCAACGAGTCCATCTTGCGTGTTCAGTTGACAGATGACCCGCACAAGGCGCCATTTTGGATGGCAGCGCGACACAATTATCAACACTATTTAAAGTATGTGGAACGCGATGAGCCGATGCCAATGGCTTTCGCGATTGGTCTCCATCCTGTTTATGAAATCATGTCGAATTGGTCGGGGATCCATAAGGATTTTGATGAACTAGAATATGCCGCCGGAGTACTCGGTGAGGATATTGAGATGGTGCAATGCGAGACTATTGACTTAGAAGTGCCGGCTCACGCTGAGATTGTAATAGAGGGAACAGTCCATCCAACTGAGCGTATGATGGAAGGGCCGTTCGGTGAGTTTACAAATTTTGGATTTGGCGCAGAGGGACCTGCCCCAGTGTTTACGTGTTCAGCTATCACTCACCGAAAGGACCCTATTTTTCGTCACATGCAGGCGACTTGGTTTACGGACCACCAGCCCTTGATAACTTTACCCATGGAAGCAACTTACTATAATCGTTTGAGAGATACTCAGGGCAATACCAACGTGATTGATGTATTTGTGCCGCCCTGGGCCTCACAGTTTTTGATGATTGTCCAGGTAGAGGCAAAGTGGGATGGGCAGGTTAATGATATGCTAATGGCCGCGCTTTCGGGTCCCAATTTACATGTTAAGACAGTCATTGCTGTCGATGAAGACGTTGATATCTATAACGCAGAAGACGTTCTCTGGGCAATGACAACGAGAGTTGACCCATCACAACATGTTAAAATTCAACATAATTCGCGCTTACATCCACTGGATGCAGTAATACCGGAGGTAGGAGACGAATATACGGTAATGCGGATCGGTGGAAAAATGGGCATCGATGCAACTAAACCGCCGACCTGGCGGGCCGATGCGCGTGAGAAATTTAAAAGAGTTGATCCAATGGGCAAGGGAGATGAAGCCATAACTAAAATTCTCGAAATGGTTCGGCAACCGAGCTAAAAGTCTAAAT
This sequence comes from Rhodospirillaceae bacterium, assembly GCA_002712335.1. The sequence continues at coordinate 8,112 of PATI01000053.1, read as the reverse complement.
TATGGAGATTGATCAAATACCGTTCTCAGTAAAGAAATTGACCCCACACATTGGAGCAGAAATAACAGGCATAGATCTGAGTAAAGAACAAAGTACCGAAACGATGTCTAGCCTCAAGCAGGAATGGCTTGAACATATTGTTTTGTTATTTCGTGGTCAGGAATTAAATCAGGAAGCACAGCTAAGAGCGACGGAGTTTTTTGGAGAAATAGGTTATCTTGCGCGTCCGGCCAATGAATATCCGGTTGGTTACGACAAGTTACTGCCAAACGTTATGCTGATTTCCAATATCAGGGAAAATGGTGAACCGATTGGTGCCTTACCGGACGGGGAAATGATGTTTCACCATGACATGTTACACGCCGAGGTCCCGCACAAGGGTACAATGCTTTATTCTGTGGAAATTCCTAGTTATGGTGGACAAACCCTTTTCGCAAGCGGTTACGCAGCTTACGATAGTTTGCCGGAAAAAATTCGACAACCACTCGAAGGTCGCAAGGCAAAACATCATTATAATTATGGTTCTACTCAGAAAGGTGATGATAGAGGTACCATTGCATTTTCTAAATCGGAACACCCTGTTTTTCGGACCCATGAGGAAACAGGGCGGAAGGCAGTATATGTCAACCGTCTTATGACGGAAGAAATTGTCGGAATTCCCAGGAAAGATAGTGATAAACTTCTAAATGAATTATTTGATCATTCCGAAAAAGAGGAGTTTGTTTACGAGCATAATTGGAGAGTTGGTGATTTACTGCTGTGGGATAATCGCTGTTCTTCCCATGCTCGCAGAGACTTTCCAGATGGTGAGAGACGACTTATGCTACGAACAACCATTGAGGGTGATACGAAGCCTTTCTGAGATGTAATCAATTAATTTAGAAGCTTATTAAAAGTAGTTTTTGGGTGCAAAGAGACGCTTTTGGTCACTTTATTGAAAATTGCCAAGGTTTATTAGCCAACTAGTACCTCCTTCACTCCTTTAAAAATTAATACGACAGCCCCCAATATAAGTAGGACTTGTAAGGTAAAATAGAAACGGCCGGAACTGGAAACCTTGAATGCGTGTGCGCCTAACCAGGTTGCTAAACAAACAATCGGACTAAGCAGCAATCCTTCTGTAATCAGTGTCGGTGTTATCATTCCTGCAAAAGCTAGAGCGGTTACTCGTATAGACATTGTCACTGTTGCCAGCATAACGTTGGTCCCTCTTAACGCTATGGGCGTAGGACAGGCGTGTTTGAGATAGACAACAAGAAAATAAAATGCTCCGGCCCCACTCAACCCTCCCATCGTTCCACTAATGAATGAGAAGCTTCCAGTTATTTTCGGAGAACGAATCTCAAATTTATTGGTAAGTTTTTCCACCAATTTAAAAGTATCCATTACAATGATACCCACGATTAAAATGCCAAGGATAATTTGGAGGCTAATTCCAGAGAGGAATGTAAAGGCCCAGGTTCCAAATAAACTTCCGATTATCATGCCAGGTATAAGTGTCTTGGCAACCTGCCAGTCCGCAGTTTTGAAACCGGATGGCATCAGATGTATTTGGCATATAATAGTGGTCATTAGCGCCAATAAGATCGCGTGATGTGGACCAATTATAAATGTGGTCGCGACAACTATTGGCATATTGGAGCCAAACCCATAGGCTCCGCGGATAAAACAACCAACAGCATGCACCAGAGCAACCGTAAGTATCATCCACCAGTTTAAGGTTTCAAAAGGTTGATCGGAGGCTAAAAGAAACTCAAACATTTATAAAATATTTATAAAAAACTTAACGGGAGCTTATTTTCGAACGTATATGTTTTTATTGGGTGCCAGGCACTGGTATATCCATTTCTGTTCCACGGCCAAGCTCTTTGGCGCGGTCAAAAACTATTTTAGCAAGCGCCATATCGGCTGCTGCGGTCCCATTGTTATTAAAGTGGTAGGTAATTTGTTCCTCAGATGTTCTGCCCGGGTGCCCTCCTGTAAGCACTGCCCCCAGCGAATTAATATCCTCCTCGGAAATAATACCTTGTTGAATGGGGTCATAAAGACCAGCCTGCTTTTCCATGGTTACTGACTCGACGTGGTTAACAACTATTACATCGGCCCGTTTAACGGTCTCATCGTCGTTTTCACGTCTTCCACTTTTAAGCCAACCCCCTTCTACCAGGGCACTATTTGAACCAACTACAGTTACCACGTGTTGTCCTGGCTCCAATAGAGCGCCATCAAAGACTGGAATATTTGAGTCTGTGGCAGAAATTACGACATCAGAATTTTTGATAACTTCTTCTGGTGTTTCAACCGGTATAACTTCTTTTTCAATTAGCGGAGCCATCGTTTTGCAAAATGCAATCCTGTTTTCTGCATTGCGGCTATAGACCTTGATCTTTTCAATATCTCTCACAGCGTCGATTGCTAGAATTTTATTAACTGCTTGTCCACCAGAACCAAAAAGGCCAAAGACCTTAGAATCTTTCCGCGCTAGCGCATCCACACCGACACCGGTCGTTGCACCTGTACGAAAGGCCATGATGCTAGTAAAGCCAGTACGTTCATCAAAAATTTCTCCCATCATCATTCCGTCTAGCTTTGCGGTTTGTGAATTCCACAGTAGGTATACCGGGTGCTCTCGATAGGGGTAAGATTGGTTACTTCCTTCGTGGCTGACCATTTCTCCTCTGGTCAGGGAACCGATGACACCAAGACCTGGTATTCCACCCGGAAAATTAGAAACCCTAACACCATCGGGGGAATGTACGCGGCGCCGTGGCGCATTTCCGATAGGAAATTCATCCGCCTCTTTATATCCTTGGGCGATAGCGGCAACAGCCTCTTCCATATTGATAAGACCTTTGATTTCATCTGGCCCAAGTATTAAGATTGCATTGCGATTTGGACGATCAACTGCCATTGAATTTTACCCTGAATTTATTTGTTTTATTAGGGGGTATCCTATTTCGGCAGTATCCCGCATGCAAGGTGTTGCTCGTTAACTTTGAAGCGATCGCAAATTTCGCATATACTGTTGTTCATGAATGCTTTTAATAGAATTAAGGTCGAACCACTCGATGCACCTACGGGCGCTATCGTGCGTGATGTTAATATTAATTCAGGCTTGGGTGAAGCCGAGTTTCAGGAGATTCATAAAGCGTGGCTGGATTATCAGGTTTTGATTTTTCCTGACCAAGTTATGACAGAAGAGGATCAAATAGCCTTCACAAAATATTGGGGAGAGATGCCTCTTCGGAAAAGATATGCGGGACGCCGCGAGGAGGATCGGCGTACACATGAGTCCATAATGTTAATCAGTAATATCCGAGAAGATGGTGAGCCGATCGGTTCCTTACCAGACGGCGATATGATGTTCCATTCTGATGGCCAATACGATGAGCATCCCTATAGATATACAATGCTTTACGCTTTGGAGGTGCCCAAGTCTGGCGGTAATACCTTGTTTGCCAATCTTTATAAGGCCTTTGATTCTTTACCTGATAAATTAAAAAGAGATCTAGCGAATGTTGAAGCACAACATGGATATTATGCAGGTCGCCATGTGACACCAGAAATATTAGAATCCTTAGGCATAGGTCTTGTCCCCGACAGTTATGTGCACCCAGTTTTTACTAGTCACGAGGAAACTGGACGTCGAGTGCTATATATAAGTCGATTGTTAACAACTTCGCTCCTTGGCTTGCCGAAAGCCAAAGGTGATGACATTCTCGATTGCTTATTGGATCATGTTGAAAAAGACGAGTTCGTTTATGAGCACAAATGGGCGCCAGGAGATTTCGTAATTTGGGACAATCGATGTCTTAACCATGCGAGGACAGATTTTTCGGGAGGCGAACGGCGTTTGTTAAGGCGAACAACGGTGCAGGGAAAACGTACCGAAGCGGCATTTCCAAGGACTGTTTAGATGATTTATGGGGAATACAAATATGGAAATTGAGAAACTGACTGATAGTTTTGGTGCGCGTATACACGGTCTTGATCTTTCCATTCCTCTTAACCGTGAGGAGCATGCTGAACTACACAAAGCATGGCTGGATTATCAGGTTTTGGTAATTCCTAAACAAAACTTAACACAGGAAGAACAAATCAAATTCGCTCGAACTTGGGGAGAGTTTCCCAAGAGGGAGCGTTACGACAAACGTGCCGAAAAAGGCACCGCTGACAAATCAATCATGTTGGTTAGCAATATTAGGGAAAACGGGAAGCCGATTGGTTCCCTGCCAGATGGTGAAATGATGTTTCATACGGATGGTGCCTACGACGAACATCCTTATAACTACACGATGCTTCATGCTCTCGAACTTCCGGAAACTGGTGGCAATACGCTATTCGCAAATATGTATGCAGCATATGAGACTTTGGCAGATGAAATGAAGCTTAAGCTTTCTGATTGCTCCGCGCATCATGGTTATTATTCCGGTACAGTCCAACGAGGGCAGCCGGTAGGGCATTTAAATGGTGAGTTTTCGCATCCTGTCTTTATCGAACATAACGAAACCGGCCGCACTGCTTTGTTTATCAGTCGTCTCTTAACACTCTGTATTAATGAATTATCGAAAGAGGAAAGTGAAGAAATCTTAGAATTTCTCTTTGATCATTCTGAAAAACCGGAATTTATATATGAACATAGGTGGTCGCTTGGTGATTTAGTGATGTGGGACAATCGGTGTTTAAACCATGCGCGAACTGACTTTTCAACCAGTGAACGGAGGCTGCTCCGGAGGAATGTTATTCAGGGGAAAAGGCCCAACCGCGGTCATGTACGAGTTGCGCAATAGGGGTATATGGTGAGTATAAAAGTAGAGCCAATCTCTGATGCTGTAGGAGCAAAGATAACTAACATAGATCTTGGAAAAGAGATGACACCCGATGTTTTACGGGAGGTGCATCAAGCGTGGCTCGATTATCAAGTCCTTGTCTTTCCAGAACAACAGCTAGACGAAGAAGATCAAATCCGATTCACCGAGAATTTTGGAGAGGTGGGTGGTAGGAATCGTAAGGTACCAACTGCAGAAGGGAATAGCGTATCTCATCCGGGTATTATGCTAATCAGCAATATTCGAAAGGATGGTAAGCCAATCGGTTCNTTGCCGGATGGTGAGATGATGTTTCACTCGGATGGCGCTTACGCTAAACGACCTTTTCGATACACATTACTTTACGCAATTGAGGTGCCATCATTTGGTGGCAATACGAAGTTTTCCAACATGTATAAGGCTTATGATGCTCTGCCAGAGGATTTTAAAAAACGGTTATCGAACTGCCATGCTGAGCAGGTTTATTACGCTGGTAGTGTGCAAAAAGATAAACCATCTGAATCACTTACGGGAAGCAGGATTCACCCCTTATTTATAAAACATGAAGAAACAGGGCGGACCGCAATTTATGCGAGTCGTCTAATTACCACTCGAATAGAAGAATTAAGCAGACAGGAGAGTGATGAAGCCCTAGAACAAATTTTTGAAATATCGGAGAGAGACGAATTTGTTTATGAGCATATTTGGACACCTGNAGATTTTGTAGTATGGGATAATCGTTGCCTTAATCATGCACGAACCGATTTTTCAGGTGGTGAACGCCGTCTTTTGAGACGAACCACGGTATTGGGTAATGATCCGGCACCAGCAACTTTAAGCACTGCATAGAATTTTGTGAATTCGGGTAAAAAAATGCATATAGAAAAAATTTCAGATGCCGTTGGCGCCCGGGTTACCGGCGTTGACTTAGGAAAGCAATTGACGGAAGAACAATATTCTGAGATCCATCGTGCTTGGCTGGATTATCAGGTTCTGGTTTTTCCTGAACAGGAATTGAGCGAGGGAGATCAGGTGCGATTTACTCGTTGGTTTGGGGAGCCTGGCCAACGTCTTCGGAAAACTGCTGCTCCAGAGAGTGATCGTGTGCGCCATCCCGGCACAATGTTGATTAGTAATATACGTAAAGATGGCAAGCCAATTGGTTCTTTGCCGGATGGTGAGATGATGTTTCACTCCGATGGTGCTTTCGCTAAAAAGCCCTTCAGGTACACATTATTATATGCAATTGAAGTTCCTTCATATGGCGGCAACACTCTGTTTGCCAACATGTATAAGGCTTTTGAAATGCTCCCAACTTTATTAAAGAACAAACTCCAGAAATGTCACGCAGAACACCTATATTACGCTAATAATGGAGCCCACTCGCCAAATCGCTCTTTGAGTGGGNTAAGACAACACCCGGTTTTTATTTCCCATGAAGAAACACATCGTACGGCACTTTATGTCAGTCGGCTCATGACACATAAAATTGTCGAATTGTCTGATACAGAAAATGAAGAGATTCTAGCTCAGTTATTAGACCATTCTGAAAAATCAGAATTCGTCTATGAACATGTATGGGCTCCTAAAGATTTTGTCATATGGGATAATAGGTGTCTAAACCATGCCCGAACCGATTTTTCAGAGGGGGAACGACGTCTTTTGCGGCGAACTACAGTAGTAGGTGTCGACCCTCTTCCAGCCAGTTTATCAAATGCGCTGAGCTAGTTTTTACTGGTTATCAAGGTCAGTTTTTTTTATCTAATATTGCAACTATGACGTTCCAACTGATAGACGGCCGGTTACGCCATGTTTATCTATTAGCTGCTGAATTAAACCACTACTTCTAGCTTTTTCAACAAACTGATTAATAAATTTAGCCGCCTGCGATTTACCCTTTTCAACACCTATAGCCTGTTGCACGGAGGTAAATTTTCCGTCGACAACCCTCGTTCCTGAAATATTTTTCGCCTCGGCTGTTAATGCGGGACGCAGTCCGGCGAGGGCTTCCAATCCGTCATTTTTAAAAATTGATACTGCGGCAGGCACGCCTTTTGCCCGAACCAGAGTAGCATTCTTTAAATGGCGGGAAAGGTATAAATCATAAGCGCTACGACTTGAGACGGCTATCCTTACATGTTTCTGGTCAATATCGGCAGCATTCAAAAAAGGCGATTCATCAGTAACCATATAAGTAGCATCAATTTCAACATAGGATTTGGAAAAATCAATAATCTTCGCACGTTCTGGTTCATCACCAATCATACCGATATCCCAGTAATTCTTTCCCGTCATATCAGCCAACTCCCCTGGGGAAGAAAATTTTATTAATGAAATATCTACACTTAACCGTTTGGCAAGTTCCCGAGCTAAATCGGGAGCTACACCGTCCGGGTTTCCTGTGGATGTTGTACCGCTAACGAGCAGTTTATTTGCCATATTGAGACCAACTCGTAATATACCGTCAGGAGTTAGCTGGTCTCTGATATGCCTATTAATTTTCATAAAAATTTAATTCAACACTGGAAAAAAGCTGTCCATCCAGCTTTTGACGATTTCACGTACACGAGTATTGTCTTCCGCAAACATAAAATGGTCAGTCTCCGCAAAGAGGTGCAAATCACAAGGTTGTCCAGCCTTTTGAAAAAGGCCTACTGACTGCTCGGTCGGTGTAACGGAATCATCCGACGAATGTAAAAGCAATAGTGGGCGCGGTGAGATATTCGCGACAACGTCTTCTGCACAAAAGTTATACATGCTTTGGGGTACCTCTGCAGGAAATTTGGTAACAGATTGCTGGGCTAAATTGTTACGAAGATGCTCAGGAATCGGAACAATATCATAACGATCGACCATCATTGATTCTCCGGTTTTTTCTCTGTGCCGTCGCCCTTGTTCCAGCATATCGGTAAACTTGAGCCATCCCTCCTTTGATGGATGTTGACCACGAAATTTCCTTTCGCCATGTCCCCAACCACCCGATGAAATCACACATGCAAAACGATCGTCAATTCCACCTGTGTAAATCGCTACGGCAGCACCAAAGGAGGAACCCAAAACACCAACGCGGCTGCTATCCACTTCTTTACGTCCTTGAAGATAATCCATTGCCGCTTGGGTATCCTCCACTTGTTCTTGACAAATAACACGGCCAAATTCCCCGTCGCTCTCACCACACCCTCGCATATCGAAGCGAAATGCAGCGTAACCCCAATCGTTTAGCATTTTGCACGGTCCCATGACATTATTACTGCTGCTGTTGCTGCCGAAGCCATGTAAAACAATAATGCACGGTAATTTTTTT
>PATI01000052.1 GCA_002712335.1 Rhodospirillaceae bacterium | reverse complement strand
TGTTTTCGTTGCGATAACAGAATTGCAGCCATGTGCTATGTTGGCGAATGGTCCACCGTGGACAAAGGCAGGATTATTTTCTAAAGTTTGAACCAAATTAGGCTTAATGGCATCCTTTAAAAGAGCGGTCATCGGTCCATCGGCTTTTAAGTCTCGAGCATATACGGGCTTACGTTCGCGGGTTTGACCAACTACAATATTAGCTAGTCTATTGTTAAGGTCCTCCGTGCTTTGGGCTAAGCAAAATATTGCCATAACCTCAGATGCGACAGTTATGTCAAATCCCGCTTCCTTCGGAAATCCATTAGCTACTCCACCAAGTGATGTTACGATTGACCTGAGCGCCCTATCATTCATATCGACAACTCGTCGCCACGTTACCCGTCGAGGATCCAAAGCGGGTTCATGACCCCAGTAAATGTGGTTATCAATTAATGCTGAGAGCAGATTATTTGCGGCACCAATGGCATGAAAGTCACCGGTAAAATGTAAATTGATTTCTTCCATCGGTACTACCTGAGCATAGCCACCACCGGCAGCTCCGCCTTTCATTCCAAAACAGGGGCCGAGTGAAGGTTCTCGAAGACAAATCGATGCATTTTTCCCAATCCTATTTAGGGCATCCCCTAAACCGACTGTAGTAGTAGTCTTACCCTCTCCTGCTGCGGTAGGAGTCATTGCGGTCACCAGGATCAGTTTAGCCTTAGAGCGATCTGGAAGGCCGGCAATATGGTCGAGAGATATTTTCGCTTTATAATGTCCATGAGGGTCAAGATATTTTTCATTTATTCCGAAGCGCTCTTTAGCTATTTCAACTACAGGTCGCATATTTGCATTACGTGCAATTTCGATATCTGATTTAGTTTTAGGCTTTACCATATTTTTCTGCTCTATCTAAAAATTGGTTAATAAACGATTTTTTGTATGGGATTAAACACGAGCCGAGTATTTTGTACAGTTCTTATAAATCAGTGTTGTTTAAACGGTCAAAAATATCCATATTATCATAGAGAATTTGTAGCTCTAGTAAAATAACAGTGCTAATTTTTTTAAACGGATTTGAACTATGCAAACACGAAATCGTTTTTTCGATGACGCAGCGAAAATTGCTGGCGGTGCCATTGGAACTCTTGAAGGAATAAGACGCGAAGTTGAAGTTCTGGTACGGCAGCAAGTGGAAAGGCTGCTAAATAAATTTGATCTTGTTACCCGCGACGAGTTTGAGGCTGTAAAAGAGATGGCAGCCCGTACACGTAAAGAAAATGAGGAAATTCTGAAAAGAGTTAAAGATTTGGAACCTTCTAAGAATTCTAGGAGGATCACAAAAAAAACCCCTCGCAGAAAAAAGACAAATTCAAAAAAAACGTAAATTAGTCTTTTATTATAGTTTTCCACAGGAAATATAGATTATATTCAAAACATCTATTGCACCTCGACTAAGCTTTTGGCACCCTATATCTTGTATTTAATAATTCATTTGGCACAAGATATTCTCATGATATAGGTACTGAGAGTTTACTTGTGAATTAGGAGGGGTAAAAAATGGTGGTGACGGCAGTTAAAGAAACGAACCATTCCTCCTCAAATCCGATAGATCTTATTGAACAAATTGCAGGAGCGCAGGGGTGGACCTTTGAAAGGCCCGCTGATTATGAGATAGCAGCAGAATTATCGGGCCGTTGGACAGATTATAAACTATTCTTCTCGTGGCTTGATGAAATCAATGCTATGCACTTTGCGTGTGCTTTTGAGTTGACGGTACCAGATTATCGCCGAACTGCATTCAATGACTTAATGGCAAGGGTTAATGAACAATTGGCGGTTGGCCATTTCGACTTATGGGCCGAACGTGGTTTACCTGTATTTCGACATGCAATGCTTTTAAGAGGCGTATCGGGCCCTAGTGTCGAGCAGGTGGAGGATATGGTAGAAATAGCGCTTTTGGAGAGTGAACGGTTTTACCCAGCGTATAACTATGTGGTCTGGGGTGGTAAAACTCCAGAAGAGGCTTTTAATGCCGCTATGATCGATACAATTGGCGAGGCGTAATGCTGGCAGCTGGTTTCTTAAATTTTTGACGGGAAAACCTTTGATTTTCCCTAAATAGGGCAAAAAATGGTTGTGGATCAAAAGTTACTTCTCGTCGGCTGTGGTAAAATGGGTCAGGCCTTATTGGCGGGATGGTTAAAAGATGGTTTATTTGAAGATAACGTTTGGGTAGTGGAGCCACTTGCGGATAATAATCTTCAGAATCGGTTCAATATAAATTTCGTTAAGTCGGTTGATTCCATAGACCCTGATTTCCATCCAGAAATTATCGTTTTTGCAGTAAAACCCCAAGTAATGGATGATATTGTTCCATTATATCTTCGGTTTGTGAGATCGCAGACAGTTTTTTTGTCAATTGCTGCCGGTAAGTCAACAAAATACCTAGAATCTCTTTTAACAGAAAATGCTTCTATTATTAGAAGTATGCCAAACTTGCCAGCTGCTGTAGGGCGGGGCATGACGGTTGCCTATAAAAATTCCAATGTGAGCAACGAACAAAAGGTGAATGCAACTAAAATGCTGGAAGCTGTAGGAGAAGTAGGCTGGATAAAAAAAGAAAGCTTAATGGATTGTGTTACTGCAATATCAGGTAGCGGTCCGGCTTATATTTTTTTGTTAATTGAATGTTTAGAAAAATCTGCAATAGAATTGGGTTTAAACCCCGATTTGGCTAGGCAGTTAGCAATTGTTACGGCATCGGGCAGTAGTGAGATGGCAAGAAAGACTAGTGAAAGTCCTGAAATGCTCAGAAAAAATGTTACCAGTCCGGGAGGAACAACGGAGGCAGCTCTTGAGGTCCTTATGGGTTCCGGTGGGTTAGAAAAACTTGTAAATGCCGCTGTAATTGCCGCTGAGAATCGTTCACGCGAGTTAGCTGAATAAATTTAGATAAAACTTTTTAGGTTCACACGGTGCGTTATTTCTATAAATTCTCCATTTTCTGTTAAGGGTTTTAATTTTTCCTTTAACTTCGCTAAAGCTCTTATTTCAAGCTGTCTTACTCTTTCTTTCGAGAGACCCAATTTTTTCCCCAGATCTGCTCTTGTGGGTGCAATATCAGAAAAAAATCTTTGCTTGATGATAAATGTTTCCCGAGGTGGTAAAGTGGACAACGCTTTGGATAACCGGTTTTTCCAAATGTGCCCATCTTTTTTCTTCATTAAAGTATATTCAGGGTCTGGCCTGTTATCGGCAATTTGTTCGAGTAAATGGGTTGTGGAATCATGCTTTATGGCTACGTTTAGAGATTTATCCGTTTTACCAATTCTTCTAGCAAAGTTTAATACATCAGAAACCGAAGTGTTAAAGCGATTCGCTAAGTTTCGGGCTAAATCCTCCGGTAGAGTATCTTCCCAGTGCCAATCCGCTTTGAGTCGACGGATGCTGAAAAACAAAGATTTTTGTGCTGCGGTTGTACCGATTTTTACTAAAGATCTAGAGCGAATGACATAATCTTGGATAGACGCCCGAATCCACCACATCGCGTATGTCGATAATCGTGTTTTTTTCTCCGGGTTAAATCTTTTGACGGCTTCAATAAATCCTATGGTCCCCTCCTGCACTAGTTCTGAAAGTGGATGTCCATAGTTTTTATAGCGACTGGCAATATGCAAAACAAATCTCAAATGGCTTGAAACTAATTCATTCACTGCGCTGTTGTCACCTTGCTTGAATTTCCTCAATAATTCTTGCTCACGTTTGAGACTCAAACGCGGTTGGCGCAGGATAATTTGCATTATAGATTTCAAAACTGCATGCGACATAATTAAAATTTTTTACCTAATGATAAGGATAAGTTGTCATAGCTAGAAATTTGTTTCAATGGCTTCTGTTTCAAGTTATCAAAGGTTTTTATTAAAAAGAGACTGAATAATAAATTAATTATATAGGATTCTAAGAATAAATGGTTGAAGACCCTGCTGATATTAAAAGCGGAATTATCAAGGCCGCGCTTAAATGTGCTTCAGAGGTACGATGGAAAAGAGTTTCTCTGCGAAAGATAGCAGAAGAAGCGGATATTTCGGTGGCAGAGATCTACAAGTATTTTCCTTCAAAAATTGCGATTGTAGGTGCTCTTTTAGAAAGAAGTACGGATTTGATCATTAGCAGTGATGAACCTTATTCCTCTAACGAACCGGTACATGATCGCCTTATTGATAACATTCTAAAACGTTTTGATATTCTAGAACAAGACAAGCAGGCGATCATTTCAATAGTAAAAGATACCAAATTTGACCCTTTAGCTAATCTTTTTTTAGCTCCAAAACTTTTTGATTCTATGGCTCAAACCCTCGAGAAATCAGGAATAGATTCTTCTGGTTTAGTTGGAATGATGAGAATTAAGGGAATAACAGTAATTTATTTAATGACCTTTAATATTTGGATTTATGATAATTCACCAGACCTAGCAAAAACTATGGCTTTTCTTGATCGTCGTCTGAAACAGGCGGTCAACATAGCATCTGTTCTACCCATACCAATAATTGAAAAACGCTGAGAAAATTTGGTATATTGAAAGAAATCTCTGTCAATAAAACTAAGATTTTGAGAATGACGAATTGTTTCTCTATCGATAGTGGTTTTTATTTCGGGGCTCTAACTCTGAGATCAAAGGGGAAGACGCATATTAATTCTAGCGCCTCCTTTAGGCGAGTCTTCTATAAAAATATCCCCGCCATGAGCACGCGCGACATCTCTTGCTATGGTAAGCCCAAGGCCGCTACCCCCTGTATCGGGATTGCGCGCAACATCTAATCTATAGAAGGGTTTAAAAACATCTTCTCTATCCTTCAACGGTATACCAGGTCCGTCATCGTCTATTTGGATAATAATTGTGGCAGGTAACTTTCTTACAATGATATCAATCTGTTTCCAGTAATTTGATGCATTATTTATGATATTCGTTATAGCTCGTTTGAAACTATTGGGTTTCAATGGAACATAATGAATTGTTTTTGTATTAATATTAATACTTACGGATGTTGACTGCATTTTGTTAACTACATCTTGAAGAATCCTCGATAAATTAATGTTTTGAACCTTTTCTGCAACCTCACCTCTAGCAAAAGCTAAATATTCTTCCACCATAGTTTCCATTTCTTCCACATCAGAGCGGAGGTCACCAATCTCGGCAGAGTTCTCAATCATAGCCAACTGAAGTTTCATTCGTGTTAGGGGTGTTCTCAAGTCATGCGAAATGCTAGCAAGCATTTCCGTACGTTGGGTAATAGTGCGCTGTATTCGTTCGCGCATAAGATTAAAAGCAGCAGCAGCTTGTCTAATTTCTGTTGAGCCTTCTGGTTTAAAATTTGAGTCTTCTCTACCCTTTCCAAAGTTATCAACAGCGGCAGCGAGTCTTTGAATTGGTCTTACTTGGTTCCGCATAAATATGGTAGCGATTGCAAATAACAGCATTGAAGTACCCACCATCCACATAACGAAAATATATGTTGTGGAGCTGAATAATCTTTCCCTATCTACGACAACATTCATTACACCATCTTGTAACTGAACCTTGATTACAACTTCCCGTTTGTGACTAAAAGTATCCATAATAAATGGTTTTCGAACTTGTTCCCTGAGTGCTTTTCCAAGAAATATGTCTAAAGTTGTAGAATTTTTAGGATGTTCACCGGTTGGAAGAATGTCTAGTTTTTCAATGTTGATCCGTAATCCTAAATTTGACCTCGCAGAACCAAATAACCATGCTTGGTTTTCTTTTCCCGGAAAATTTGTCCTGTGGTCTATGACGCTGGCTATTTCACCTGCAACCGCCGAAGCTAGGCGTTTAGTTACAGTACTCCAGTGCCGGTCATAAAAAATCCATGTGGATACGACTTGTAACAGCACTAATGGTGTCACTATAATCATAACCGAACGCCCAAATAGTGATCTGGGTAACAAATGTTTTATTTTGATCATCCTAAAAATCTTTAATCTGGTCGCAGTACGTAACCCCTTCCTCTTACAGTTTGAAGATATCGCGGGCTTCGAGAATTCGGTTCAATTTTTCTTCTTAATCTGGTAATTTGCACATCAACAGTCCTTACACCCCCAATAATCCCAGTATCTTGCATTAGAGCCTCTCTACTAACCGGATGTCCTAATTTAGCGCCTAGACTATGAAGCAAGCTGGCTTCTATTTCGGTGAGATGGACGCGCTTTCCTCCTTCCCAAAGCTCTTTTCTATTTGCCTTATAGGTACAACTGCCAAGCTTAATCTCCAAATCTGAATTTAAACCTCGAGTTGAAATAAGGTTTACTCTTCTTAAAATATTTTTCATACGCAGTAATAGTTCCTGAGGGTCAAATGGTTTTGCTAAATAATCGTCAACACCTTGTTTGAGACCATGTATACGGTCTTCCACCTCACCTCGAGCGGTTAACATCAGAATGGGAATTTCATTTCTAGATTTGATCCAGTCGGCAAAAGAAAATCCATCTTCTTTCGGCATCATTACATCTAAAATTATCATATCAAAATTAAGATTTTTTAAAAGTATCCTAGCCTCCTCAGCGCTTGATGCTGTAGAGACTGCGAAACCATTCTCACTCAAATAACGCTTAAGAAGATCACGTAATCTTGTGTCATCATCTATGACTAAAATATGAGAGCCTTCAGACAAAACTCCCCCATTCTGGGTAAAATATTATTTTAGTAAATACTTGATTACAAAGTCATATCACATTTCAGGTCATCATCTTAATAGAATTTTAACGCAAAAGAATATTATTTAAAAAAAGGATAATTTTCTTAATTTAGGTAAGCGTGCGACAAAATTGCATAATTAGCATAAATACTAAATCTATGATTGACGCTTGTACCAGTTCCGAATAAAAGGGCGACGGGCCACAGCCCCCCAACGGGTTGCGCCTCTTCTGTAAGGGAGAGTTAAAAATGACAAATGAAAGCTTTGCGCGTCCTGCGCAGCTACCAAATAACCCTTGTTTTTCTTCGGGCCCGTGTGCCAAACGGCCGGGGTGGAGTGAATCAGTACTTGCTAACGCATTAGTAGGAAGATCACACCGTTCTACTGAGGGGAAAGAGCGGATCGCTGAGTTGTTGGAACGATCTAGAGCTATTCTCGATTTACCAGAAAATTATCTTATTGGAATAGTTCCAGCATCGGATACAGGTGCAGTGGAAATAGCCCTTTGGTCTCTCTTAGGCGCCCGCGGTGTGGATGTTTTGGCATGGGAAAGTTTTGGTTTTGGCTGGGTAACTGACATTACCAAACAGCTTAAAATCGAAGACGTAAGAATTATAAAAGCGCCCTACGGTCAAATAGCGAATCTAGGACAGGTTGATTGGTCGCGAGATGTTGTTTTTACCTGGAACGGGACGACATCAGGTGTAAAGGTGCCACATGCAAATTGGATACAAAATGATCGCCAAGGATTAGCAATTTGTGATGCAACTTCTGCTGTATTTGCTATGGAATTGCCTTGGGAAAAACTTGATGTTGTTACCTATTCTTGGCAGAAAGTAATGGGGGGTGAAGCTCAGCATGGTGTTTTAATCTTAAGTCCTCGTGCAGTAGAACGCCTAGAAAGCTATGTCCCTCAGTGGCCTTTGCCCAAAATTTTTCGATTGACCGCCGGCGGTGGAATTAATGAAGGAATTTTCCGCGGCGAGACAATAAACACACCCTCCATGCTATGTGTTGAGGATGCTCTTGATGGCTTAAAATGGGCGGAAAAAATTGGTGGGTCTAAGGTCCTTTTTGAACGAGCTCGTTCTAATTTGAGCGCAATCTCAGATTGGGTCAATGATACTGAATGGGTCGAGTTTCTTGCTGAAGATCCGGATATCAGATCTAACACGTCAGTATGTCTAAGCATCGTCGATAAGTGGTTTTGTGAGCAATCGAAGGATGAACAAAAACAAATAACTAAGAGAATAGAAACTTTGTTAGAGAATGAAAATGTTGCTTATGACATAAATGGTTACAGAGATGCTCCGCCTGGGCTGCGAATTTGGGCCGGAGCAACAATTTCCAAACAAGATCTAAAAATTTTATTTCCTTGGCTGGATTGGGCTTACGCAACGGTCAAAGCAAAATTCGAGAAGTAATGTGAGGATATTATGACAAAAGTGCTAATCTCCGACAGTTTAAGCTCACGAGCGGTTGAAATTTTTAAAAACCGTGGTTTAGAAGTAGATGTTAAAACTGGTATGAGTTCAGAAGATTTGATTAATTGTATTCATGATTACAATGGATTGGTCGTACGTTCAGCCACCAAGGTTACCGCTGAGGTCCTCGCTTCAGCAAAAAACTTAAAGGTTGTTGGCAGGGCTGGCATCGGCGTCGATAATATAGATATAGAAGCGGCATCAGCTAATGGGGTAGTCGTAATGAACACACCCTTCGGAAATGCTATAACGACAGCAGAGCACGCTATTGCTATGATGTTTGCTTTAGCGCGGCAGATCCCCTCCGCTGATCAAATGACTCAATCTGGTAAATGGGAAAAATCCAGATTTATGGGGGTTGAACTTACAGGCAAAACGCTTGGAATTATTGGTTGTGGTAATATAGGGTCGCGAGTTGCAGAACGTGCTATTGGACTAAAAATGCGTGTCGTCGCATATGATCCATTTCTTACCTTGGATCGATCGCAGGATCTTGGTGCAGAAAAAGTAGAATTAGAGGAACTTTTTTCTAGAGCGGATGTAATTACCCTGCATACACCTCTTACGGATGTTACCAGAGAAATACTCAAAGCAGAATCAATCGCTAGGATGCGAGATGGGGTCCTAATTATTAATTGTGCTCGAGGTGAGTTGGTAGCAGAGAAAGATATCAAATCTGCGTTGGAGTCGGGTAAAGTTGGAGGGTTTGCTGTAGATGTATTTCCAACTGAACCGCCAGAAAATTACAGCCTGTTTGGTTTAAAAAATGTTATTGCAACGCCCCATTTGGGTGCAGCCACCGCAGAAGCACAAGAAAATGTTGCACTGCAGGTTGCCGAGCAAATGTCAGATTACCTTAAAAACGGAGCAGTCGTGAATGCGATTAATATGGCTTCTGTAACGGCAGAAGATGCACCAAAACTAATGCCCTATATGAAATTAGCAGAGTTGCTCGGTGGATTTGCGGGCCAGGTAATGAGAACTGGATTGCAGTCAATAACTATTGAATATGAGGGACATGCAGCTGGCTTAAATACCAAACCCGTCACAGCTTGCGCTCTAAAGGGCCTAATGGCACCGGCCATGGAATCTATAAATATGGTCAATGCTCCTGTAATCGCTAGGGATCGTGATATAGATGTTTCAATTGTTAACCATGAAAGAGAATGTGAATATCAAACACTAGTGAGGTTAAAGGTCAAAACTGAGCAAAACCAACTTTCAGTGGCAGGCACACTAATTGGTGGAGACAAACCTCGTATTGTAGATATCGGTGGTGTTCCCATGGAAGCCTCGCTGGGTCGTCAAATGATTTATACGGTAAATAATGATATGCCGGGTATTATTGGGTCCTTGGGCATGGCTATGGCTAATGAAGATGTCAACATTGCTAATTTTATCCTTGGTCGAACAAAACGTGGAGGAAACGCTGTGGCTTTACTAGAGCTAGACAAAGAGATAAGTGAAGATGTTATGGATAAGATAAGAGGTGTTCCGCACGTTTTGGAAGTTACTCAATTAAATTTTCCTTCAATCGAGCCCACCTGTTAGCTACTTACAAAGCTATCGGTCTTTGGATCAAAACATGCAAATTCTTGATTGCAAATATCATGATACCACCCCTGTAAATTTAATTCGCCTTCATATAGTTTATCAAGTATCCATGGGTAAGTCATAAGATTTTCAAACGAAATTTTGGTTAATTCTTGACTACATAAACGTTTGCGTTCTTCATTTGATAAGTCTTGGGATGCTACGCGATTTATTGCTGAAGCGACAATATTTATCCACTTTGGAAGGTATTTGCCGTCGATTAATGGACTAATATTTTCGACGTCCTCGTTCAGGAGACAATTGAGTAAACCGCAGTGTGGGCTTGTCATTAAGATTATATGTTTAATTTCATAAACTCTAACGCCAAATTCTAAAGCAGCTCCAATTGATAGGTCAGTGCCATTGCCTTCACTTGGAGTGACAACCCCAGCAACATTTTTGATAATATAAAATGTACCTTGTGGTGCTCCTGAAAGAGCGTGAGGGTCTATAGAATAATCAGCGGCCGCTATAAATAAAGCTTTAGGGTTTTGGGTACTTCCCTTTAAAGGATTATTACACTTTGTATCTATGTTTAGCTTGACTTTATTTCTTGCAAATCTAAGCCAACTATTAATTAGATCTTCCCCAGTTAAATCTTTTTGTATGTTTTTATTCAATTTATTAAATAACTCTAATTTTATTGTGTTAGTCAGTCGTTCTTGCCTAAAAAAAGAACTGGAACCATTATGAATAATCTAATAGAGGATTCAAATGAATATTCATCAGTTAGTAGAAGCGGGAAGGGGGTATAGAGGAGTTTACCTAGACTCAGGTTTTTTTATCTCTTAAATGTGGAAGGAATGATGGAGGGGATCACAATACTATTTTAATCTTAAATATTTTAATATTTGCGCAAAACTCCTATACCCGCTAGATACCTCAGGCTAAAATAAAAATATAATTAATTTAATTTTAATTATTGGCAGAAAATATGATTGAGGATGGAGAAAATACCCTACTGCCGACAGGCTTGAGAGATATCTTACCAGATGATGCTGTCTTAGAGGCGGAGACAGTTGAACAAATTATTACTGTTTTCGGACGAAATGGGTATGAACGAGTTAAAACTCCATTAATTGAATTTGAAGATGGTCTGCTTAGCGGAGCGGGTTCTGCATTAACGACGCAGACATTTAGATTAATGGACCCTGTTTCTCAGCGCATGATGGGTGTGCGCGCTGATATTACTCCACAAATAGCAAGAATTGCTCGTACTCGTTTAAGTAAAGCTCCTCGCCCATTGAGGTTATCGTACGCAGGAGATGTTTTGCGTGTTCGAGGTAGCCAGTTGCGGCCCGGGCGTCAGGTCGTTCAAGTAGGAGCGGAATTGATAGGATCTGGGTCTTCCTTAGCTGATGCAGAAATCATAATGTTAGCAGTGGATGCGATTACCGCAGTAGGAGCAGATAATTTTAGCGTAGACTTGACTGTACCTCGTTTGGTGCCAAGCATTTTAGAACAATTAGATTTTTCAGATGATACCTTGTTAGACCTTCGTGCAGCTCTTGATCGAAAAGATCCCGAAGCTATTAAACGGGTGGCAGGTTCCAGTGCTGATATATTGGCAGATTTACTAAATTTTACTGGTCCGGTCGAAACCGTTTTGCCACGTCTTAATGAATTGAATTTGCCAGATATTGCTTGTGAAGAAAGATCAAGGTTAGAAAAGGTGGTTATTAGGTTACGTGCAGAATCTCCTAACTTAAGGCTTACAATAGACCCTATCGAGAACCGAGGATTTGAATATCATACTGGGATCGGGTTTACAATTTTTTCTGGAGAAACCGCAAGTGAACTAGCACGTGGTGGAAGGTATAGAGTTAGGGCCTCTAATTCTGAAGATAACGGCGAGAAAGCTACCGGTGTCACTCTTTATGTAGATTCGATTTTGGACATGATTGAAAATTCAACCAAGGAGTCTCGAATTTTAGTAGGCGTTTATACCTCCAGAAAACTCAAATCCGAGTTGCAGAGTAATGGATGGACAACCGTCTCAGCTCTTGATGATTCGATTAATTTATCGGATGAGGCTATGCGTTTGGCCTGTTCACATTATTTGGGTGAATCTGGCCCAGAACCAATAAAAGGATAATATCCAAAATGGTAAACGTGGCAGTCGTTGGCTCGCAATGGGGTGACGAAGGAAAAGGAAAGATTGTTGATTGGTTGTCCAGCCGGGCAGACGTAGTTGTTCGCTTCCAGGGTGGGCATAACGCGGGTCATACTCTCGTAGTTGACAACATAACCTATAAACTTAGCTTATTGCCATCCGGAGTTGTCCGCCCAGATAAGCTATCGATCATCGGAAACGGGGTAGTTATTGATCCTTGGGCTTTATTAGGTGAGATTGAAGGTCTGCGGAATCAGGGTATTAATATTAGTCCGAGAACGCTAAAAATTGCTGAAAATGCATCCCTTATTTTACCACTACATAGTTCTTTAGATAAGGCCCGAGAAAAAGCAAGGGGCAAAGATAGAATAGGAACCACCGGGCGTGGTATAGGGCCCGCTTATGAGGACAAGGTAGCCCGTCGTGCAATTCGGGTTTGTGATCTTGCAGAATTAGAAATATTAGGTATACGAATAGATCAATTGCTAGAGCATCATAATGCCTTACTTAAAGGACTAGGTGCTACTTTAATTGATCGGGGAAAACTTCTTAATGATCTAGTAGAAGTAGCTCCTAAATTGCTTCCTTATGCTGATAGAGCTTGGCAAAATTTAGATGAAGCTAGCCAAAAGGGGAAACGTATCCTCTTCGAAGGAGCGCAAGGTGCTATGCTCGATGTAGATCATGGCACATACCCGTTCGTAACATCGTCTAATACCCATGCTGCGCAAGCGGCAGTTGGGTCTGGGACATCAATTAAGACCGTGGGATATGTCTTAGGGATAACTAAAGCTTATACAACCAGAGTTGGCAGTGGCCCATTTCCCACAGAACAGAATAACCAAGTTGGCGAGAAACTAGGAGAAAGAGGTAATGAATTTGGTACAGTGACAGGGCGCCGTCGGAGATGTGGTTGGTTCGATGCTGTGATGGTTCGTCAGGCCGTTAAAGTAGGCGGAATAGATGGGATTGCCTTAACTAAACTAGATGTTCTTGACGAATTTGACGAATTAAAGATTTGCACGGGATATCGATATCAAGGTCGAAATCTTGATTACTTTCCAACTACGGCTACCTTACAATCTGAGATAGAACCTATTTATGAAACAATCGAGGGTTGGACTCGAAGTACATTCGGAACACGCAGTTTGTCACAGATGCCTGCAGAAGCGATCAAATATATACGAAAGATAGAGGAATTAATTGGTGCACCAATTTCTCTTTTATCTACTAGTCCAGAGAGAGAAGATACAATTTTACTCAAAGACCCTTTCTCAGAATGAGCGATCAATAACGAAAAAATCTATAAGGCTGCTGCTTTGATTGCTGTTTGTACTTTTTCAAATGAACGGACTTCTATTTGCCTCACCCTTTCTCGTGAAATGTTATACACCTCACTGAGTTCTTCTAATGTTTTGGGATTTTCTGTAAGACGCCGTTCTACAAAAATATGTCGTTCTCGTTCATTCAAGTTCACGAGTGCTTGATTTAGAAGGTTACGTCGTCCTTCCAATTCTTCTTGTTCTCCTAGCAGCTCCTCTTGGTTCGCACGTTCATCAACTAGCCAATCCTGCCATTCACCATCTCCCTCAGTTTTCAAAGGAGCGTTAAGGGAATTATCCGGTCCGGCAAGGCGCCGGTTCATCGAAATTACCTCAGATTCGGGAACATTCAGATTATCGGCAATGGTTTTTACGTTTTCTGGCGAGAGGTCGCCATCATCAATAGCTTGCAGGTGACCTTTAATTTTACGTAAGTTAAAAAACAATTTTTTTTGCGCTGCTGTTGTTCCTATCTTCACTAATGACCAAGTTCTCAATATATATTCTTGAATGGATGCTTTAATCCACCACATAGCGTAGGTGGATAAGCGAAAACCTTTGTCAGGGTCAAAGCGTTTAACCGCTTGCATTAACCCTACATTACCTTCGGAAATTAATTCTCCCAATGGTAAACCATATCCTCGATAACCCATCGCAATTTTGGCGACGAGGCGCAGATGACTGGTTACTAGTTTGTGGGCAGACTCTGTATCATCCCGTTCAGTCCAATTCTTTGCGAGCATAAACTCTTCTTGAACCTCTAGGATTGGAAATTTTCGAATTTCCGAGAGGTAACGAGCTAGATTTGACTGCGGATCGAGTCTTCCGAGAGCAGGGACATTAGATGTCATGATTTTCAACCATACTTATAAAAAAAACCTCGTGTACGTATATACAACAAACCTCTATTTTTAGATCACTCACATATATTGGTATTTATTTACTATATTTCAAGAGGTTAAAGGTCTTCTAATAAACTAATTAGTCTTCTTATTTCAATAGGTAATTTTGAGTTATACATAACATTTTTTTCTGTTTTGGGATGCTTGAAACCTAACTTAAAGGCATGGAGTGCTTGCCTATTTAATTGCTGAATATAATTGTATGTTTGCTTATTTAACCTAGATCGTCGGGCACGCTTTATGCCTCCACCATATATGCTGTCACCGATAACTGGGTGTCCCATCTCTGCCATGTGAACCCTAATTTGATGAGTGCGCCCCGTTGATAATTTACATTCTAAAAGACTTGCAACATCGGAGTATCGTTTAATAACTTTGTAATTTGTAATAGCACTTTTACCGCTATTCTGTAGGACCGCCATTTTCTTTCTATTTCTTTTATGTCTGCCAATATTTCCCTTCATTGTTCCGTAATTTGGCCGTGGTATACCCCAAACTACGGCCTGATAAGCTCGATTTATGGTACGTTTCGAAAATTGCACTGATAGGCTATTGTGAGACGAATCATTTTTTGCTGCCACCATTAATCCGCTTGTGTGCTTATCAAGTCGGTGAACAATGCCCGGACGTCTTACGCCACCGATACCATGAAGGCTATCACCACAATGAGCTAATAGTGCATTTACTAATGTTCCGCTGTTATTACCTGGCGCGGGGTGTACAACAAGTCCTGCTGGCTTGTTTATTACGATCAGATCGGTATCTTCATAGATAATTTCTAATTTAATATCCTCGGGCTCTGGTATAGGGGATTCTAAAGCCGGAATGGTTAATATATAACTAGTTCCCTGTTTGACCCGATGTGAAGGGTCAGTTATCGTTTCTCCTTCGGAAGATAAATACCCCTGAAGGATCAGAGTTTTAATCCGTGTACGCGATTGATTGTCTAAAGCGCTGGCTATAAAACTATCTAGTCTGCTGTAATTTTGGTCAGCTTTGACCTTATGTTGTACAATTTTGTTTGCGTTTGGGTATATCAGTGATGTCATAATATAAGAGTGAGCATAAACTATGCGCGGGCTCAAGAGTTTGGTTATCGGAATGGGAGTTTTAATTGTCATTGGTTTGACGATTGTGATCGTGACTTTGGTCAACAGGTATAATTCACCCGATGCAGGTTCTGTCGAAGAACATGCATCAGGTATCTCCGTACCAGTGAACAGCGGCTTTGGTGAAAGACGTTTGCGAATACCAAAAGGAGCAAAAATTTTAGATATAAATCTAGATAGTGATAGAGTGGTTGTCACACTTGATCTAATTGACGGCAGTCAGGCAATTCTTCTGATAAATGTCGTTACGGGCAATAGGCTAGGATTGATTCGGCTTGCCCCAGATTGAAAAATAAATTTTCTCCTAGGTCGCCTAGGTTTCATGAAATGAGACCCTATTTATTGAAATATTTAATTTAACCACCAAATTGTCCAAATTTAAAAATATTTAAAACACAGAGTTTGGTTAGAAAAAGAAAATTGACAATTGCCGGTGTAGTTTTCTTATGTCTGGAATAAATATTGCGGCTCTTTCTTCTCTCAAACCAACGAGGGGAAGAACACATAAAGCCGTCAGTGGAGAGGGTAATAAGATTTTCCAAAATAAACCAAGCTCTGAAATGACGGAATCACTTAGACCTCAGAAGGCACAATCCATTCTTTCAGTTGGAAATGGTGTAATTTTAAAGGGAAAAATTTTTGAAGCAGGCCAAATAATTATCCATGGATCCGTTAAAGCTGACATTAATGCAGTCTCTATTACGGTAGAGTCTGATGGGTTTCTCGAAGGTTCGGTCAAGACTTGTGAATTATCTATTTCCGGCAACTTTAAAGGGTTAGCAGAAGTGTCAGGCGCCTTAAATTTACAAAATGGAGGAAGTTTTGAAGGCGATGTAACATATAGCTCTATTAAAGTTGAACAAGGGGCAATAATTTCTGGCACTCTGACAATAGCTAGGGATAAAACTAATACGGAGTTTATAGATCATTCTATGCCAAACCTACCCCCTAAGAAGTCTAAAATATGAATAATGGTCTAATCGTCTTAAGCCCAAATCAGTAATTATATTTACCAATTTGTATGGACAGTACTATGGATTCATTTTGTTGGGTTTTTAGAAGGAAGCATAAAACAATATGATAAATGACGGCAATATTTAAAAGAAGATTGTTCTGAAAGCCTAGAAAAAAGGAAAATCATAACACCTTAATAAAACAAATCTCTAAGTAAAATATTATTGTGATAATTCTGCAGGAAATTAGAACAAATTCCTTTTGGTTTCTGTAATGTGGATTGGCAATCTTAAAGTGGTTATCCAACATATGAGAAGCATTGCTGAAGAACACCAAATGCACGCTTGTATTCCACCCAGACTGTATAATGCCCCCGACAAGAAGGTGCCCAAAAATCGTCCTGCGGCGTTGGCTGCATAATAAAACCCTATATCCTCTGCCGCTTTTTCTGATCCAGCATACGCAAGTATTAAATAAGAATGAACGGAAGAGTTCACAGCGAACGCAAATCCAAAAATACTAAGTCCAATTACTAAAATCCAATCAAAGTTTTGTGATTGGGTTACGAGGGCAATTCCAATTCCACATGTGAATATCGATAGAATTAAAGACCAAAGCTTGGCGGCGGGTACCTCAGTGGAGAGTCCATCGTGACTACGTTTCACGAAGGAGGGTGCAGACGCTTGTACGACCCCATATCCAATAGTCCAGAATGCCATAAAACCTCCGACCATTGTGAAGGCCCAGCCTGATGCATACAAAAATACTGGTACGCCTACTACAAACCAAACGTCTCTTGCTCCAAATAAAAAAATTCTTGCAAGGGCTAATAAATTTATGCCTTTAGTTTTTGCGAAGAGCTCTCTTGCATTTTTTGACTCCGTCGCCTTTCCCATTAACTTTGGCAGAGACAATTTTACAGAAAATAAGACGATCGCCAGCATTGATGCCATAATCCAAAGGGCACCACGAAAACCAAAAAATTCGAGCAGCAAGCCTCCCAGGAAGAAGCCCATTCCCTTCATTGCGTTTTTACTGCCTGTAAACCATGCCACCCAGCGAAATAGCACTTCGGGTGCTTCGCCAGCCGTAATTTTGATTGCTGATTTACTAGCTGTTTTGGTTAAGTCTTTCGCTACTCCACATATTCCCTGAGCAATGACAACCCAAACTACAGACAGGGCTACGCTCCAACTCACTGACATTGCAGACATCATTAAGAAGCCGACTATTTGGGTGGTTAATCCGACGATCAGCATCCTAGAGATCCCATATTTGGTTGCCATCCAGCCTCCTATCAGATTGGCCACCACACCAGCAGCCTCGTATAAAAGAAATAGGAAGGCTAATGTGAATGGTGAATAACCCAGTTTATAGAAATGCAATAGGACTAGCATCCGGAGTGCGCCATCCGTTAGGGTAAAACCCCAATATGATGCGGTGACGATTATGTAATTTTGTATAGCTTTAGACCGGGATGAATTCTCAGATTCGTTTGTCAAAATCTAGAGCCCGACTTCAGATAAATAGCAAGCAAGATCGACCATTCTGCAAGAATATGCCATCTCATTATCATACCAAGCATATACTTTAAGTAACGTACCATCAGTAATCAAAGTAGAGGCAGCATCTATGATACTACTGCGGGTATCCCCGCCGTAATCCGCTGAAACTAGTGGTCGATCTTCAAATCCTAGTATTCCGGCTAGATAATGCTTAGCGGCCGATTTAAAAAGTTGATTTACCTCCGCTATATTAGTTTCTTTTTCTAACTCAAATACGCAGTCAGTTAGGCTGGCATTGGCCACGGGAACCCGGACAGCGTGCCCATCTAATTTACCTTTTAATTCAGGGTAGATCAGGGCAATTGCGGTGGCGCTGCCCGTAGTAGTGGGCTGCAGGGACGACATGGAACTTCGAGCACGACGTAGGTCATTATGAATGGCATCCATTACAACGTTCGTATTCGTCGGGTTGTGAATAGTAGTGATTTGACCATGTTTAATGCCTAAATTCTCGTGGACCACCTTCACTACAGGGGCTAGACAGTTAGTAGTACAAGACGCAGCCGTAACAATTGGGTGTTTAAGCGGGTCGTATAAATGTTCATTAACGCCCACAACTATATTAAACACGCTGTCGAATTTTACAGGCGCCGCAACAATTACCCGTTTGGCTCCTCGTTTAAGATGACCCTCTAAAGTTTCTGGGGTTAAAAATTTTCCTGTACATTCTAGGACTAGGTCAACACCAAGCTCACCCCAGGGGATTTGATGAGGTTCTTCGTAGCTTGAGTAGGTAATAACTTTTTTTCCAAGATTGATCTGGTCTGGATTACCCGCAGAGAGCTTTGGTCCCCACCAACGACCCTGCACCGTATCAAATTCGAGTAAATGGGCACATAATGCAGCGTCTCCCTTTTTTTCGTTGAAGTGCACAACCTCTAGTCTATTTTCTTTGCGGGGATCATTTTCAGGCCTTCGCGCAAGACCCACAGAAGCTCTCATTGCTAATCGGCCTATTCTACCCAAGCCATTAATTCCAACATTCATTGTAAAAACCTTTTCATTTTTTATTATGAACGAATGTTTAAGAAACTTTCTTCATTAAGAAGTTATATATCGATATATATTTTTGCCACGTACATTATTACAATAATATTACAAATAAACTAATGCCAAAAAATATTCGCTTCTGTTTCGATTTGCGACCTTTACGCGATCTACTTTTCGTATCTACTGATCATCGGTATGATATGAAAATTAATTGTGGGAGGCTTAAATGAAAATTACTTACAATCCATCATCTTCAAAGTTATTAACTTTTCATGATAAAATTCCCGATTTTATCAATTTAGAAGATACACCTCGGGATTACCTAGAACGGTGTATAAATACTATTGACTTAAGAGAACCGGAAGTTAAAGCATTTGTGACATTATGTTTAGATCGTGCAAGAAATGCGGCAGATGCGTCAACAAAACGCTATAAAGAAAATAGAGTTCTCTCGCCAATAGACGGTATGCCTTATGGGATGAAGGATGTTTTCGAAACAGAAGATATGCCCATGCAGCTGGGCAGCCCCCTTTTTGAAGGTTACGAAACTGGCTGGGATGCCGCGTGTGCATATTTTTTGAGACGTGGTGGAGCCGTAATGGTAGGTAAGACTGTTACTACAGAGTTCGCTTTTGGTAATCCTGGGCCAACTCGTAATGCTTGGGACACAAAAAGGACCCCCGGGGGGTCATCTAGTGGTTCCGGAGCAGCAATTGGTGCTGGAATGTTGCCCGCAGCGACAGGAACTCAGGTACGGGGATCTATTCTTAGACCTGCCTGCTATAATGGAGCTTGGGCATTAAAGCCATCTTGGGGAGCCATAAATACTAGAGGTGGTTTTCCTTCGCCACCTAGCATTGGTCACCTAGGTTTCCTAGCGGGCTCTCTTGCCGATACATGGGTCAGTTGTTTTTGGTTATCAAGAGCCGCTGGCGGAGATGCAGGGCACCCCAGCTTAAAAGGTGAGCCTAAACTACCGCAGGCCAGAAAGCCGAAGTGTTTGGCCAGAGTAGATAGCGCCGGCTGGATTGATACACCAGAACCAGTAAGGGAAATATTCAATAAGATGATCCGAAAACTTGAGAAATGCGGCGTAAAGATTATTAGTCGTAATGAGGATCCAGAGCTAGAATCATATGAACAGGATATGGTTAAGCTAAGTGAAGTTATTGAAATTATTCTTGCTTATGAATACCGTTGGCCTTTAATGATGTATGCTGATAGAAGCCCAGATTTGTTGGGTAAACGAGTTCTAGATAGAGCAAAGGTTGCGGCGGATATAACGCCTGAACAATACGAGGAAGCGCTCAATTGGAGTAAAGCGGCGCGTGAAAGGCACGAGGCGTTAGCTGATAAATACGATGCGATGTTGACGCTTAACGGAACTGGCGCGGCGCCCGAAGGTTTGGCGGTGGGTAATGCTGTTTATGGTGAACAATCCTCAATTTTGGGTGTACCAACTTTAAATGCTCCTCTTCTTGCAGATGATGATATGCCTTTGGGTATACAGGTGCTCGGTTATTTTCGACGAGATTATGATCTCGTAGCGCTAGGACACTGGATGATACATGCTGTCATCCGTGGTGAAGATTAACAAATATCTTTTCAGAGATAAAACCGGATGATTTTTAAATTTTATGCCATCAGGCTTAATATAAAGGGGTTAAAATGGGAATCATAACCGAAGTCATTTTGCCGCTCGGTTTAGCGTTTATTATGTTTTCATTAGGACTCGGTCTCACCACAGCAGATTTTTCAAGGATAGTTAAGGCACCGAAAGATTTTCTAGTTGGTGCTATATTACAAATTATAATGTTGCCGTTAGTGGCTTTTGCATTAATTAAGCTATGGCATATGCCGCCGGAGTTGGCACTGGGTATTATGATTATAGCAGCGGCCCCGGGTGGAGTGACTTCAAATATTTTGACTGCTTTCGCACGAGGGGACGTTGCTCTATCAATCTCACTTACTGCCGTCGTGAGTCTTCTATCCGTTGTTACAATACCCCTAATAGTAATGTTTGCTCATGAAGCTCTCATAGGCGGACAGTTAGGTAAAGTTTCCGTTTTGGAGATGGCATTAAGTCTATTCTTAATAGTGACGGTTCCAGTGGTCATTGGGATGTTAACAAGAAAATTTTCTGAGAATTTTACATCTCGTTTTCACAAAAGGGCTCAAACTATTTCAGGAATTTTTTTCTTATTTATTCTCGCAGGAGCCATTTTTAAAGAGAGATCTAACGTTATAGCTTACTTCGCACAGGCAGGGTTAGTGACGCTGACCTTAAATTTAATTATGATGTTTATCGCCTACTGGGTAGAAATGGTATTTTCTTCTGGTCTGAAACAACGAATAGCAATTTCCATCGAATGTGGGCTCCAGAATGGTACCCTAGCCATTGGGATATCAGCTCTGCTTTTTGGTGGAGGTTTGACAATTATTCCTGCGGCAACCTATAGCCTAATAATGTTTGTGACATCATTGTTATTTGTAGGATATTTTAGGAGTATACATCATTAAACCGCTACTTTTATTGGACCAGTTGCTCGCTTGTTGACGAACTGCTGTACAAAAGCATTTTCGGTTTCATAAAGTTGGCTAGCTGACCCATTCCAAACAACCTGACCATCATTGATCATGACTATCTGATCAGAAATTTCCTCAACAGTTTTTAGGTCACTAGAAATTGAAACTGTTGTTGCCCCTAATTTGGATACACTATCAGAGATGAACTTACAAATCTGTTTACTGGTGATAGGGTCAAGCCCTGCTGTTGGCTCATCTAAAAATAGAAGTTCTGGATTATTTACAATAGCGCGAGCGAATCCTACTCGTTTCTGCATTCCACCTGAGAGGTTGTTAGGATAGACATCGCATAGTTCAGGAGACAGACCAACAATTGAGAGCTTTTCCTCCGCTATTTTGCGTGCGCCTTTTCGTGAGATATTGCCATCATTTATTAAAAGAAAACAAATATTTTCCCACACTGTTAAGCTGTCGAAAAGGCCACTATATTGAAATAAAACTCCCCGTTTACGTTCTAAAAGTCTACTTGTAGGCATAGAAATACTTGTTCGGTTTTGTCCATTTATAAAAATTTCACCTTCATCTAATTCCATTAAACCCTGTAAACATTTAAAAAGGACCGATTTTCCACTGCCAGATGGTCCAATTAAAGTCGTAGATGTTCCCTTAGGAATATCTATATCTATGCCCTTTAATACATGTTTGTTTCCGAAGCTTTTATGAATTTGGATTGCTTGAATCAAATGAGTATCTTCACTCATCATCATAACAATTTAGGTAAAAATTCATAAAATCTAATATAAAACCCGTGCATTTCATTAAGTTCGATTTGGTTTTCCTATAAAGCCTGAACCTAAACCTATTTCATTGGAGGCCCATCCGCCAGCGACACGACCACTAAAAATCGATGGGCCTAGCATCGTTCCTTCAAGGCCTGCGCGACCATTAATATGGCCACCAGCCATACCACAGGCTTCTCCGGCTGCATATAGACCCTCAATGGGTTCAAAGTGTTTATTGAGGACCCGACATCTAATATCAGTTTTTATACCCCCAAAGTTCTTTCGGGCTAATGGAAAAAATTGAATCCCGTAATATGGGGGTGTATCAAAAGGTTTAGATTGTTTAAGAGGTTTTCCAAAATCAGGTTCATTTTCCAATCCCTCATTGCAAGCTGCATTATAACGCTCAATTTCATTAAGAAATGTTTTGGGGTCGACATTTATCTCTTTTGCGAGATCTTCAAGCGTATCAGCTTTTTTGATATAAGGGGAGTTTTCTAAAAGCTCTTCGACCTTTTCTCGTATAATCTGGTCACCATTTCTATAATAAGGATCAGCAATTTCTAGAAACGATTTCATTTCTTTATCTACGATGGCCCATGCGTGGGGCGGTGTTTGAGATAACATGGCTGGGCTAGCGGAATTACCACCTGATAAGGATTCGTTATGAAATCTTTTGCCCTGTTGGTTGACCCATATATATCCGGGGATATGACGACAAACTAGGCCGCGCTTGTGGTCTGGGTAAAGATAGTCCGGCGTTGCATAGACGTAAAACCACACATTTTCCATATGAGTAAGATAACCACCAACCTCTGTTACCATCTTATGACCGGAACCAGTCGAACCACGACCCGATCCTTCCATCACTTTAAATTTATTGAACTCAGGTCTGGCCTCTATGACCATATCAATATTGGAGTTAAACCCTCCAGTGGTTATTACCACTGTTTTGCTTCTGATATTTATTTCTTCACCGGTAGATGTGTTAACACCCTCAAGACCCACAGCACGTCCATTCTTAATCTTGATTTTGGTAATTTCGGTGTTCTTGATTATTTCTCCGCCTTTCTCTCGAAATGAGTCAATCAAGTTTGTCATCAGTCCCAAGCCGTTACGCTCCGGTCTTGTCCAACGCATAACGGAGTTTCCTTCCTGCGGTTTCATATCGATCCACTTAACTCCTTGCACTTCTGCCCAGTGGTAAAGGTCATGTAAAGAATGTTCGATATAATAACGTGCCCATACAACGTCGGTTCCTGGCCCTCCCCATGTTACCCAGTCGTTAAAAGCCAAGTCTGGTGTATCCTCAATACCCATTTCTTTCTGAATAGGAGATCCGANAATACAACAGCCTCCTCCGGAGATAATAGCTGCCCCCCCCAGTTCGTCTGATTTCTCGAAAGCAATAGCACTAGCGCCCGAATCTCTGGCTTCAATTCCGGCGGCCATACCGGCCCCACCTGAGCCAACAATAGCTACATCTGTTTCAAAATTTTTCATATTTGCCATATCTCAGGCCTCCCGTTAAATGCTAATTTTTTACCTTTTTAAAATGGTCATATGCTCCGTGAAAGGTAATCTCACCTCCGTTGCGCTTTATTAACCTTCAGCTGCGAGATTTTTAGGTAGTGGAGCCGACATTAATATAAAAGCAACGATACATGGCTCAGTACCCGGGTTTGTCCAATTGTGAACAGTACCACGCTGAACTAAGACGTCCCCTGCCTTTAAATTTACGACTTCGCCATCATCTAGTTCCATATCAATGGTCCCCGAGATTACGACAGCATAATCAAGGCTAGCGGTCCGGTGATTTCGTGGAGCTACACCCGGTTCAAAACNAGAAANACGAAAGACAGAACCAT
This sequence comes from Rhodospirillaceae bacterium, assembly GCA_002712335.1. The sequence goes on along the minus strand of PATI01000052.1, from coordinate 3,731 downwards.
TGGGTATGGTGGTCTCCACTACTTCTGCAGACAAATCATTAAATTCTGAGAGGTTTGATGGCGTTTGATCTGTGGCCCAAATTACCGTGCTTTTTTGACCCGCGCGCCGCGAAATAACATTATCTGAAATTTCGTCAATCATGACGCGAGCTTTCCCTTTCTCGTCGTGTCCGGTTATTACCCGTCGAATTTCAAAAGACATAAAATAATCCAATTAAAAAAGTATACATTTAGAAATTTTTTACGGCCTCCGCAAATTCATTTCGAATTTTTGCACTATGCATGTAACGATAATCTTGAGGATATTTTTTACCGGGCTCGCATTTTATTGTTACAAAAGTGGGCCCCTCTTCTTGTAAGATGGTTCCAATAACATTTTCAAATTCTGTCATTTCAGCGAGTTCATAACAATTCTTATACCCTGCAGATTTTGCCATACCGGCAAAGTTTGCGCTATCCTGCCCGGGTATCGGGTGTCCGCCATTTGCTTCATATGTCCCATTTTCTAAAACAAAATGAATTAAATTTTTTGGGGCGGCGTTTGCTGTGGTTACAAGGCAACCTAAGTTCATCAGTAAACTCCCATCGCCATCGAGTAGGATAATTCTGCGGTCTGGCCAAGCTAGTGCAAATCCAAGGGCATGGGAGGAAGTTAGGCCCATCGCACCGGACGAGATATAGTTATAAGGGCTGGGTCTAAGAGCTACNAAGTCAAATGCCGTCGTGTAAGCCGCGACGACTATTTCATCTTTTGCAATTCTTTGAACGAGGGATTTGAGGTATTTATCACGTTTTATCATTCGGCTACTGGGGGTCGGCCAATTAGAAAAGCCACAGGACTTGAAGTTTCGTAGGCTTTGCAAATTGTAGGGGTGATATGATGTATATCGTCATCGGTTTCAATTAATTGGTGATCAATTCCCATTACATTTAAAATTGGTTCAATGATTTGGACACCGTACCGCTTAGATTTAGAGGGTAGAACGCCTGGTTCCTTTCCGAGAAGACCTACCATCATACATATAGGCATTTGATAATCTACGGCAACGGCCCTGATGGCATTTAATGAGTCTAAGAGGCCGGTGTATTGTATTAGTATCAACGACCGATGCCCGCTGTATGAAAGTGCTGCACTAATTCCTATGGTTTCATCTTCTTTGCAAACTCGAACATGTCGTAAATCACGGTCTGCAGCTATAGGGCGAAGGAGCCCGTTAGCCGTTGTTTTGTCAGGCACTGTCAGTACAGTTTGAACTCCACTATCTTTCACTGCCTCAATGATCAAGCTACCAGATAAGTTTTCCAATTTAACACCTTCTTTAATAGTAATGATGTTTGATAATAGAAATTATAAAAAGTCAGCGTGGTTTTGACCATCCTCCAGTTTCCCAGAAAATTTATTAAAAACAAGGGATGATAACGATATTTTTATAGTTTGCATAAACTTTTAGTTGACAAATAATATTTTTCCGACCAAAAAGTGCGGTTTTCTATAACGAAAGGTAAAAAAACCTTTGGTTAGTGAGAATTTAATTTTTAACAACTTTACGAAACTTTATGGCTACATCAAATAAATCTAAAAAACCTGAACCAGATCGGGTGTATATAATGAAAAAGCGTAACTGTTTAAAATGCGGAGAGAGATTCGATAGCAGTTGGGCGGGTGAACGTGTTTGCAAACGTTGTAAATCTAGTGGTAGTTGGCGCAGCGGCTCTGATTTCGAAGCAGCATAATTCAGAAACTAATTTTGAACGAGTTTAGCTCGTAGACCCTGCAAATCTTCAATGTTAAAGTTCTGTAGTCAGGAATTGTAATGGTAGGAGGTTCCTCATGGATCAACCACTAAGTGTTCAACACCGACCGTTATCGCCCGCGTGTGGTGCAGAGATTCAGGGTCTAGATTTAAGGGAAACTTTACCCCAACAGACAATAGATGAAATCAGATCTCTCTGGAATGAGCATATTGTTTTGGTCTTTCGCAATCAAAAAATCACTGAAGAAGAACAACTCCAGTTTGCCTCTAGGTTTGGGAAACTAGGTGATAGAAAACCACCGCCAAAAAAATTAAAAGAACGAACTGAAGGTGTTTTACAAAATGATCAGCGTGTGATGTTGGTAAGTAATAAAACCATTGACGGCGCACCTATCGGGTCTTTTGGGGACGGTGATATGTGGTATCACATAGACTCCGGATATGCAAAAAACCCTTATACTTATACATTTCTCTATGGGGTTGAACTCCCTTCTGAAGGAGGCAATACATTATTCGGTAATATGTATTTAGCCTATGAATCTCTGAGTGAGGAGCTGAAAGCAAAGCTTTCTAATCAGAAGGCACTTCACATTCATCAATATGAACGTCGCGCGCGTGTGGATATCTCTGGAGATATTAGTGATATACCGCATTGGTACCATCCTGTTTTTGTTACCCATCCCGAATCTGGTCGTAAATCTTTGTTCGTTGATCGTCTTATGACCCAGCGTATCGAAGGTTGTACCCATGAGGAAAGTGAGCAACTGCTTGAGAAACTCTATGCTGCCGGCGAAAATCCAAGTGTGGTATATGAACATGAGTGGGAGTTGGGTGATTTTGTAATGTGGGATAATCGCTGTGCCATTCACGGTCGAACTTGGTTTGATCCAAAGGAAAGTCGTTTGCTTCGCCGATGTACAATAGAGGGTGGTCCGCTATATGAAGAATTATCGGAATACTCTTAAAATCGGTTGTAGCCTTAAAGGTATATAACGTATTTGTGGATGATACTGATTTATATAAATTATATCTAAATGACAGTTAAGGAGAGGTGTTATGCCTGTTGCTCGCCACCCACGACCGCCTGAATTAGTTGATACCCCAATTGAAGATATTTTTGCAAACCACGTTGCTAGATTTAAAGACCGTGTGCCTGATTGGGAAGCTTTCGAGGATGCAAAAATAGAGGGCTACAAGAGAGCACAACATAGGTTTATTGGGGCTGGTGGATCCGGAAAACACGGAGATATAAATTCCATTCCACCAAGGGCACATACACTTAGTATCATGTATGTTGAACCAGGGCAGGGGAATGCCCCTCATACGCACGAGGTTGAAGAGACTTTTTTTGTTCTTAAAGGTCACCTTGATGTTTTTATTGAGAATGAAGAGGGTCATCGGCTTACAACAAGACTTGGAAAATGGGATTGTATTACCTCTCCGCCAGGAGTGATACATGGTTATGATAATAACAGTTTAGAGCCTGTCTGGTTTCAGGTGATGTTAGGACGTGGCATCCCAGAAACCATGGGTTACGCCGACGACGAATTATATGCTAGGCGTGAGGCACATTTAAAAGATAAGTAATTCCTTTGGCTTATGCTGGCTTGATTCCCAGTTTTTCATCCCTTTGGCGGCAAGTTCTGCGGCAAGCTTATCATTACCCTTTGCCTTTGCATCGTATGCTTTTCTAATATCCTCAATACCAGCTTGCCTAAAAACGTCGAATTGTTTAATCGTAAAACTTTTAAGCATGTAAAGGATTCTGGCATTTCCGGTGGCGTTATAGAACTTGGGCATTTCTCCTAGAGTCGCAGGAGAATGATCCAAAAACTTATACCAAATCAACTCTTCCACGGACTTGGGAAGTTCACTACTACCAGGTTTGCTATTGCGCAAATCCTTTACCATCTTGCCAGCCAGCCTACCCCCAAAAACCTGCGAAAGTTCACTCTCCAATCCTCTCTGGTCTTTCAT
>PATI01000051.1 GCA_002712335.1 Rhodospirillaceae bacterium | reverse complement strand
CTGGTATTGCAGCAACAATGGCCCTTGGCGCAGTCGGAGTACAAATGGGAACGGCATTCCTCACTTGCCCTGAAGCTGGGGTAAATGACAATTATAAAAAGGCGCTACTAAACACAAGTCATGATAATACAATAGTAACTCGCACATTTTCGGGGCGTCCTGCGAGAGGGTTGCGCAACTATTATATAGAGCAAATGGAAAACTCGGGGTCCTACGCTCTTCCTTTTCCTTTACAAAATATTTTAACAGGACCCCTCCGAAAAGCCGCCGCCAAGGAGAATAACACTGATTATATGTCAATGTGGTGTGGACAAGGAGCTAGTCTCAGCCGCGGAATACCTGCCGCCAAATTGATTGAGACTTTGGTTGACGAATACAATCAAACTTTAATAACGATAGCTAATTAGTAAAAATTTAGGAATTTGACGCGACAAACTCTTTTTTCCACTCCTCCATCGGTTGATATGTAGGATCTGCATAACATTTCTGTTCACAAGCTTTTAAAACTTCTTCATCAGACTTGTTGAAATCAATCAATTCACGGTGTGGTTGAGCTATATACCAGGGTGTCGCCATATAAACCTCAATTCTATTGCCTTCAGGATCGGAAAAATAAACTGACAATGCTGATCCATGATCTACCGGTTCAATACCTTTGATTCCACTTTCCACCACCTTGTTATATGCCTGCCGAACTTCCGACAAATTATTAACTCGAAAGGATATTTGGTTTATTGTCGTGCGCTCTCCATTACTTCGTGTAGCCGCCATAACTATTTGGTGATGTTCTTCTGGATTACGGCTAAGAAAAACCAATTCGGGGCCTTTTCCACCCCCAGCACGACCCCGATCGGTTACTTTAAAACCTAAAACGTCAGTATAGAATGTAACCATTTTATCAACATTGATCACATCAATACCAAGGTGGCCGAAGCTCATTTCAGGCAAATTTCCCATAAATTTCTCCTTCCAATTTTTTCGATCAATTTAATTACGAATATCGACTTTGTTACTCAGGGAATTAATTTAATTGCTTATAGAATTAGCCCAAAAATATTTTAACGAATAAAGCTTAATTATAACAATTAACATTAAATTTTAAAATGAGTTACTCATCGCTCAAAATGGCAAAAACATCTCCATCGTTGGAAAGCCCTTCGATATGTAATCGGTGCCAGACCGAATAAAATAATAGTATCCACGCTGCTAATCCTGCACGGCGACTTTTGCTTTTAAAAATTGCCTCAACGGTATCTGGGTCGCAGAGTTCGACTATTCCCGATTGCTTTGCCACTAGAGGGCCCAAAATGTTACCCTTACGAAAAATCCACTCACCAACAGGAACCGTAAAACCTCTTTTTTTTGAAAAAGGCTGAGCAACTGGCACATGGTCTGATAGCCATTTTCTTAAAATCCATTTCCCTTTGCGTCCTTTAATCTTTAAAGAATCCGGCAAACGAAAAGCTTCTTTCGCTACAACCGGATCTAGGAATGGTGTTCGTCCCTCAACACCATGTACCATTAAACACCTGTCCAATTTGATTAGAAGATCATGGGGAAGCCAATCAGCAAAATCATTAGCTTGTACGTTTTGTAGCTCGCTTCGGCTTTCGTTGTATATATCAGTCTCGTAAGCTGCAATTCCATTCCGCCAATCTCTAGAATTAGTCCGAAGTATGTTTAGTCCCTCTAAGGCACCCCGCGAACGCATCGCCCTAGGGTAACGCCACCACGGTCGTATTGCAGAGCGGTAACGACTATAACCACCAAATAATTCATCTCCACCTTCACCGCACAAAATTACCTTAAATTGTTGTCCTGCAACTTCTCCCAATTTATATGTAGGCAATGCTGCATAGTCTGCCACAGGATCATCCATGGCACGCGCAACCAAAGGAATAGTCTTCCAGAAATCATTTTCAGTAAAATCAACTTCGGTATGTTCCGCACCTAATGCTTTCGCAACTAAAGCCGCGTGCTTTCGTTCATCTGTCGCTTCCGTATCTGAAAACCCAACTGTGAAAGCATGGACTGGTTGATCATTTAGTTTGCTCATAGCCGCAAGTATGGCCGACGAATCTATGCCACCCGATAAAAACATACCGTAGGGTACGTCACTCCGCTGATGTACATTGATGCTGTCAAATAAGGCACTTCCAACGCGCTCCAATCCAATCTCTTCTTCAACCTCCTGCGGGCCACCAGATGGCAATGCATCCTGTCGAAAGGTTTTAGAAATTTTTCCTGACTCAACAATTAATGTTTCGCCAGGTAAAACCCTGAATATATTTGACAATACCGTTTCCCTGCCTACGGAAAACTGAAGTTGCAATAATTCTTCAGCAGCCGATTTGCGAATATCAGCAGAAATTAGGCCAGAAGTTAGAAATGCTTGCGGTTCAGAGGCAAAAGCAAACCCAAATGGCCCGACGGTATAGTAGAGCTGTTTTATTCCAAATGGATCCCGAGTTAATACCAGGCGCCGATTTTCAGGGTCGTGAATTGCAATAGCATACATCCCCCTTAAGTGACGGGCAAAATTATCTCCAAACTTAGAGTAAAGATGCAGAGGCACTTCACAATCTGAGGTTGTTTTAAAGTCAACCTCTGGCATTTGGGATTTTAGTTCAATATAATTATAGATTTCTGCATTAGCTACCAGCGTAGTGCCATTCGGCGTTGATAATGGTTGATCTCCCCTATCAAGGTCGATTATAGCCAATCGACGGTGTGCCATTCCAATGTTATTCTTAAAATAAAGTCCGGATCCATCGGGTCCACGGTGTATCAAAGCATTTTGCATTGATATAATCAGGTTTCGGTCAGGGGCGTCCCCTGAAGCAGTCATGACTCCATTAATGCCGCACATTAGTTGATAAGTCTTTCAAACAATTCAAGGTACTGGCCGATGACACGTTTCTCAGTATAAGTCTCCTGATATCTTTTACGGCCCGCCGCCGCAAGTTTATTACAAAAAACAGGGTTCAAATATAGCTCCTGAATCGCTTTTGATAGAGCGAATGGATTTTCATTGGGAACAATTAAACCTGTTTTCCCATGCTCTATGATTGCGCTTGGGCCTTCGCTAGCGGACGCAACAATTGCAGTCGAATAAAGCCATGACTCGATAACAATATTTCCGAAGGGCTCATGACGTGATGAACATATAAACACGTCAGCCGCAGAATAAAGCGGGCCCGGATCTAATACCCAACCTAAGAACCTTACTCTTTCAGATACGCCTAAATTCCGAGACATATCCATAAGTTTTTTCTTTAAAGGTCCATCTCCGCCTAACCAAAGGAAATGATTTGGCAGTTTTTGCATGGCCTTTAATAAAATATCAAAACCCTTATTCGGATGAAATCTACCTAAAGCCAATAGTAAAGGTGCATCTTCAGGGGTATCATATTTCTTCCGCTGGACCGGCATAGCCCGATTATCCGGCACAAAATTCGGAATAACAGATACATCGTTAGGGGCCCTACCACTATCAACATAAAACGTGGCCAAATCTTCGGTCGTTACAACCAAATGTTCACACTCTTTGTAGTATTTTGGCGGGTAATAACCGCGAGGTGAGCCGAGGTGAATGAATACTCTACCGTTACCATTAGGTAACTTAGGAACAAATCTTGTTGGTCTATTCATCCAACTTATAACAATATCAGGTAAAAATAGTCCAATTTCCTTTTTTACCACTCTACGCGTTGATACGTCCCAAAAACCGCCAAACTGAGCTGTAGAAAAATCAACAGACGCCTCTGCAAACATTTTTTCTCTATTTATTTCATGTCTAGAGATCACTCGTTGCTCAAGACCAGCCTTTTCCAAACCAATAACAAGGCGACCAAAAAATGTCTCCGCCCCCCCTACTTTAGCCCCTGCCATAAGATGAAGAACTCGCATCAGCTTATCAGTCCTTCAAATTCCGCTGCTGCGTCATTCCAACCCCAGTTTCTTTGAAGTTTTAAACTCATCTCATGGTTTCGGCGCCACAAATTATCATCTCGCAAAAGTTTAAGAGTCGCATTTGCAAATTCNTCATCATTTCCGGTTACAAAACCGGTCTTACCATTGACCACTCGTTCTGCTACACAGCCTATATCTTGAACAACTGCTGGTAGACCTGCCGCCTGTGCCTCACCTACAGCTAAACAAAAAGTTTCGCCCGGATCTCCCCTATAAGGCAAAACCCTAGATCTGCTGAGGACATCCGCAAGCCGCTTCTTTGGGATAGGGTNATGTAAGCATACATTTTGATTACTCATTGCATTAGCTTTATCTAAGATCAATTGCATTTGCCCTTTTTGAGATGAGCCAAGCTCTCCGTAAGTTGCCGCCCCAGAATAAATATGTAATTCAGCGTTAGGCATTTGAGGGTTGATATGATCTTTCCAAATTCCAAGCAACCAAGACAGACTCCGTAGTGGGTTTGATGTAAAAATTGCCCTTGGTTCTGGAATGGTTCCAGTCGGCTCAACTTTAACAAATTCGTCAGAGATACCATACGGTACAATTTTACGCCCACCATCTGGCGCCCATTTCGGATAACTATTTGCATGAAAGTTACCCGAGAAAACTATTACGGGTTTACGGCTCCATATTTTTGTCAAATATCGAAACTTCAGTAAATATTGGGCCGGATTATGTATCCAAAATACTGCAGCCCTAGAATCACAGGAGAGTGTCAGTAATTTGTCGCTCCTGTTCGCAATATAAAGGTCACAATGATCAGGCACTCCATTTTCTAAAGGAGCCCAATCAATGTTGTTTTTTTTCATAGTCCCAGAACAGTTATTTCTTATTAAAACTTCATGACCACGCTCTGAGAAAGAATTGGCTAAAGANATAAAAGCAGTCTCCGCCCCGCCCAATGGACCCTGTTCTAGGGAATTTCCATCAAAACTTATGCCATCATCTACCATCAAAATTTTAGCCACTCGCACTCCCCTTAATTCTATCAAATAAATCACAAGTAGCCTTTTCCACCGCATCAACAGACAATCCATTCATTAAATTAGTTGAACTACGATGGTCAAAATCCTTTTTGCCAATGAGAGTATGATAACTCTCCGAAGAAACAACCGACTGACAATGTTCACCCCACGGGCCATACCGTTGGGCTGGGCTCGGGCCAAATAAGCCTATAGTTGGAACACCAAGAGCCGCTGCGATATGCATTAACCCGGAGTCATTTCCTATAAAAAAGCTGCACCTTTTGATACAAGCCGTCACCGAAGAAATCGAAGCTTTACCGATTAGATTTATACATTCGGTATCAGGGAGACCCTGAATTACCGGCATTGCAATATCCCGTTCATTCGTTGCCCCAAAAACAGCAAAACGCTTACCACAAAAAATGTTCCCTTCTCTTGTCAAACGCTGAATTAACTCAATAAAATTTTTTGAGGGCCAAACTTTTGGCATCCAATTAGCCGTAACACCCAAACCAATAATAGGCGAACCATTAGGTATTAATTTTTGGCCCATCTCCTCCATTGAATTAGAGACCCAGAGTTTTGGGGCGGGTGGTTCATCTAGATTAAACAGGCTGGCAAGTTCTTTCACACGATGTAAACCAGAAGTTTTTTTATCAGACCGCAAAATTTTTCGGGATTTAGCTCTCAAAGAAAATGCTATAGCCGAAGAGCGTAAATCTACTATTAAATCCCATGATTGAGTAACAGTTCTAGCCCAAAGAGAAATCCAATGAATAGAAAAGGCCTTTTTATGGATTGTTATAACACGCTCAACACCGGGGATTGGTTCAAATAGCGAGCTTGGCAAAGGACCGCAGGCGACGCTCAATGAAGCCGAAGGGTATTTTTCAATTAAGTAACGAAGTATGGCTGTCGAAAGTACAGCATCCCCGATACGCGTCGACGTCACAAAAAGAATTTTCATTAAAATAACTATTGGACTCTAAGGTATTTAATCTAAAATATAAAATAAATTCGGTCTTTGATTTTATGTTCAATACTTTTTAAAAATTTCCACTATCCTCATATTAAGAATTAAAGAAAACTTTCAATATTTATGACCTTTATAAAAATTAAAAGTAACTATGAATGACGTTTACTGCACAAAATTAAAAGATAGAAGTATTCTATCCATTACTGGTCCAGATACCTTGGCTTTCCTTCAAGGAATCGTCACGAATGATATGGAAAAATTAGTGGAAAAAAAAATGCAATTTTCTGCCATTTTGACTCCTCAGGGAAAATACTTATACGATTTTTTTATTTTTTCTACCTCCACAGACATTTTTATAGACTGCCAAAAAGATACAGTTGATGCTCTGGAAAAAACACTAAATATGTACCGTCTTAGGGCAAAGGTGGAAATCAATAATAGAAGAGATGCGTTCTCGGTATTTTCTATTATTCGACAACAAAATGAGGTTAAAAATTCTACTGAGGATCAGTACGAGAATTTGAATAAATTTAATGAGATAATGACATCTGCAGACCCACGCCTCACGCAACTAGGCACTAGAGCGATTATTCCTAATAAGTTTGAAAACCAAATCATTCCAATGAATGGATTTATAGAAAAAAATGAAATTTGGTATAAGCATTTACAAATGTCCTTAGGGGTTGCTGATTATATGCCAAATAGCGTGTTAAGACGTTATTTTCCCCTGGAACTTGGATTTAATGAATTGAATGCCGTCTCCTTTACTAAGGGGTGTTATGTCGGACAGGAGGTAACAGCAAGAATGAAGGTACGAAACCTAGTCAAGAAACGTCTTGTTCCTGTTTCATTTCAGGAGGAGATACCCGCGACAGGGACAAATATTTTATCTCAGGGCAAGGGAGTCGGAGAAATTTTGGCGGTTACAAATAATCAGGGGTTAGCTATGTTTCGAATTGAAGCACTAAACCAAGCTCTCAATGAAGACCGAGAATTATTAGCTGAGAACACATTAGTCAAACCCACCATACCGCCTTGGTTTAATCTAAAATCATAGATTTTCTCATGGACTATAGAAAATCTAATCTTGGNTATTTTAATAGCGGCGCTGCAGATACCTACCCAAACAAAACAGCATTAATAGATCTATCCGGAACAAAGGCCACAAGAATAACTCACGGACAGTTATCTCGCCGGATGACGAATGTTGCATCTATGCTCTTAAACATTGGAGTCAAGAAAGGGGAACGACTGTTGCTGGGTATGGGGAATAGATCCGAATTCATTGAAATATTTTTTGGATCAATGAGAGCGGGAATTATTCCTATCCCACTGAATATTAAATTGGGTGCTAAAACAATAGATTTTATTATTAAAGACTCCGACTGTCGGGCCGCAATAATAGAACCTGGGTGCAACGAAGATTTAGTTGAAGTAATTGAAAATAATAAATTACAAACATTGATAGCACTCAATCCTGTTCCCNATGGCTGGCTTGACTTCGAACACTCATTAAAAACGTTTGCACAAAAACAATTTGTACCCAGTGAAATTAATTATGGTGAAATTGCTTTTCTACCCTACACATCAGGGTCTACTGGAGTCCCAAAAGGCGTATTACTTACACACGAGGGAATGTTATGGGGAATTAAAAGTTCTCAGAAATACTGGCCTTCAAGTCATACCGACCGCGCATTGGTGGCGGGTCCTCTTTTTCATAAAAATGCGATGCGTGTTTCTATAAAACCAAAACTCTATGTGGGGGGGTCTGCAGTCATTTTACCACATTTTGAACCAAAATTAATGCTGAACGCCCTCGCTAAATATAAATGTACTGAAACTGGAGGTGTTCCCGCAATGTATCGAATGATGCTCGCAGAAACAAAATTACTCCAAGAACTCGAATTTCCCGATTTACGATGTCTAGAAATGGGATCAGCCGTTGTCGGAGCTGACTTACTAAAAGCCGTTGAGAAGGCTTTTGATGCGGAGGTTGAAGAGGCTTATGGCTTGACAGAAGGCGGGGGACCATTACGGGCACCAACAGACGGAAGGTATACTCCCCGGGGGAGTTGTGGCGTCCCAGCACCCGGAGTGGCCGTAAAACTGGTTGAGGATAGCGGTCTGGAAAGTGAAAAGCAGGGGGAATTATNGGTAAAATCACCCGCGGTGCTCTATGCCTACAATGAGCGACCGGATTTGACTAAAGAAAAACTTTCTGATGGTTGGCTTCATACAGGAGATATATTCAAGCGAGACGATCAAGGGTTTTTTTATTTTATGGGGCGTATAGATGATCAATTTTCATGCGGCGGTGAAAATATTTATCCCAAGGAAGTAGAACTATTATTAGTTCAACATCCAGATATCATTGATGCGGTAGTTATACCCATAAAACATGAAGTTAAAGGGCTCGCACCCGCAGCATTAGTAACCGTGCGACCAAAAGCAAATATCGATGAGCAGGCCATTAAGAATTTTACATTGAAACATGGCGCAGCATATGCCCACCCTAGACATGTCATAATTATTGACAAATTACCAATAGGAGGAACCGGCAAGGTCAACCGCCAAGCCGTTAAGTTATATATCGAAGAATTTCTTGGCTCTAATTAATGTTTAAGGACAAAGGATAATTTTTCCAAGAAAGTTACGGTTCTCCATTAATTTTTCTGCTTCTGCTGTTTCCTTCAATGGCATAACTTTGCCTATTACGGGTTTGATTTTACCTTCAGATGCATATTTTACCGATTGTTCAACATCGTCTTGGCTATAACTATTTGAGCCAAGAATATTAAGTTCTCTAACCCAAATATATCGTAAATCAGTTTCTGGTGCGTGACCCGCAGTNGCACCACATGTTAAAACTCGACCTCCCGGTTTTACTGTGCGCAGACAAGGAGCCCATGTATTGCCGCCCGTAAAATTTACAACAACATCAACACCCTCTTTTTCAGAAATTTTCCAGGCAGCAGCGCTAAAATCTTCCTTTGAGTAATCTATAGTATAATCTGCTCCAATATTACTAAGTTTTTTGCATTTCTCTGCAGTACCAGCGGCCGCAATGACAGTGACTCCAGCCATTTTGCCAAATTGAATACATGCTATTCCAACACCACCACTAGCACCCAAAATAAGCATTTTTTCTTGTTCTTTTATATTCCCTCTACCGAAGAGCATCCTATTAGCTGTACCGTATGCGATCGGTATTGAAGCTCCCTCTTCATAGGATAAATTTTCCGGCAGTTTTACGAGATTTTTTGATGGCACTCTCACCAATTCTGCAAGGCCACCATATAATTGTTCACCAATCATTCCTTCATGTGTATCCGGGTTGAGAGTAACTCGGTCTCCTGGAACCCAACCACACACTTTTTGTCCTACCTCAAAAATTTCGCCTGCAATATCACCACCAGAAATAAAGGGCATAGGAACTGGAAACCCGGGCATTCCTCTTCGGACAAATATATCGAGATGATTTAAACCACACGCCTTAACTCTTACAATAACATCATCGGGTCCTGGCTCAGGATCAGGCCAATCCCTATAATTTATACAATCCGACCCGCCTTGCTTTTCTATTACTGCTGCTTTCATTTGTATATGTTAACGCCATTTCCTCAATTGTCACGCTGCCCTATGATTACTTTTAGTTGGACAAAAAAAGGAATGTAAATGACAAACTGGATGGAGACCCATCGTGCTGTTGTTCACCCATGGTATTGCGATCATTTAGGCCATATGAACGTGCGCTTTTACGCACACTTTTTCGATGATGCAGGATTTCATATTTGGAACCATATAGATGGTGCCCAAGCTTTGTTAAAACAAAACGGCTTAGGTGTCGTTGTAGCTCGTACAATCAATAATTTTATTAATGAGGTAAACGAGGGCGAACTAATTATTATTAAAAGTGGTTTTACTCGTTTGGGGACAAAAAGTTTAACTTACAAACAGGTTATGGAGAACGCGGAGACAAAGAAGCAAATTGCAACTCAAGAAGCTGTAGAAGTTTTCTTTGATCTGACACAAAGAAAATCGACTAATATGCCAGAAGAAATTCGAAATATGTTAGCTGGTTTATTGCTTTAAATCAGGCCTTTTAAGGGTGTACAGTTTCTGTAAACATATCCGTAGGTAATTCGGTTCCTAGTCCTAACTCTTTAGCCTTTTGGTAGACTACATATCCAGTAGCGGCAAATTGATATCCCATTCCGAGATTATTCAAAAAACAAGAACACTGACTATCATCGGTTCGACCTTCGCAATCGCCATTAATAATTTGTGGGAGCGAGGGCAGAGATTTATGCCAATCATCGTGTTCAACACCATATGACCCTACCTTATCCTCTCCTACCAGCACTCCATGCGTATAAATCATCTCTGCATTATCATCGTGATCTAATAAAACAAAAATTTCTATCTCCGACCACGCTGCTTTTTCAACTTCGGTAGCTCCGGGTCGGACAGTGCCGATGTGCATACCAGGCTCTAGCCATTCTTTTGAGAATACTGGCATTACCGCGTTTGTAGCGCAGGCCACCATATGCGCTCCCTTGCACGCCTCTTCACCAGACGCACACACTTTTACATCAATATTTAGGGCCTCCGACATTTCTAGTGCAAATTCCTTTCGATTTTTTGGGTTCGGGCTGTATACCCGAACATCACTAAGATTACGAACTGCTGCATGGGCGAGCACTGCGGCACCCGCTTGCCAACCAGAACCGAGTACAGCAAGAGTGTCTGCACCAGCTAACGCTAAGTGTTTAGCAGCAATACCATTAGTTGCCCCCACACGCATGCGCTGCATAACGCCGTCAGGACAAATCATTAAAGGTTCTCCATTATGAGTACTGAATAACAACACCAATCCAACATAGCGATTATTTGGGGCTGCAGGCACCTTAACTCTTCTCATTTCGTTTCCAATTGTTGGAAAAGTGAGTATATCAGAATTCAACCTTATTGCCCCAACACCTAGCTTAGGTATTACTCCATCCATTGATTTTAGAGCATATAAACCATCATCACGGAGGGTGGTGGGAGTTACAATATCGGAACGGCGGCGATTTCCGCCCCGTCCTTCTACAAGCTCTATGTAAGCCTCTTCCAATACCGGCACGAGGGCGTCCATCTCAAGTACTTTTTCAATATCTTCATTAGATAAAATTAATGTCATTGCTTAACGCTCCCCCACGTCTTTGGTCTTTAAATGGATGTAACCGGAGTACCCTCACGTGATACTAAAATATCTTTGCTCAACTCTTCATAAGATATGCCTTTAGGCTTTACGAGGGATGCTGATCTAATTCTCTGGTCTACGGCAGTAAGCCCCGGCAACTCTCCGCCCTGTTCATTAATCCCTACAGTAGCCAGCAACCTTCGACGCATCATAATTATAGACTTATCACTGTTGACCAAATATTCAAACTGACGTTGATGAATCTCGCCTTGGCTCTCCTGCATCGCCTTGTCTTGTAAACCAACTGTATATACACCATTGAACGTTTTCTCCGCACGTTGGCCCTCTCGATCGATCAAATAGTCATTTTCTCTATTAGCTATCCCTTTCAGATCATCGCCTAATCTGACATGGGTACCTTTTCCCTCTTCCATCACTGAAATTTCGGTTTTTGTTAATTTACGTGTAGGATGACAACTAATTATCCACCGCCAGAAACTGTTATCATCGCGCGGCACCCAAACATTAGACCCCATCGCAAAATCTCCATAAGGAGGGGCTATCGTGAAACAAGGAAATATCCATTGACCTATACGCCAGTAATAATTTTCATCCTTAGCATCCCTTCGCGCAATAACATTAGCACCGTAGGGTTGATTAACACTGTCATAAAATATTTTTGTAGCCGATGTTAAATCCGCACCCGCAGTTCCGCGATGTAATGGATCTGTGCTCAATTCATATTTATGCAAAAATGGGACATGTACCGGGTCTATTCCACCTTCCATTCCCTGCAACCAATTACATTCTTCCCAACGCCTTGTCACAAATCGATTCTCGTCTGGAACCAAACAATATTCATATTCAGGTGGGTCAGGCTTTTGCTTTGGCGGCCCCATATATACCCATACAATTCCACCAGATTCTACTGTAGGATAAGCCTTTACCCTGGGCTTCGACTCCCACTGTTCAAAATCAGGTTCGGAAGGAATTTCGATAACGTTTCCATCAAGGTCAAATTTCCAACCATGGTAAGTACAACGTAAACCGCATTCTTCATTACGGGCAAAAAACAAATTTGCCCGGCGATGCGGACAAAATTGGTCCAAGACACCAACACGGCCATCGGTAGATCGGAACACTATCAAATCTTCACCTAACAGTTTCAGCCGTAACTGATCTCCTCCCGAAACCGAGATCTCCTCCGACTTTATTGCAGGCAGCCAATACCTTCGTAAAAGTTTACCCATCGGTGTTCCTGGACCCGTTCGGGTCAGGATTTCATTTTCTTCTTTGCTAAAAAGAGCGTATTCAGCCGACACGCTACATCCCCCTAATTTAATTTTTTTATCTCTATAAGCATAAAAATATCAGCCGTTAACAAATTAACAAGGTACGTGAGGGTTTATAGTCATTGTCTAACTAAATTTTTCTAATTCTTGAAAACTGCAGCCTACCAATGTATTGGTCTATAAAATAAAATTTTCCTCCATTGCTCCCAACAAGTATCGGTGCATTTATGAGTTACGAAGCGCTTATGATCGTCCTGATTGCCATTGCTCTTGGGTCATATTTTAAGGGAGCGGTTGGTATTGGATTACCGACGATTGCAGTTACAACTCTCGCGGCTTTTCTTGGTGCGGAACACGCAATAGTTGTTTTAACGATCCCAGTGGCAGCGAGTAATATTTGGATTTGCTGGCGCTACCGTAAAATGAACACCGATGTCCCGCATCTAAAAATATCTCTAATTGCAGCGGGATTTGGAACGGCCACAGGAGCGCTAGTTTTAGCCTCGCTCTCAGACATTGCATTACTATGGCTGCTTGTCGGTTGGCTTGGCTTATATTTATTGCTCTTAGCTTTAAAACCAGATTTTCAACTTAAGGGGGAGGTTGCGAAAAAAACTGCTCCAGTTTTAGCCTTAATTGCAGGCATGTGTCAGGGCGCGACCGGAATAGCCGGGCCGGTAATTGCAAGTTGGATACACTCATATCGCCTGCACAGTAAAACTTACGTGTTTGCTGTTTCATTAATGTTTCTTGTCATTTCAGGCACCCACGTCATAGCCATTGGTGGTTTAGGCCTATATACTGAAGAAAGGATTATACAGGGGATCTGGGCACTTATACCCACGATCCTTTTTACACAATTCGGGATGTGGACAACCCCATATATAAGTCCGAAATGGTTTAATCGATGTGTGATCGTTATAATAGTTGCTATGTGGATAAAGCTAATTTTTCAAGCGATTCTCTATTGATAATAGAGTTCCATAAATTATGCCTACATTAAGATTGTTTTTCCCAATCGGAAAAAAAATTGCACCCTACATTTATTCCTAAGACCCTTGGACAGGTAAAACCACGCCTGTCCCTCCGAGACCACAATAACCTCCAGGGTTTTTAGCAAGATATTGTTGGTGATAATCTTCCGCATAATAAAAAACGGACCCCTCTTTTATTTCTGTGGTAATACCGCCATACCCTCCATGCAGAAGCTCCTCGCCAAATTTTTCAAATGATTTCTCTACAACCTGGCGCTGAAAGGCAGAATATAAATAAATTCCTGAACGATATTGAGTACCTACATCATTACCTTGCCGCATACCCTGAGTAGGGTCATGGCCTTCCCAGAAAGTCTTTAAAAGATTTGTTAGATTTACCTTTTTGGGGTCAAACACTACTAACACCGCTTCTGTGTGGCCAGTTCGGCCGGAACACACTTCCTCATATGTGGGATTCTTTGTATAACAAGCTATATAACCGACAGCAGTTGAGTAAACACCGGCAACTTCCCAAAATAATCTTTCCGCACCCCAGAAACAACCGAGAGCAAAGACAATTTTTTCCATACCTTCAGGAAACGGGGGTTCAAGTGGGTTCCCATTTACAAAATGTCTATCAGCAACTTCTATCTTGTTTTCTCTACCGGACAGAGCATCTTCTGCGGAAGGCAATTCCAACTTTTGCGAAGAAAACCACATGACACGCACCTCTTTATGTAACATTAATATAGAATAAAAATTTTATTTTGCCACTCCTAGACTAAAGTAAGACCTCTAAGTTAGTTTTATGGAACAATTCCATAGGAAAAGATCATGAACGAAAATGGATTTCGGGATTTCCTGAATGACCTAGAAGATGCAGGACAATTAAAGCACATTAAAAAACCCGTCGATTGCCGGCAGTTGTCTTCTCTTGGAGATCAGGTCAATGAAGCCACTATTTTTGAAAATATAATTGATTATCCCGGATGGAGGGTAGCCACTGCCCTTGTTTCAACACGCAAACGTTTAGCTATTGCTATGGGTTGTCCTGAAAATCGTGTTGCATTTGAATTCGAGTCTAAATCCACGAGGCCGATTAAACCCATTTCTGTAAAATCCGCTCCTTGCCAAGAAATAGTTATGGAAGGAGATAATGTTGATCTCACAACTATACCTCTCCCAATGATGCATCTATTTGACGGTGGACCATATATTTCAGGTACTTTTGCTATTTCCAATGACCCAGAACATGGATCCAACGTCGGTTGCTACAGGTTGATGTACCGGACACCGAACGAAACCGGTATTGATTTAGTTTCCCCCTCTGATATGCGTTTTTATTATCAGCGGGCATTAGATAAAGGTGAACCTCTGCCAATCGCTATAGCGGTTGGCGTACATCCTCTAGATATGTTGGCAGCTTCGTATAAAGCCCCAATTGATATAGACGAACTTGCACTGGCCGGAGGATTGCGTGGCCAAGCCCTCGAGATGGTCAAATGTAAATCTCTAGACTTAGAAGTACCCGCAGACGCCGAAATGATTTTAGAAGGAGAGTTATTGCCCATCGGATGGACAGCGGATGAAGGACCTTTTGGGGAATTCAGCCAAATCTCCGGTGATGTAAAGTGGAACCCTGTTTTTCGTATAAAATGTATTACACACCGCCGAGATCCAATTTTTTATATGCTTCAGATGCCATGGGAAAATGATTGGCTAGCAGCGCCAGTCACCGAGGCAGCGGGTCTTCAGGCTCTCCGAATTGCTAGTGTACAGCCTGTGGACATAAGGGCACCAGTTGGCAGTTGTGGTTATTGGTCCCTAATCGCTTCTATCAAGAAGCGTCCAGGAGAGGGAAAGAACGCTGTTGCCGCTCTGCTATCTGTTGCAGAAGTTAAATTTGTTATCGTTACAGATGAGGATATTGATATATATGACCCGGATGAACTCGATTGGGCGATAGCATTTAGAGTACAGGCGAACCAAGATGCCATCATTCTTGAAGGAGCCAGGGCAAAACACATCGACCCTAGCGTTAAATCCTGGTTATTAGGAAAGGGTGGTTTACCCACCACTGCTAAACTTGGAATTGATGCAACAATCCCGGAAGGAGTGCCTAAAATTCTTTACAGGCGTATTAAAAATTACGGAAGAGATCGGTTTAAATTGGAGGATTTTGAATGAGTCCCCTAGCAAAAAAAATAAAAAAATCTTTAGAAATCAATGCGGAGCAATTTCACGATATCGTCGATCAGCATATGGACATACCATGGCAGGAATTTTTACGGGCATGGGGGGAATTACGAGCTGCTGAAATATTAAAGCGTGATGACGCAGGTGGGTATTTTATTAAAATAAAACAAAAATAGAGACACAAATGTGACCTTTTCAATTTTTATTCAAATGGAGAAGTAAAGTGCCAACACCTGATTTGTCCAACAATCATAAAACAATGAATTTCATTAATGGTGAGTACTGCACCGGCCGCTCCGGCAATTCTTTTGCAAATATTAGCCCTGTAGACGGCTCGATAATCTCAGTAGTCAATGAAGCGAGCCAAGCCGATGTCGATGCCGCGGTGAAAGCAGCAAAAGATGCCCTTAATGGACCTTGGGGAACTATGCCTCTTGCTGAAAGACTAAAATTGGTAACAGCAATTGTTGGTGGAATTCAGAACCGTTTTGACGAATTCTTAGAGGCAGAAGTAGCTGACACTGGAAAACCAGTAAGCCTCGCGTCCCATTTGGATATCCCAAGAGGAGCGGCTAATTTTGAAATTTTCGCGGACATTATGCGCAACCATCATAATGAATGTTTTAGAATGCCAACACCTGATGGGACAGGGGCTCTAAATTATACCGTCAGTAAACCAAAGGGAGTAATCGGTATAATTTGTCCCTGGAATTTGCCTTTATTATTGATGACATGGAAAGCTGGCCCAGCTCTCGCATGCGGCAATACCGTGGTTGTAAAGCCCTCAGAGGAAACCCCTTCCACCGCCGCCCTATTAGGAGAGGTCATGAATGATGTTGGTGTACCAAATGGGGTTTATAATGTCGTACAAGGAACCGGTCCTGGGTCAACTGGTGAGTTTTTGACCAAACACCCAGATATAGACGCTATTACCTTCACGGGCGAAACTCGTACCGGCGAGATAATTCTAAAAAATGCTGCGGTAGGTGTAAGGGATGTCTCCTTTGAACTTGGAGGAAAAAATCCCGCGATTATTTTCGCGGACTGCGATATGGATAAAGCCATTGAAGGCACGATGCGTTCAGCTTTTGCAAATTGCGGACAGGTCTGCCTGGGAACCGAGAGAGTTTACGTAGAAAGACCCATTTTTCATAAATTTGTTAACTTATTAAAAGAGGGAGCCGAAAGTCTTGTTTGTGGCCACCCAGAGAATAAAGAAACATCGCTTGGACCTCTCATTAGTAAGGAACATCAGCAAAAGGTTCTCAACTATTACAAAGTCGCTGAAAGTGAAGGCGCAAAGATTATCACCGGCGGCAAAATTCCAGAAATGGAGGAATTGAATGATGGAGCGTGGATTGAACCTACTATCTGGACAGGACTAGACGAAAATTCGGCTGTAGTGAAAGAAGAAATTTTTGGCCCTTGCTGTCATATTTCACCCTTCGATAATGAGGATGAAGTAATTGCAATGGCCAATAATACCCCTTACGGCCTCGCTTGTTCTATTTGGACCGAAGATTTGGCTCGTGCCCATCGGGTTGCGCCTCAAATGGAGGTAGGAATTTGCTGGATTAATAGCTGGTTTCTTCGAGACTTAAGAACACCATTTGGGGGTTCCAAACAATCAGGTATCGGACGAGAAGGAGGAAATTATTCCTTGGAATTTTATACAGAAATCAGCAACATCTGCGTCAAATTATAGATTTAATTAAAGAAAATTAATCTCGTTCAGACATTTCACCACCGAGCCAAATCTGCATCCACCTCTTGTGATCGTCACTCCGGGATAAGCGATCTAACATAGTTTTAGGTGCGACAGATTTAAGCTCAGAAGGGTTGGTTCCTTCACGAAGAGCTTTAAGCGTCGTATATGTTGCGTTGACAGACGCTTGAAATGCTTGATGTCCCTGAAGACAAATTCTTACACCCGAAGCACTCAGAGTATGAATACTTCCTAAAGCTGAGGCGGCACCACCCAAAAAAATCGGAATACTTATAGCATTAGATACTATTTCAAGCTGTTCGCTGCTTGACACTCCTGAAAGGAAAATCGCATCAACTCCCACATTTTCGTAAGCCTTAATTCGGGCGACAGTATCTTCTGGGCCAGTTATACCCATTGCACTTGTGCGACCGGCAATGACGAGGGTTGGGTCTTGACGTCCATCAATTGCCGCCTTCATCTTTCCGACCCCTTCCTCTATGGAAATTAAGCTTTGAGACCCAGGAGACCCATACCCTTGAGGTAATTCCGTATCTTCTATAGTCAAAGCCGCTACTCCTGCGGTCTCGAGCTCTTCAACCGTTCTCCGAACATTGAGAGCATTTCCATATCCATTATCTGCATCAACTAAAAGTGGTAAATTACCCGCACGACAAATACGATATGCCTGATTGGCAAACTCGGAAAGGGTTAGAAGAATTAGGTCCGGTGCACCCAAAACTGTCAAAGAGGCAACAGACCCAGCAAACATTCCTACTTCAAACCCTAGTTCCTCGGCTATTCTCGCTGAAATCGGATCAAATACAGAACCCGGGTATACGCACTCATCTCCTTCAATTACTGCTCGAAAACGTTCCCGTCTATCTAAACAATCCATATCTCATACCCTTAGAAGTTATTTTTTCAGAATTTAGCGTAATATTAGTCAGCTTGGGAACAGAACACTTGCGAATTTTTAAAAAGCTGGGCAATTTAATGCCTCTTATAATTTATTGAAGGAAATTATGGCTAAGTTCTACGAACCGGACATGGGTGCAGAACCGGATAACCCTTTTGCAAGAGATGCCAATGGTAAATTGGTCAGAAGAAGCTACTGGCTCGACATGGGAGATAGATCCATCGTCCTAATGATGAATCACGGTTTAGGTAAAGTCCTTTCAAACGAACAAAAACGAATGCATCTCAATGATATTGGCCGCGGACATCTGATTGAAGAGGTTTGTACCGTCGAAATTCTACCGCCCGAAAAATAAACCATTTACAAAAACTTCCACTCTATTTGACGGACTGACTTTTATAAAAAATGTTGCGTATTGAACGGCTTACATACCGGATAGGCCCCCGGATACTTTTTGAAAACTCTGAAGTGGCTATCAATGAAGGACAACGAGTCGGGTTTGTGGGCCGCAATGGCGCAGGGAAAACAACACTTCTCAATTTGATAAAAGGAAGTCTAACTCCAGATACAGGTACAATTAATTTTCCCCATCGTTGGCAAATTGGTATTACTGAACAAGAAGTTCCAGAAAGTTCGCTAAATCTTATTGACACCGTAATGAGCGCTGACAAAGAGCTTACTAGGTTGGAAAAAGAGTCTAAGACCGCGACCGACCCAAATCGTATAGCAGAAATTCATTCTCGATTGTATGAGAAAGAGGCACATCGTGCGCATTCAAAAGCGGCTCGAATTCTTTCTGGTCTTGGTTTCGCGGAATCGGAAATACGGCGTCCGTGTAAAGAATTCTCTGGGGGTTGGCGGATGCGCGTTGCTCTTGCTGGTCTGCTATTCACAAAGCCTGATTTATTACTCCTTGACGAACCCTCCAATCACCTTGACCTTGAGGCAGGTCTGTGGCTCGAAGAATATTTACGGCGGGATGAGGGAACAATTCTTGTTGTGAGCCATGACCGTGGTTTGTTAAACCGTGTTGTAGACCAGATTTTGCACTTGGATAATGCTAAGTTGAAACTTTACTCCGGTGGCTATGATCAATTTGAAACTAACTTTCGTGCTCAAATACACAGGGTAGAGGCTGAACGACAAAGACAAGAAGCCCAACGCGCCCACATACAAAAATTTATTGATCGCTTCCGGTACAAGGCTAGCAAGGCCAGACAAGCACAATCCCGATTAAAACTTTTGGAAAAAATGCAACCCCTGCTGAAACAGCCTGATCATGACCTGATCGCTTTCGACTTTCCAAGTCCGAAACCCTTACCACCTCCACTTTACAGTGTAGACAATGTCTCTATCGGATATGACGGCAAGGTTGTACTCAAAGATGTCTCGTTTCGTTTGGACATGGAGGACCGAATTGCCTTAATTGGGGCTAACGGCAACGGTAAATCAACCCTTATAAAACTCCTAGCAGGACGGCTAGAAGCGATATCCGGACATTTTAACCATTCGAAAAAAGTTCGTGTGGGTTATTTTGCTCAGCATCAAACAGAGGAGCTTAATTTTGAGGCCACACCACTAATTGAAATTTCGCACAAGCACCCCAAGGACCTTGAAGTAAAACTGCGGGCTCACCTTGGACGATTTGGATTTTCCCAAGAAAGAGCAGACACAAAAATTAAAAACCTTTCTGGTGGAGAAAAAGCGAGATTATTGTTCGCCATGATGTGTTGCGATAATCCCCATATTCTCTTACTTGATGAACCTACAAACCACCTTGATATTATTGCGCGCGAAGCTCTTATTCAGGCTATAAATTCCTTTGAAGGCGCAGTCGTTATCGTCAGCCACGACCCGCACGTTCTTGAACTCACCGCCGATAGGCTTTGGTTGGTCAATCAAGGAACTGTTTTGCCCTATGACGGGGACCTAAACGAATACCGAACCTTGCTAACAAAAGGAGGAGACAAAAAAGTAGAAAAAACAGAACAAAAAAATATACCCAAGACCGAGAAAAAAGAACGGCGGCGGCTTGCAGCAGAACAAAGAAATAAATTGGCGCCCTTAAAAAAACAGCTACATCTTGCTGAAAATACCGTCATGCAACTAACATCAGAAGTAAAGGAATTACAAAAAGTTCTTGCCGATCCAGACCTTTACGAACAAGAAGAAAATGACAAAATCAAATCATTACAGATCAAGGCCGCTTATGCTGCTAAATCTCTTGCAGAGGCTGAGGAATCTTGGATAAAAATACAAGACAGTCTTGAAAAAGCCGAGGCGAAAATTTCCAAATCGTAATCAATTATCCTTTGGGTGACCTCGAGACGGAGGCTCTGGTGTTCCTGCAGCAGGAACAACATCCTTAGTCGCTCCTCCCCAACCTAAATGTGTTACATCAAATATCACCCCGTTAGGATCACGGTATTTAATTTCATAGAAGGTTGTTGGAGCCTTCTGATCGGGTCGTCCCATAAAGTATTTTCCACCAGCTTTTTCTATTTTTTTGTCAGCCTCTTCTGCATCATCCACCCAAAAACCTATATGATGAAGACCGACGTAATC
Organism: Rhodospirillaceae bacterium; assembly: GCA_002712335.1. Next base: position 42,274 of record PATI01000051.1, on the reverse strand, counting down.
CTTACCTCGTTCGTCTTCACCTTCGACGTAACCGGCCCAATGATCAGTTTTATATTTTAAGAGAGCAACCGTGATAACCCCATCTGATACATAACAACCCTTGGCTAGCGGAGAGTCTGTTTTCCCGACCCTTTCCATATCAAATGCCTCACAATAAAAATCAGCTGTTTTTTCTGGGTCATCAACTGACATTGCGATGTGTCTCAATTTTGCCATAACAATCTCCTTATTAAAAAAGTAAATTATCGTTATTTAACCCTTTTTGACATCAGGAAAATATCGAGGGTCTGAAATTACAGCTCCGAACCTTTGCTGTGCATACATCATCGCCGCGACATCCCAAGCCATGCTATTTTGGGAAGTAGCTGCATGCACGTCTCTGACGGCTCTTTGAAATATACTATCGAACACCAAACCTCGACCTCCAGCGAGAGGAAATAAACGTTCAACAGCCTGTACACATAATTTACCGGCATATGCATTATTTCTACGCCAACGAGCGCGTTGGTCCTGCGTAGGCGGTCTGTCGCCTGCAGCTACTTGCATACCTTCTTTAAAGTCGCTTGATAAGAGTGCCTTGGCTGCATCTATTTCAGTACTTGCCTCAGCGACACGTGCTTGTACTGTTCCCTGTTCACTGAGTTTCACTCCTGCCACTGATTTTCGGATTGATAAATCAGTCCACATTGCATCCAGCGCCCCGAGCGAGATGCCCACGGCTGTCGAGGAAAATTGTTTAGTCCCTAGCGCAAATAAGGGAAGTTTGTATAGGGGGCTTGGGTTAACCTTGCTTCCCGGCGTTGCTCCACCCTGAACCTCTGCAGCTGAAATTGCTCGGTGTTTAGGAATAAATACCTCTTTTAAAACGAACGAACGACTACCAGTTGCAGCAAGACCGCTAGGGTTCCAGTCATCAACGAAAGAAAAAAAATCAGTTTTTGGTACCAAAGCAAATTGATGTTGTGGGGGGGCATTGTCTTGGGGCACGAAAAGTTGAACGTTACTCCAGTCGGCAAAATCAATCCCGCTGGAAAAACCCCATGTTCCGTTCGCTACCCAACCACCTTCAACGATCTTAACAGTGGCATCTTTTCCTGGAAAGGATGAGGCAATAACTGCATCCGGATTGTCGGCCCAAACATCGTCTTGCGCCTGCTCACATTTCATTCCATTGATCCACGACTGACCAGTTAGGTTAGTAAATACCCAACAACTCGACCCGCAGCCCCGGCCTAACTCAGCAGCAATATCCAAAATACTGTCCCAGCTCAATTCATATCCGCCGTACCGGTGAGGCTGAAACATTTTATAAAAACCCGCTTCTAAAAACTCTCTATGAGTAATGTCTGGTAACCGCCTATTCGTCTCAGATTCTGCTGCCCGTCCACGCAGAGTAGGTACCATGGAACGGGCCTTTTCTCTCAATTCTTCTCGGATAATATCGATGCTGCATCCAGTATCAGGCATAGTCAGATCACGTTTCTTATCATCATAGGATTTTGTAAATAGTTGACTAGCTCGAACATAAAACAAAGTTTTGCAAAATTATATACTATTGTCATGTAATTTGGAGGAAAGATAATTTCAAATTAGTGTGAGAACTTTTATATAAATGGTCCTTTCGGTGATAGACCAAGTTGCACCCTTCCGGAGTTTGCTGCTGCAAATTCGGGCAAAATTACGAAATGACTTCGTAAGACATGAATATCACGAAAGATGCGTTGTAATTCATTGCCTCCCATCATCACACCCGTTCCAGCATCACAAAATAATTCATAAATCAATTCGCTACAAATACGAACAATTTCGACCATAGACATTCGATATCTCACGCGATCCTGCTCCGAGACTTGTTTTTTATGCTGAAGCTGATCCATTAACTGATTTACATTTTCAAGAACAGTTGCCCTTGCCATATCACATTGCGCCCGTGCCCGCCCGAGACGGGCCTGTGACGCCCCCCACTCCTTCTGCATCGAAGGCATTCTGGAATTGGTACGAACCTCTAATCTATGTCGATAAGCTTTAACAGCAGCTTCGGCTAGGCCAACTGCCGGGGCCGCTACGACAAATGCAAATACTGTCGAAGTAGGATTATATTGGTATAGTAAACCATCATTTATTAAGGAACCAGGAATCCCATTTGCTTCAGCCTCACGAAAACATAGTATGCGATGATTTGGCACAAACTCATTTTTAAGAGATACAGTTTTACTGCCCGTACCTCTCATGCCGAAGCAATCCCAGTCGTCCTCTATGTTTACAGAATGTTTAGGAATTAGGCAGGTAAGGTTACGTTTTTTGTTATTTGGATCATGAGCGCTAAGCATTAGCCAGTTTGCTTGGTCAACGCCAGTTACATAAGGCCATTTACCTGTAAGAAGGACACCATTTTTTGCTGCAACAGCAGTAGTAGTAGCACCCATTACCAAACAGGTGAAAATTGGTAAACCACTACTTTTTACTTCATCCTGAGCTTCTTTTGGATACCATCCTACAAGATAATTTTGATTACCGATCAGACTGTGTAACCATGCCGTTGATCCACATCCCCTAGCTGTTTCCATAACTGTCTCTATGTGGGTGGGTAAATACATACCTAAACCGCCAAGGTTTGGAGCTAACATGACCTTTAACAAACCAGACGCTTCCAATTTATCATAAACTTCGGGAAGCATTGAACGATTTAACTCAGTTGCCGCGGCCTTTTTTCTTAAAAACGGAACAAGAGAGCGCGCTCGACCTACCATTTCATCATGTGTCACTGAAATTTTCATAGCCGTTTCATCTTCCAAGAGACACGCTACGTAACATTTTCCGGTAATACTTCATGTAGCCCTTTAGGTTTTCCATTGGGCATGATGACCCGACAATGATCCCTCCGCAGCAGACGGGCCTCCTCTACCCCACAGGAATACCCAATAATCTCCACTTCTTTTCTCATTGTTTTCATATATTTTTTTAATCCGTTCGGCCTTATCCTCTATATTTAAGACCTTTTTATAAATGCTTATCATCAGTTGTAATTGCGTTAAAGCAGGTTTCTTACATTGCACAGCTTCAAAAAAAACCAAGGGCGAACATGAGGCCATTTGCAGAGACAACAAAGTCTGCACAGCAACATAAAGCCCAAGTAACTTACTCCGGCCTTACGAGCTTTCCGGCGGCAATTAATTTTTAAAATCAAATCCCCATTGAAGAGTAGCTTTGAGCTATCCTTTTTATTGCAACGATCATGGCCGCCATTCTAAGATCTTTGATATCTGGATGTGAATTCCAAGTTTCTGAAATAACTTCATACGTACTGCGCATTGTATCTTCCAAGCCCGATCTCACAAGATCAATCTCTTTTCCACCGTCAATGGCCCGTTTCGCCAAATGTTCAGGGAACTTTGCACCGGTAACGCTAGTTATACCGTCTATTAATGCCCCAAAACGAACTTCTTCCGCTCGCCGCTGCATCCGACCAAATCTTATATGACTGAGATTCTTAATCCATTCAAAGTAGCTTACAGTCACTCCCCCAGCGTTAGCATACAAATCAGGTATGATAATTTTTCCCATATCGCGCAAAATTTTATCGGCTTCCGCTGAAATAGGTCCATTTGCGGCTTCGACTATTAACGGCGCTTTGATTGATGATGCATTTGTTTCTGTTATCACTAATTCCATGGCTGCAGGAATTAAGATATCAGTTTGTTCTTCTAATAGCTTTGTCCCTTCAGGAACAAAATCAGGAAACCCCTCTACAGTTCCATTCGTATTTATATAATCCCCCAATTTTTGGATGTCGATCCCGTTTTGATTTACGATTGACCCATTACGCTCCAAAACATGGGTTACAATCGCACCGTCTTCTTTAGACAGAAATAAAGCTGCATGAAATCCCACATTTCCAAGACCCTGCACAATGACTCTTTTCTTTGCGATCCCAGATGATAGTCCAGTCTTTTTTAAATCACATGTATTTTTAAAAAAAGCTCTTAACGCATATTGAATGCCTCGACCAGTTGCTTCGGAACGACCCGCAATCCCACCTCTTGAGATAGGCTTCCCAGTTACACAAGCCCATGCATTTAGTTCAGCAGGATGAAGTTTTAGATATTCATCAGCGATCCAGGCCATTTCTCTCTCGCCAGTACCAATGTCTGGTGCCGGAACATTTTGAGAAGGACTGATCAAATCTCTCTTAGATAGCTCTTGGGTGAATCTACGTGTAATTCTTTCAAGTTCATCCTCACTCCATTTTTGAGGATCAATAACTAACCCTCCCTTTGCTCCTCCAAAGGGCACTTCAACTAGTGCACACTTAAAACTCATTAAAGCTGCAAGTGCTTCAACCTCATTTTGTTTAACATTAGGTGCATATCGAATGCCTCCTTTTACAGGTTCAAAGTGTTCAGAATGTACTGACCGATAGCCGGTAAAGGTATGCATTTCTCCTCTTAACCTTACCCCAAACCTAACCACATATGTTGAGTTAGCAGATAAGATTTGATTTACTAACCCTCTATCTACCCCTATGTCATGACCTAATATTTCAAGAGTGCTGATTGCCTGCTCAAATGATGTTCTAATTGATGTTAGAAAGGCCTTACGTGCCATCACACAAATCCCGTTTAGACAGTCTGAACCTTATAAGGTAACTATAATTTTTCAAGTTAACAAATAATTTTAATCTAAGAACTTGCTGTTCCTACTTAAAAATCACAATACAAAATTTTAGCTATTGTAAGTAGACTAATTATTTCATTTTAATATGGTCTGTAATTTTCAATTTTCTCATAAGATCACTTAATACATTCTCTGAAGCTACATACCTTTTTCAGCAAGTTCATTGATCGCTGAGGGTGTTTTTTCGAGATTTTCTATTCCCATTCCCCTTAAAATATTTGGTGCTTTGGTAAATTGAATTTCATTGTAGGGAACTATCTCAAGGCGGTTTCCCCATGGATCACGAAAATTCATACCCCGCTCAAGCAACTCGACACCCAACTCTTTCAAAGCCTCATTAACCGGATTGCGATCATCAACCACAAAACCGAAATGCCTTGCACCGTCAGGTTCTTGTGTTCTGCCAAGTCTAAGCTGAATAAACTGATCACCAAGATCTATAAAAACGTTATGTTCATTTCTACCTCTCAAGGCGAAATCAAACAACTTCCCATAAAATTCAAGGGCTTCATCAAGATCACCAACCTCGAGGACAACATGATTAATCCCTATAGCCTTAGCTTTTTTATTCGCCATTTCGTCCTCCTTTATTTAATCTAGTATAACTCGAAAATAATTTTTGTATTTAATCTGAAAGCATTATTATTTTTTAGATGAAAATAAACTTGAGTAAACAAAAGGCAGGTTAAGAAAATGTCAAAAGCTCTTACAAAAAAACAAGTCCAAGAGTTTAATAAAGACGGGTTTTTGTACCCTGTTGAGGCTTACTCGGAGCAAGAAGCAAAACAGCTACATGATAAATTTGTTGGCATGGAAAACAAACTTGGGCACGAGCCTCAAGTAAAATTCCGCATTAAAGCGCATTTGCCTTTTCCATGGCTGTGCGACGTCGTAAGGAATGAAAAACTTTTAAACGCTGTCGAAGATATTCTTGGTCCTAATATTTTATGTTGGGGTGCTTCATTTTTTACCAAAAAAGCTAATGATCCACGTTTCGTATCGTGGCATACTGACAGCTTTTATTATGGCTTAGAACCAGCCGAAACACTGACCGCTTGGCTTGCTTTTAACGACTCCACAATTCAATCCGGCTGTGTTCAATATATACCGGGTACCCATAAAGGACCCGCCGCTGTTCACGAAATTAGAATGCATAAACATAATTTAGTTCAGCAAGGGCAAACGGTAGTTGATGTCCCCGAAGAAAAAGCTGTCTTCGCCGAAGTGAAAGCCGGACAAGTCGTGCTACATCATGAAAGCGTAGTTCACGGATCCGGGCCCAATCAAGCCAACCATCCCCGAGTTGGTTTTTCCATTCATTACGTAGCTCCACACGTGAAGGAAACTCGCTTTAAGGGTGCAACAGCAATGCTGGTCAGAGGACAAAATATAGGCAATAATTGGGGGATAGACCCTGAACCGCGTTATGACTACGACCCGGATTGCATTAAGTTTATGGAGGATACAAGGGCAAAGTTTACAAATTCCACAGCGAGTAAGATCGCTTCAGGCGGACGGAGCTAGTGTAATGACCGAAACAGCATATGCGGCAGTGCTTACGGAGAAGCGAAAATTCGAAACCCGAGAAATACCTATTCCAGACATAGGTGCAGATGACGGTATTTTACGAATTGAAGCTGCAGGTTTATGTGGCACTGATTACGAGCAATATGATGGACACTTTATTGGGACACCGCACGGCACTTTACCGATTACGCCGGGTCATGAAATCTTTGGCTGGGTAGACAGGGTCGGTGTTAATGCATCAAAAAAATGGAATGTTAAGGCAGGAGATCGTGTTGTAGTCGAAACCTCTATTCCCTGTGGTGAATGCCTTGCATGCCATGATGGACGCCCAATCTTTTGTGACGCAAATATGGGGTATGGATTAAGGATGGGCTTTAATACTGAGCCACACCTCTGGGGCGGGTATGCATCTCACCTTTATTTGCACCCGAAATCTCGAATGCATAAAATCCCAGATCATATTCCTACGGATGTTATGAGCCTTAATAACCCCTTATCCAACGCCGTTCGATGGGCCTGGGCTCGACCCAATCTTAAAGAAGGACAAACAATTGTTATTGAAGGTCCAGGACAGCGAGGTCTTTTAGCCACGTTAGTCGCTAAAGAGATGGGAGCGGGTCAAATTATTGTTACCGGAACAGCCGCAGACGAATATCGTCTGGAAATTGCCAGAGAACTAGGGGCAGATTCTACAATCAACGTTCAAAAGGAAGACCCTGTAGAGCGGGTACGACAACTTACCAATGGAAGGAAGGCTGATATTGTTCTTGATGTTTCCATGGGTTCAACCGAACCTCTGATCCAAGGTATAGAAATGTTAAAGAAGGGCGGAACTCTTGTGGTGGCGGGCGTAAAAACGCATAATGCTTTAAATAATTTTTACAGTGACAAGTTACTTTTTAATGAAATTTCAATGCTTGGGGTTTTGTCTTCCGACTGGGAAGACACAGCGCGTGCAATTGAAATACTTACCGACAGGTGGGAAGAACTTGGAAAACTTTGCACTCATAATTACACCCTAGGTGAAGCCGAAAAGGCCGTTCAGCTTCTCGGCAGAGAAATACAGGATGGGGAAGAGCCTATCCACATTCATCTTGATACAACTCAAGCACCATGAGGAACCATAAATGACAAAAAAACTTCCAATCAGACTTGCCGCTGGATCTGGACCAACATTTGGTGTTGACGATCTAGCCTGCGCAGCCGCAACGTTTCTTGGTTGCTGGGAAGAGGAAGGGCTCGAAGTTTCATGGACACCGGTACACGGTGGGGTGGCTGCTATGCAAGCCGTTCTCGATAACCGCGTTGATGTCTCGTACGGGGGACTTGGGCCAGTTTTAAAATTTCGATCTGAAAGGCAACCGGTTCGAGTGATAGTCTCCATGGCTCGGGGACTGGCACAGAATCTCGTTACGCAAAACAGGATAACAGACCCCCAGCAACTCAAAGGATGCTCCTGGGCTTTAGATGGCTTTGGTGCTCTTAGCCATCACATGGCGAGGTTACTTGTGGGGGCATTAAATATTGGCGAGTCAGAGATTAAGTGGGAAGCGGTTGGACCTCCCCCCGAGCGAATCAGCCGTCTTCTAGAGGATAGCATTGATGTATCATTGATAAGAGTCGAAGAAGCTATTTCGTTAAACCGCGATACTAACAACAACCTGCACACGCTTTTAGGGTTTACTGACCTAAAAAACTTAATCCCCGTTCAACCACACGGAGTATTGAGTACAACCGAGTCCTATGAGCAGAGCCATCAAGAAGAATTAAGTCGGCTGACCCGCGGCATGATAAAAGCTTCGCGAGCGCTGCACGAGGATTTTGATAACTTTAAAAAGGTTTATAACAACTACGTCACAGTCCCAGTTCCTGACGATGAAGTAAAAAGTATATGGCAACAAGAACACGACACTTTCGGCTTTGCTATTAATGGGGAACTTACTCGCGAACATTGGAATGATGAGATGTCTTTATTTTATAAACTCAACCCAGATCTGGATAAAGTCACCCGTGAAGAATTAATTGCAGAGAACTTTGTTGCAGATGCTTTAGAAATTCTTGGTACCATTCCCGGCGAAGACTGTCCGTCATAGGGTGATTCACCTGCACTGAAATAGTCTCCCCAAGGAAGAAATATCATCCTTTACTCCGGCGATTCTAAGTGCTGACCACAACGCCGACTGGTTACTTGTAATCACTGGCCGATCTAATACATCTTCGAGATCTTCAATAATATTGATACTGTGTATATTTGCACAACTTACGAAATATGCTTCAGCTTGGTCATTGCGTAGCGCCTTTACATTTTCATACCAATATGAGGATGGAGTACTACAATAAACATCACTTCCTGCCAGTCCCATCGCCTTATCAGAGACAATCTCCAAGCCAGCCTCTTTAAGGAAATCCATCTTTTTATCATGGCCTTCTTGCAGTGTTTCCGAAATGAACACTAGTCGCTTAACACCTAATGCATCGAAGGCATCCATTAGGGAGGAAGCCGTAGACGCAGCCGGCTTGCCGGTAACCCGCTCAATTGCAGATATGACTTCCTTCTCCTTTTCAATTCCGCCGGACATAGAGGTGCCTGTGCATTGCAAAACAGTAACATCGCACTTGGAGTCGCCAAGGAGTTCCGCTGCTAAAAGAATTCTAGGCAAAAGGTCTTCCAGGGGAGCCCTGTGTCGGTTGGTCATTCCAATTCTGTTGAAATGGGGAATCACATCTTTTGGACAGTATTCTTGTAGTTGTGGTTCAACCATTCTGTTTGACGAGGGAATAATAAATCCCAACCGGGCACGAGGAATAACTGAAAATAATTCTTCCATTCAACTGCCAAGAATTAATTTTCGTGTATTGAATTCGTACATTGATTGACGATCATCCTCCGAGCAATTCAGGCTTTCGATTACATCTATTGTATCCCGAATATTATCTTCTCCTCCGTTGAGGTCATAAGGCGCATCCGTAGCAAAAAAGGAGCTCTCAGCACCAAAAAAATCAAATCCGGCTTGGCTTTGTGCTTTTGCTCCAAACATTGCTGTGTCTCCATAAAACATTTTGAAATAATCAAGCATAGGCTTTTCAAGATTATCTGCGAAGGAACTCCCATCCGCTGTGGATGTTGCATTCCTTGCCTCCCAAAGAGGCATTCGTCCTTCCGCGTGGGGTATATATGCGCCCCAATGATGAGCCATAACACGGAAACCTGAAATTTCATCAAACATACCCGAACAAACCATACGACACATAGCTGCTGTTGTTTCATAGGCCCAGCCGATGCCCCAAAATATTTCATAATGTGACTGGTCCTCAGTCAAATAATCTGCGTGATTAGCTGGTCGGGTGGGGTGAAGCCATACACACTTACCACGCTCCGCTATCTTTGCAAAAATATCACGAAACTCAGGAGCATCTAATGGTTTTCCATTAACATTTGAATGTATTTGAAATCCGACGGCGCCATGCTCATCAAGAACTCGATCAACCTCTTTAATAGCTTCATCAGTATTATTCATAGGCAGTGCAGCAATAAACCAAGGCATACGATCAGAGTATGTTTTACATATCCGAGCCATGCCATCGTTTGCTACGCGAGCCAACTCCGGTGAGTCTCCTGGGCCGGCAATCATGTCCAGCGGAGGCTGGGAAATAGAAATGATCTGCTGATAATCATCAAATTTGTCGATCACTTTCATTCTAGCGTTCATATCATACAGTTCTTCCATTGACTTCCAACGTTTAACAGAACGGACAGGCATGAGTTTTTCAGCAGCCTCAAAGAATTCATTTGGAAAGACATGGTTGAAAACATCAATCTTCATTTGATACCCTTTTCATAGTCAAAAAATAAAATTTATATATACGCTAACTTAGACTTGTAGAACACGGTAGAGAGTATTTTGCCAACTTGGCACGTAGACATAGACAAAAATAAATTTCGTTAGCAGCCATCCTAGTTTGGAGGAGATAATTTTGTCTAAAGAAAAGACTCTGATATTCGACGTTATTGTCATTGGCGGTGGGCGCGCAGGAAAAAATGCAACAAAAAATGTCAGAATTAATCAAACTTAACGTTATTGATAAATAGCGTATCATTCTATAGCGTCACGATGGAATTTTGATCACTACCGATAGGGAGGCCAATTAATGAAGAAATTTTCAATGTCAGTGATGGCAGGAAGTCTTTTAGCAGGAATAGCTGCGTGGAGCGGTATAAACGCACAACCAGCAAATGCTGACGGATTTTACAAAGGTAAAAAAATTAAAATGATAGTCCGCTCAGCTCCTGGAGGCGGATACGATTTTTACGGGCGTTTGCTAGCTAGGCATATGCCTAAATATATCGCGGGCAATCCAAAGATGATTGTTATTAATATGCCCGGCGCAGGTGGAATTGTTGCAGCTAATTACATGGCCAACCGTGCAAAGAAAGACGGAACGGAAGTAGCCATTCTCACCAGAGAACTTGCATTATCTCAGCGGACAAAGGCAGTTGGTGTGAAATATGACATCAAAAAGCTGAGTGCCTTAGGTAGTGCTGCGTCATCAACATTTCTAATTGTAATGGGTAAGAATCAACCCGTTCAAACTTATCAGCAGTTAAAGAACTCAAAAAAAACAATACGTTTTGCCGCAACCGGACCGGGTGCAGGGTCATATCAATACCCAGCGTTGTTAAAACTAGATGGGTTTAATGTAAAAATAATTTCCGGATTTAGTGGTGGACAAAATCGTTTTCTCGCTATCGAGCGTGGCGACGTACATGGAACAGCTAACAGCTATGAAAGTACAAGAAAGGCTATCAAGGAATTAGGCTTGATACCTATTCTTTATAATGGGGCACCACACCCTGCCTTAAAAGTTCCACATATGGGTGAATTATTATCTGAACAGGGTAAGGCTCTTGCTGCTCTTCTCGGAGCACCTTTAGCGGCAGGAAGACCGTTTTTTACGACTAGTGGCGTACCCGCAGATCGTCTAAAAATCCTTCGTTCTGCATTTAAAGCAGCGTTGAGTGACAAAGATCTTCTTAAAGAAGCAAAAAGAGCCAAGAGAAATATCGCTTGGACCGCCCCTGCATTAATGGAAAAAATTAATGCTAGTATTTTAGGGGCCTCGGATAAGGTTATCGCGCTCTACAAAGCAGGTGCAAAGAAGAAATATGTAAAGCACACCACTCAGATAACCAAGATCAAGAAAAAGGGCAAACGCATTTATTTCGTTCACAAAGGAAATGAAATAAAGGTTAAAGTCTCAGGTAAACGCACCAAAGTTATGATTAAGGGAGAGAAGGTCAAACGTAAGAAGTTAAAAGTAGGTATGACCTGTAAATTCAAATTTCCTGGTGCTGGTGGTGAAGCAAAGTACATTAAGTGTAAATAGCTGGTTTCTTTTATTGGGTAGCCATTTATCAGGCTACCCAATAAAATCATAAGTTTAAAAAAATGATTGATGCTGCAATAGCCGGCTTGGTTGGTATAATTCAGTGGAAAGCTTTTCTTCTGATGATGGTCGGCATTATCATCAGTTCCACTTTAGTCGCAATGCCGGGCATTGGCAGCAAAACTGCCATAGCACTGCTCCTTCCCGTCGCTTTTGTCCTAAATCAGTTCGAAGCCATTTGTCTAATCATGAGCGTCTGGGCGGTTAGTAATACCGCGAATTCTATTACATCAATTTTATTTTCCGTTCCGGGGGGTGGAGGTTCGCAAGCAACAATTATGGACGGATACCCAATGGCGAAAAATGGTGAGGCAGCTCGTGCACTTGCAGCCGCTTTCACCTCTTCGGCTATTGGTGGCATTATAGGCGCTATGGTATTGCTGATAGCAATTCCAGTTCTTAGACCACTCGTACTTTTATTAGGTCCTCCGGAATTCTTCATGCTGGTAATGGTTGGAATTGCAATGGTAGGAGCTCTTAGTGGCAAAGCTCCGGTAAAAGGAATCATTGCCGGTGGCATTGGACTCGTTATTTCCATGGCAGGCGTCCATGTGATTACCGGTCTCCACCGTTTTACTTTTGATCAGATATTCCTTATTGATGGATTTAAATTAGTTCCCGTTACAATTGGACTTTTCGCTATTCCAGAGCTGATATACATGGCGGTGAAGGGAACAGGTATCTCAGATATGCCTCTAGGGGATCTAGGCAAAGGCCGCAAGCAAGGTGTCAAAGACGCGTTTATTCACTATTGGCTAGTTATTCGGAGCAGTCTCATAGGTGTTTGGGTTGGCATTATCCCTGGCCTAGGTTCAGCCGTCGCTGATTGGTTTGCATATGGCAGTGCAAAACAAACCTGCCCTGGTGCCCGAGAGACATTTGGTAAGGGTGATGTAAGAGGTGTCATAGCTGTTGACGCTGCAACAAATGCCAAAGAGGGAGGATCTTTAATCCCTACACTGGCCTTTGGTATTCCAGGCTCTAGTACTCTGGCATTGATTTTTGGAGGTTTGATAATTGTTGGGGTAACCCCCGGCCGAGATATGCTTACCAAGGATTTACACCTCACTTTTTCAATGATCTGGCTGTTAATTATCGGGACAATAATTACCTCAATTTTATGTCTTGCATTTACAAGGCAGCTAGCAATGGCAACCAAATTACGGCCATCATTAATGATACCAATAATATTAGCGATGGCCGTAATCGGTAGCTTCGCAGCGTCTAGTCGTTTTGAAGATGTGCTGATCATGTTGGCTTTTGGGACGATTGGCTACTTTATGAGGGCTGCTGGTTGGCCGAGACCACCCCTTTTACTCGGTTTGGTTTTAGGCCCAATCGCAGAACGGCATATGTGGACATCCGTACAACTCTTCGGAGCCGATTTTTTGTTAAGGCCGGGGGTAATAATTATTTTTATTATTTTATTAATATGTGTCATGTACCCAATGTTTCAGGATCGAAATTCAAAACTTAGGGCACAGGAAACGGAATCTTAATATGGGCTTACGATTTCAACCCAGATCAGCGCTTACATTAGCTTTTATCGGTCTGTTCGCCTATGTAGTTGTTTCGTCTTCTGATATGCCTTTAGAAGCAAAGTTGTACCCATGGACTATTGGTATTATAGCATTGGTTCTGCTCACCTATCAGCTTTTTCGGGAAATTCTACCACCGTCCAAATCGGAAACAGATCAAACTGGCGTGGATATTGACTTCACTGATGAAGAAGCATCAAAAGTTGGCAAACGTCGTGCACTTGAGGTATTCGGCTGGATGTATGGCTTTGCTGTTTTGCTATGGTTAATTGGTTTTTATATAGCGATACCGTTAATGGTTCTCGCTTATATGCTCCGCCATAAGGAAACATTGGTAATGACAATTTTATTACCAAGCGGGACCGGCTTTGCTACTTGGTATATATTTGGGCACCTTCTGCATCTTCCCTTCCCACCGGGACTACTGCTAGAATGGGCAGGCTTGATCTAGGGTTATCTTCCAACCTCCGCGATCACATTAACTCTTAAATTATTTCCTGTAGGGGATGCGCATGCCTGACGAAAAAAATACGAAGAATAATTCAACTACCGAAATTGATATAAGTAAAAAGTTCCTTGTTGATCCTTACGTGAATTGGTCAGACGGCGAGGGTATACCCGTGCATCTTGACTTTGGACATAACCTACTCGAACTTGAGACAGGTATTTGGGACAGGTGGGATGCTAGGGGTTGTTTCGCACACACGCATGGTCGCGGTGATTTCATGGCCAATTACGTAATTGAAATTGCTCCTAGCAAAAAGTCAGCACCTATCAAACACCTTTACGAAGCATTTTTCTATGTGCTCTCTGGATATGGATCAACTACTGTTACCAACCCTGATGGTGAAACTCGAACCTTCGAGTGGGGTCCAAAGGCCCTCTTTACAATACCGTTAAACTGTAGCTATCAGATTTTTAATGGATCTGGTCAAGAGAATGCACGGCTCTCATGCACTAATGATGCTCCGTTGGTCTTAAACCTTTTTCACAATGAGCAATTTGTATTTGGTAATGATTTCGAATTCCCAGAGCGACTGGGAGACACTAGGCACTTTGACGGCGAAGGAGATCATGTAGTGGTCAACCGAGGAGACAACGTCGCTGAGGCTAATCTTTGGGAAACCAATTTCGTTAATGATCTCACAAATTTTAAACTCTACGCCATGGACTCTCGTGGAAAAGGGTCTCTAAATGTTTCTTTCATCCTAGCTGACAGCACAATGCATGCCCATTCCTCCGAAATACCAATGGGTCGTTACAAAAAGGCACATAGACACGCAGCTGGAACTCACGTCCACGCGGTAAGCGGGACAGGTTACACACTTCTGTGGTATGAGGGTGATGAGGCATTCAAGGAATTTCCCTGGGAACATGGTTTCATGTACACCCCACCTTTTTGGATGTTTCACCAGCATTTTAATACCTGTGATCAACCCGCACGCTATCTTGCATGCAGTATGGGAAGCCGTCGATATCCATTTATTGCCTTAAGACGAAAGAGTGCTGAGGGCAAGGGGGCCACCTCCATTCAAGAAGGGGGACGTCAGGTGGAATATGTAGACCAGGACCCGCGCATTCATCGTAAATGGCTGGAAGCAATAGCCGAAAATGGGGTTAGTTCAAATATGGGTGATGTATTTGATGAGGCTGCCATAATGGCGCTGCCACAAGAGGAACTGGAAGGCCCCATCAAGACGCCTCCGTCAATTGGCCCTGCCATATAAGGTTTATTAGAATTTGTCAAAACGTATTATTGTTATTGGAGGTGGCATTGTCGGTATTACCACCGCCCTTGAACTGCAGAGACGTAGAAATAGTGTAACAATTATCGACCCGAAAAAACCTGGTAGAGAAACATCTTACGGCAACTCTGGCGTATTATCCGATGGTTCGGTTGTAATTTCTAACAATCCCGGGCTTCGCAAAAAACTTCCAAAGCTCATTCTCAAAAAGAGCAATGCACTCAACTATAATATAGGTTTTATTTTAAAGTCAGTTCCCTGGGTTACCAAATTCCTCAGTTATTGTACTGATTCACACCTTGACCACAGTAGTCGGGCTCTGCGAAGTCTACAGTCTTTCTCACTCAGTCTTCATCTGGATCTCATTCGGGAAGCAAATGCCGATAGTTTATTAAGAAAAACCGGGTGGCTAAAGGTATTCCGCAGCGAAGCAAGCTTCAAATCCTATGACATGGAGCTTAGAGTTTTCAAAAAAACAGGCGTAGGTCACACCATTTTAAATTCTGAGCAACTGAGAAATCTTGAACCCTCACTCAATCAAATTTTCAAACATGGTGTCTTACTGCATGATGCATGCAGTGTCTCGAGCCCATCAGGGCTGTGTGATGCTTACCTTTCGATATTCGAAAAACTTGGGGGCAAGGTATTGCAAGCCGCGGCAACAACTTTGTCCTATTCAGACGGTTGGAAGGTTGAAATGAAGAACAACCATATGCAGGAAGCAAATCAAGTTGTAATTGCAGCCGGACCTTGGTCAGCTGAAATCGCCGGGAAACTGGGTTACAAAATACCAATGGGTTGGGAAAGAGGCTACCACATACACCTTAACCCGGGATTAGGGGCAAGCCTACAACGTGTCGTACACGACGTTGATGGGGGCTATGTCATGGCTCCCCAAAAAAAGGGGGTAAGGATAACGTCCGGAGTGGAGCTTAATGGTAGGGACGCGAAGGTGGATGAGAAACAGATCAGAAACTCTATTCACTCAGCTCGGGAAGCTCTATCATTAGGCGCCGAATTGGAGGATAGTGCCTGGATGGGACGACGCCCTACACTCGTCGACAGTCTTCCGATAATTGACAAAGGAAGTAGGCACGATGAGCTGTGGTTTAATTTTGGCCACCAACATAATGGTCTATCCACATCTGCTGGCAGTGCTATAATTTTAGCGGATTTAATGCATGGTGTGACGCCCAGTATTGACCCATCCCCATTTCGTGCAGACCGATTTAAAATTTAACGACAACTGCCCCTTTACAGGAAGGCTCCAAGTCAGCATGTTTAGGCCAATTTTAATGGAGCATTGAAAATGCCCCTTAACAGACTTTTATAACTAAAAGAGGCCCCCATGCTCGACCTGATGAAAATTGCTCGAACCGAAGCTGAGGGAGGAAATTTGTTTAGCCTCCTCAATGACTTATACCAACCTACAGATGTCCGACCAAATGGTTACCCCGATGCGGTAGTCTGGCAAGGGGGGAATCATGACGGCAGTGTGGAACCAGTCGCTCACTCAATGACAGATGCATTCGCCCTCTTGGGAACTATGGCAGCGATAGATATATTGGGTCTTCCCTTTTACGCCGTACCCATGTGGTCGCAATACCGACATGATCATAATTTGGATCCTCTCAGCTGGTTTGGAAATATGCCATGCATTTCAATTAAATGGTCAACAGCAGGAGACGCTTACGTCAATGACGGCCAGGGAGGTAAAGTCGTAGTCATGGGAAAATCTGGGAATGCGCCCCTAAGGACACAAGCCGGCGTTTACTGCAATGTCCGGCCGTATGGCCCAATAACGGCTGTACGATGTATGCCGTGTTTACCCTATTCCCAGGACAAAAAGGTCTTTGGCGTCGATCCACAAACTGGTCATATTCATTCGGAAATGAATACCCCCGGAATTCAGCTGGCGTATGCCAACCGTTTATTCCTAAAGATGGTTCACGAAACCGGTCACCTCGGCAGGGTAGCCACAAAACCTACGCAGGCCCAAGAGGACGGGATCAATGCAGGATTGCACAGTTGGCTACTACAAGGCACTAAGTTTGAAGTGGGACGTAAATATGCCGTGGATCCTTACGATGAGTTTAAGGTCGAAGTTGACAAGATTATTGCCCTTCTTCCAACCGATTTTAAAGATGGAATGGAAAATTGGGGTGGTCGGATAGAACAACATATATCAGATACAAATTATGGTTTGCTCGTTTGGGACATGATCGAAAAACGGGACTGCATTGTTCTCGCAACAGATCTTGATGGAGACCGCCTGACGGACTTAATGGCTGATATTTCCGACCCACTTCGGGCCTTTGGAGGAATTGTCGCCAAACACCTTGGAAAAGATATTGATATGAGAACGGTGTGGACAGACATGGGGTATACCACAGGTAATGGCAGAGACATGACCTCGGTGATGCATCGAATGTCCGGTCCGGCAATACACGAACAAACACTCGGCTCGGCAGATGCTATGTTGCTGCGCTTGCTAGATGGAGATGAGTGGGTAGGTGGAACCAAGCAGCCGTACGACCCAAGAATTCATTTTGTCCTGATCCGTGACGCGTACCTTGACGCAAATAAGGAAAATCAGAAACTCAAGAGCTTTCTTGATAATGCTCTAGATACCTTTGATAAAGTTTACGCAGGTGATCGTCCGGGGTTCCTTGAAGGATACGAAGCCCTCAAAGGTGCAATAAATCCTTGGGGATAACAATTTTAGCTTGTTGAATGAGGAGTTACTCCTCTTCCAGCATCACTGTTAATGACGGAACCAGTCATTACCGCTGATTGATCAGACGCGAGTAATACGTATGCCCCTGCGTGATCGGCTGGTTCAGTTTGACGATGGAGAATATTAGTGTTCGGTAGGCCAGAAATTTTGGCTTTTCCTTCAACCAAACCCGCCATGTTATAAGCATCTGAAAAAGACGTAGGCGTTCCGCTTGGAGCCACTCCATTAACTCGAATATCTGGGGCCAACTCGTATGATAATGATTTCATGAGTCCCAGAGCTGCATGTTTTGAGGCAGTATAAATTGGGCCACTCCCAACGTAGAAAGAAGAGGTAGAAAGTGTGAAAATAATGGAACCGCGATTTTTTGCGAGTTCTTGGCGTGCGGTCGCCGCAGCTACCAAATACCCTTTTACATTTACTCCAAAAACCTCGTCAAAACCGCTCGTTAGCTCATTTTCTTTCATCTGGGTTAGTTGTATTCGTCCGTCTCGTACGCCCGCATTAGCAACTAACACATTTAATTTTCCGTACGATCGGATAGCCTGCTCCACTGCTTTTTTATTGTCTGATATATTTTGAACATCACCACATATAGTGCAAATTCGATTACCATAGGATTTTTTCAAGGCGTTTAATCTTTGTTGATTAATATCAAAGGCAGCCACACCCAAAACTCCTTCCTCTAAAAACCGTTTAACGATAGCTTTACCAATGCCTTCGCCCGCACCTGTCACAAGAGCAACTTTGTCTTTCAGCCATAACATAGCCTGACTCCTTTAATTTTTTATCTGTGGCTTCATTATGCATCTCTTTCTCTATATAGAAATAAAATGTAATATTTCCCCTCTTCCTTGACACTCGCTGTGCCTTTGAGCATTTTCAGGCTTTGTTTCTCAGCAAAGTTTATTTTGGATTAAGAGGAAATTATGCCCCATGATGTTGCAGGAGATCCGCATTGGCACGAACCCGGAAAAGATCTTTACGCAGGCACCCCATCCTGGCCTCGCTTGGCGACCCCCTACGACTATTTTATGGAAGCACAGGGAGTTCCAATTGTAAGAGAAGTTGGAATTTCAAATATTTTCAATTTACCAATGCGCCGTTGGGAACGTATGGGAGGGCATGGTTGTTTTATTCAATTGTTTGGAACGGAAGGAAAATGGGGAAGTTATCTTGTTCAGGTCCCCGGAAGTGAATCGTTAAATGAGGAACGACACCTTTATGAAGAGATATATCTTGTTCTCGAAGGTAGGGGCACAACAGAAATATGGATAGAAAATCATAACAAACCAGAAATATTTGAATGGAGTAAAGGAACCCTATTTACAATACCCATGAATGTTAATCATCGAATTGTGAATTCGTCCTCTAATCCTGCGCTTCTATTGGCTGGTACAACTGCTCCGAACATGTTGAATTTAATTAGGGATGAAAACATTATATTTGGCTCATCCATCCATCTTACAACGCGATACGATCCGTCAGGAAATAATTTCAAACCTGCTCAAGGACTGCGCCCGGATCCAGCGCGTGGTCTAGCTCTTTGTCGTACAAATGTGGTGGCCGATGTTTTTACAACTGAACTATATTTGGACAACCGACGCACCCCCGGCTATCGTCGCATGGAACCACAGATGGCCGAGAACGTCTTTTACCAGTACATAAGCGAACACCCCGCTGGTCGTTATTCCAGAGCATATTCACCTGGAACAGCTGCAGCTTTCATATGTATTGGAGGCAAGGGTTACTCGTATACCTGGCCGCAGGAAATAGGCCCGACCCCTTGGGAAAATGAACAAGGAGACAACGTGCTAAGACAGGAATACAATGAAATAAGCATGATTTCAGCTGCCCCTATGGAAGGAGATTGGTTTCATCAGCATTTTTCTACAGGCGAGACACCGCTGCGACTTTTGGGATGGTATGGACCAAATAACCACCTAGCACAACAGGCTGGTATACCAGGAGAAAATGTCGTTGACCCGGGCATGGTAGACGTCACTTACCCGGGAGGTGCCTCCATACCATATCATCTCGAAGATCCCCATGTGAGAGAGTCATACATTGATGCAATTAAAGCAGTAGGAACCAAGAACCGCATGGAAAATAAGTTTTATGATAAGAATACAACCTACTCATTTGCCGGCGGCTAATAGGTTAAATAAATAGGGTTGAATGACGTGACAGGAGAAGATGAGGGCGGCCGAATAATTTTTGCCGAAACAGAACGAAACCTTCAAAGCGTCGATAAAACTTCACTGCTGAGTGTCGGCGTTGATATCGGATCATCGACTACACACCTTGTATTTTCGCGCCTAAAAATGGAACTAAAAGATGGTCGATATATAACCACTGAACGCCAGGTTATTTACGACTCCGATATCTTCTTAACACCCTATTCCGATGACTTTACTATCGATGCAAAAAAACTTGGAAAATATATAAGTGGGCAGTACAGATCTGCCCAACTGCGTCCTGAAGACATCGATACGGGGGCGTTAATTTTAACCGGCTTAGCGGTTCGTCGCCATAATTCCCGAGCGATAGGTGAGCTCTTTGCGGTTGAAACTGGCAAGTTTGTCTCTGTTTCCGCCGGCGACAAGATGGAGGCTGCGATGGCCGCATACGGTTCTGGAGCTATTGTAAACTCCAGAGAAGTAGGGGTAGTAGTGATGAATATAGATATCGGAGGCGGAACCACCAAATTTTCAATTTGTGACCGCGGCCAGATTTCCGGCCTTACCGCCATAGATATAGGAGCGCGTATTATCTCATTCGATTCCAACAATATAGTTACCCGAATAGAGGAGTCCGGAAAACACTTCGCTGACAAGGCAAAAATTGACTTATCAATAGGAAAGAAGATTTCTAGTCAGGCCTGCCATAAGATCTCTGAAATTATGACAGACAGTTTGATGGAAATAATTAAATGTCAAAAACCGACAAAAGACACCGAGAAATTACTGCGCCTTCCCTCAATTAAATATGACAAGAACATTGATGCGATAACATTTTCAGGAGGTGTCTCGGAGTTCATATACGGATATGAGACAAAAAGTTTTGGCGACCTAGGTCCTTACCTAGCATGTTCTATACGTAAACGTATAGAAATCGATGATTACAAGATAATGCCACCCGTCGAAAATATTAGGGCAACAGTTGTCGGAGCATCTCAATATACAATTCAATTATCTGGCACAACAATAATGGTATCAGATGACAATCTACTGCCCTTAAGAAATATCCCGGTAATTAAACCAGAATTTTCTTTAGATTCCGAAGTGATAAGCTCCTCAAAAATTTCAACACAAGTTGGAGATGCATTAAAGCGTCTTGGTCTATCAAATACTGATCAACCGTTAGCCATTTGCTTCGACTGGTTCGGTTCAGCAAGTTACCAGCGGATTGATAACTTTTTATCAGGGATAAGGGACGGACTTTCCGGTCTAATACTTAAGGAAAAACCAATTATACTCGTTTGTGAAAAAGATATCGGAAGAGTATTTGGTTTTCATGCCACCGAGGAAATGAAACTCGAAAATAAAATTTTGTCGATTGATGGAATTATTCTTGAGGAATTTGATTACATAGACATTGGCAATGTGATACCCGCTACCGGGGCCGTCCCGATAGTAATTAAATCACTTTTATTTCCAACAGATACTCAATTAGGAGATAAAGTGAAAAAAAAATGAAACCCCTAGGCTCAATGCGTTGCGGAAAAGGTTTATTATTACTTTTTATATCCTTGTTGGGCTTGGTTGGAACGCTATTAATAGATCCTATTCCCCAAGATCCTAATTTTCACCTATTTGCAGACACTAGAACCTGCCTTGGCATTTTAAATTTTGGGAATACCGCATCGAACATAGCATTCGCCATCATTGGATCTTGGGGCCTTTGGATCACGTTGGGTCCAAAAGGAAATGAACTTTTCATATCTGGAATCCATAAATGGCCCTACGTTGTTTTTTATATTGGTATTTTTATGGTTAGCATTGGCTCCGGCTACTATCACTGGTCTCCTGATAATGAACGCCTATTTTGGGATCGGTTACCAATGACAATCGCATTCATGGGTTTCTTTGTTGCCTGCCTCACCGACCGCCTCAGGCAACCTGCCTTGGTTAAATGGTTGTTACCACTAAGCGTTTTACTGGGTGCAGTTAGTGTAATTTATTGGGCTGTCACGGAAGCGCAGGGAAGCGGAGATCTGAGATTTTACGGTTTTATCCAATTTTTTCCCATTCTAATCTTACCCTTAGTGTGTAAATTCTATCCTCGTTGGAATTACACCAACGGCAAGTATTTATTCTGGATTGTGGTGTGTTACACTTTCGCGCTATTGCTGGAAAAACTCGATTACTGGATATACGATTTATTTCTCGGTACAGTAAGTGGGCATACACTCAAACATTTATTTGCATCTGTCTCCGCCTTTATTGTGGTCATCATGCTGCAATCAAAGAGAATTAATGTGGATTGAGTTCTTTGTATCGATGATATTTGAGCAAATTACGGTTTAGAAAGATGAATAATTCCCAATACTTGAGAAACCACTGGTACGTAGCCGGTTTATCAGAGGAGGTTACTGACCAGCCCCTCGCCTCTTCAATAATGGGCGAGCCCATTGTCATTTTTCGAAGTTCATCCAGCGGAAAAATTGGAGCCCTAGAAGATCGTTGTGTGCATAGACAAGCTCCCCTATCCCTTGGAGTAATTAATGGTGAAAACCTTCAATGCGGATACCATGGGATTGAGTACAACCGAGATGGAAATTGCATCCACATACCGAGTCAAAAAAAAATACCGCCGGGCGCTAAAATAAGATCTTACCCGTGTCGAGATCACCAAGGTTTTATCTTTGTTTGGATGGGAGATTCGGCAATATCGTCTACAGTGGAGCCTTATAATTTTCCTTATGCCAACAGACCTAACTGGCGCGTACGCTATGCACGTCTTTACGGTCGGTTTGACCATCGTCTCTTAATTGATAACCTCATGGACGTCACCCACCTTCCATTTGCTCACAAATCAACCATAGGAGCATCCGGCGTCGCCGATCAAGCAACTGTCAAAACTGAACGGATGGAAAATTCCGTGCGAGTAACTCGGTCCATGGAAAATATTGAACCTGCACCGGCCCATGTTTCAGTAACTGGCTACACAGGAAAAGTTGACAGATGGCAAGTGATTGAATTTACCCCTCCTGGATTTATCTGGCTGCAAGTTGGGTCTGCTAAAACTGGAACCGGGGCCAGAAACGCCAAACCAGAGAATATTCTTTTGGATCGCCACACTTTACATCTTGCTATGCCTGAAACAGATAAGACCACCCTATATTTTTGGGTAATGGCTAACAAAGCCGAAAGTCTTACACCTGAGCAAGAAAGTAAAATTTATGAAGCATCACTGCATGCTTTTAATGAGGATATAACTATTATTGAAGGTCAGCAGGATAGACTAAGAGCGGAAACTAATGAAATCGATTTACAGGCAGACACGGGAGTACTTGAAGCTAGGCGGCTCTTAAAACGTTTAGCGGCAGAAGAAGTAACCTTCTAATTTTGAGCATAAAAAGAGGCGGCCTCAGGGCCGCCTCTTTCTAACCTTATTTAGGTAAATCACTTACCGTAAATTATTTTACGAGCTCGTTTTATAACAGCAGGAGATGCTGACTTAAGAGTATTAGCCACCATCTTCTGAATGTCCTTACCGCTAGTAGGAATAAGCCTTAGCTTCCGTTTTTTAAGTTCAGCGAGAAACTTCTTTGACTTATTCATTCTATCATAAGCAGCGCGTAGCGGTGCAACCAAACGCTTTGGAGCACCGGGTGGCAACACCAACCCACGTCCCAATGGTCCGGCAGATGCCAAGAATAAGGCCAATGGTTTCTCATCAGGCTTAATCAGATCAGTAAGCATCGGTACACCTTTCATAGCGCTAGCTGGATCTGGTTCGTAACCATTTTGCAGTATGCATCTGGCGAATGGATTTTTACCTACAAACCAATGTGGAACTTTTGAGCCCCAAGCCAGCCAGTTTGGCGCCGTCATTTGCGTCTCACCTTGCTCTACAGCAAACATCGCACGTGATGACCCCTTATAGCCTGCCACGATCTGTACCTTCCAATCGAGCAACTTCGCTGCAAGACTTATGAATAAGAAAGTACTAGAAGCGGGACCTGTAACAGAAGCTATTGTCTTAATACGTTTCATATCAGAGACATGTTTGATGCCACTATCGCTTCTAATACATATAACAGAGTTCGTCTGGTTTGATGACCCCAACCATCTAAAGTCGTTAGCGTTATACTTCATCTTTTTAGGACGAAGAAGCTGGTTAACGATTGAATTATCAAGAGGAACAAGCAAGTTATAGCCTTGTTTTGGAGCAATATTAGCGAACCAGTTCATCGCCCGTGATCCACCTGCTCCGGGCATATATTGCATAATAATTGTCGGTTTGCCTGGCAGTTCCCTGCCGAGGTGGTTGGAAAAACTTGAACCATACTTGTCGTAGGTTCCCCCCGGACCGTAAGGAATAGTTATTGTTATTGTTTTTCCCTTATAATGATCTCCCAATTCGTTGGCCATTGCAGTTGTCAAAACCATAGACGCGGCCAATACAACCGGCAGACCCAATTTAATTTTATTTAACATGTAACCTCCACACTTCTAGACACCAAAAAAAAAAGGGCGTATGTGCTTAATAGCGCATACGCCCTCAAAAGAAAATTATTAATTTTAGATTATTATTTTCCGAATACTAATTTCCTAACCTTGGCTACAACTGCCGGTGAAGTGCTTTTCATTGCCGTTGCAACGACTTTTTGCACCTGCTCACCCGTACTTGCCATGAGGCGCAGCTTTCGTTTCTTTAATTCCTTAAGAAATCTCTTGTCGGCATTCATTTTATCGTAAGCAGCACGAAGAGGCTTGACCAGATAATTTGGCGCTCCCGGCGGCAGTACTAGACCCCGTCCCAAGACACCCGCCGAAGCCAAAAATGCTGCTAGCGGCTTCTCTTCTGGCTTAACTAGCTCTGTCAACATGGGAACGTTTGGCAGGTTTGGATCTTTGAAATAGCCGTTTTGTAAAATTGGTTTTGCATAGGGTTTCTTGCCTACAAACCAATGGGGAACTTTGGAACTCCAGGCCAACCAATTAGGTGCAGTTAAATCAACTTCTCCCTGTTCAATAGCAAAAATCGAGCGAGAAGAGCCCTTATAACCTGTCACCATTTTTAGTTTTAAGTTTAAAAGTTTCGCTGCCAGCATACAAAAAATGTAGGTACTTGAATTTTTTCCACTCGTAGACCCAATTGCCGGGATTTTTCTCATGTCGAGGATATTATTGATACCTTTGTCTGATCTAATTACAATAACGGCATTAGTTTGGTTTGAAGACCCTAACCAGGTGAATTTCGTTGGCTCATATCGCATCTTTTTTGGCCTAAGGACTTTATTAACCACGGTATTGTCCAGAGGAACCATCAGGTTCCGGCCTGCCTTTGGAGCGACATTGTAGAACCAATTCATTGCTTTGGCCCCTCCTGCTCCAGGCATATACTGCATAATCATATTTGGTTTTCCGGGGATATGACGCCCAAGATGATTTGAAAAACTTGAGCCATATTTGTCATATGTACCTCCGGGCCCGTAAGGGATAGTGACTGTAATTCTCTCTCCCTTGTAAATCTCCGTAAGTTTATCTGCCTTTACTGGAACTGCTATCAGCGCCAAAGCGGCAATCATCGGTAAAGTGTATTTTGTCATTATAACTCCTAACCACTATGAATGTTTTTCCACCCACAATGGATACTGGTTTAAAATTTAATCAGTTAATATATATTTAAGACACTTAACAGTGAATGAGCAAGACCATAAACTAGACAATTCTTAAAAATATTTTAATTTATTGGTGAACAAATCTCTTAAAATAAAAGTTTCTTGTAAAAGACAAAATTTTGTTCTTTGTGGCAAATCCTGTGGATATTCGATGTATAATTACTTAAAGCCAGTTAATAAAAAAATAATTACCACTTTTATGGCTTTAATCTAGTACTTTTTATCCACACCCAAGTTTTTCCGGCTCACAATAAAACATTTTCATAAAACCGGAGAAATTGCGGTATAAAATTCAGATATTTAGTCCTTAATCTGTATTAATTTTAGGAACGAGACCTTAAATTAAGGCTTGTATAAGAATTAACTGCGGCAATGGAAAAGTAATTGGAAACCTATAGCAATACATTTAATATACCCCTTGCCGCTGCAAACGCATTTTCATCTTGGTCTGAAAATCCCATAACCTGCAGACCAAGCGGTAAACCGTTTGACTTCAATATCGGTAGAGAAAAGGAAGGTGTACCCAAAACAGAGGAGGGAACAGCATAAACGGCATCGCCAGTCCACTTCAAACCTACAGGAGCGGGCCCCGGTGCTGACAATGTTACACAAACATCAAATTCATTTTTTAGTGCAGCATAAAACAATCTAAGATCCTCTCTCTGTTTTAAAAGTGCCTGATAGTCCCCATGCGTCATAGCCTCTGCTTGGCTAAGTCTTTCTCGAGCTTCTGCGCTTAGCTTTTCTCGATCCATATCTCGGGCATAAGTATTTAACGGCCACCGGAAGTCCCAATTATTTAGGCCTCCGGATAACTCTACTAATCCAATTAGGTGACGCTCTAATTCATCAACAGTGTCACTGGATTGGCTATCAATTACCTTAACACCAGCAGCTTCTAGTTTTACTCTGGAGTTTTCTAAGGCCAACTTTGCGTCTTCCTCTGTCCGGTCCCAACCTTCGGTCTTTAGAATAGCAACTCGAATAGGTAATTGTGCGTCCGGAGCTTCCATGGATCCAGTTACTCCAAAAAATCCAGGATCTCCGCCCACACGAGCCGTAATTGCCCGCGCAATTTCCCAAGTTTCTTCTAGGGTCGCGGCCATGGTACTACTGCTGCTCTGGCTTATTGTATCAAAACTTCCGCCTCGATTTATTCCGCCAAAGCTGGGTTTAAAAGCAAATACACCACAAAAGCTTGCAGGTCGCAGCGTCGAACCTAAGCCTTGCGTGCCAAGTCCTCCAGGTAACATGCCTGCAGCAACAGAGGCGGCAGTTCCACTACTTGATCCACCAGGCGTCCTGCTCAAATCCCATGGGTTGCGAGTCTCCCTTGCGGGCTGCGCCGCAAATTCGGTGGTCACCGCTTTTGCATAGATAATTGCCCCTGCTTCTTTTAGGGCAGATACAGCTGCACAATCTCTGCCTCCCGACCAACCAACAAAAAGATCGGAGCCCTGCTGGGTCGGCATCGATGCTGTCTCCATTATATCTTTTACACAAAGAGGCATACCATCAACTAACGAGAGGATATTTCCGGTTCGCCAACGTTTATTAGATGCCTCGGCTGCTTTGCGTGCCCCTTCTTCATCTGTTGCAACAAACGCGCCTATATCCTTCTCCAATTCGTAGATA
The DNA here is from genome assembly GCA_002712335.1 of Rhodospirillaceae bacterium. The sequence goes on along the minus strand of PATI01000051.1, from coordinate 15,121 downwards.
TTTTCCAAACACTCTTCTAAGAAATCACTGGGTTTATACGTACCTGCGTCAAGTTCTTTATGTCTTTCTCTATAAGATTTTCTCGTTGGCACCATCTCTACCCCCTGTACGAATCTTTTTTATGAAGTTCAAATATTTTAGTCGTCTAAAAACCGCCATATTATCATACCGAAAAACTTCTGGTTAATTGATCAATTTGATTATTTTAGTATTATTCAATGATAATCCCTTTCAAAAACAAATATCAAACTGGCCGTATGTCCTCAGTATTGACCTTGGTAATATTTACCTTACGCTTCAAAAGCAATTGATTAAAAGGGGGAATAAATGCAGAAGACGGCACGTATGGAAAACCGCACTAAACGATGGCGAGAACAACGCTGGCTTTTAGACTCGGTAATTAAGACTGTCGGCCCCGAATGGGACCAGGGACGCCTCGGTGGTAAAGGAAGCCGCGGAGGAACATCCGGTGTAGCATCATTTCGGAGGGCAGGCGCCAAAATGAAAAAATTTGATGATATTGGCCCCGAATTTGCCCGGGAGGGAAGTCGGCGCGAAAAAATCGCTCGCGCCTTTGAAGAAGAAGGTCGATTTGTATCAGCCTATGAAAACTACTTTATTGCTTCACTACTCTATGCCTCCGCCCAGTGGCCGTACTTTGATATCAACGAAGAAGATCTGAAATGGGAAAGTAAAATGATTTCATGCTATGATAAATTCATAGCTTACGCCCCTCACCCCGTTGAACGCATAGATATCCCCTACAAGGGCACCGCCCTTTCGGCCTTTTTACATTTACCTTCCAACCCGGCGAAAGATGGCCCCTTCCCTTGTATTCTTCACATTGGCGGTATGGATGGCAGTAAAGAAAATATGGTCTCGTTGCACGGTGATTCTGCACTAAAAAGAGGCATGGCCGTACTTGCCCTCGACGGGCCAGGGCAAGGGGAAACCCGGAACCGAGGTGTCACAATTTCATCTGACAATTTTTCCGAGGCCGCAGAAACAGCCATAAACTGGCTCACTGCCCGAAATGAGATTGATGGTGAACGCATCGTTATTCGTGGTTCAAGTTTTGGAACATACTATGGAACCGTTGCAGCTGCAGGTCTAAAAAATAAGATAAAAGGGTACTGTGGCACCGGAGTATGCCAAGAACCAGGATGCGATACGATTTTCAACACAGCTTCGCCAACTTTCAAGGTTCGTTTCATGTTTATGGCGGGATACGAGGATGAAAATGCCTTCGATGAATTTCGTAAAGAGTTTGACTTACGAAAAATAGCAAAGGAAATCGTCAGCCCCTATATGATTGTTGCTGGCGAGGCCGACCAACTATCTCCTATCCATTATACTTACGAATTATTTGAATTAATTGAGTCGCCGAAAAGACTGGTGGTTTATCAGGATGCTGACCACAGCATGGCTAATGCAGCATCTGGTGAACTAGGCGAAGATCGAGAAAGCTTAGTCTATGATTGGCTTCGCGACAGAATAGATGACAAGCCTGTTCTATCAGAAAGAATACTCGTTGATAGCAAAGGTGTGATGCATCCAACACCCTACTGAAAGAGATAAATTATGTCAGAAAACTGGGCAACGGCATGGACGGCATCCGCACAAGGCCCATATCCTCACGGCCGAGAAACTGCACAGCCTGACCTTTCCAGTGTTTTCCCGAATCCAGACCAAGGTGCCTACAGTCAGTCTTTTCGTATGATTGTTCGACCTGATATCTGGGGTACACAAGCCCGCATACGTCTATCTAACGCACACGGAACGATGCCCATAAACTTTGAAAGTGTTTTCGTTGGTCAACAGTTAATGAGTAGCGCAGTATTTCCGCAATCTAATCGGCAAGTGAGTTTTAATGGTTCAGAAAAAGTAACCATACCAGCCGGCCATTGGCATACCAGCGATCCGGTTGAATTGGACTTTATAAAAAATGCGGAAGATCCACTCTTGGCAGGACAAAAACTAGCGGTCAGCTTCCACATTAACGGCCGGAGTGGACCCATGACCTACCATGCAAAAGCCCTGCAGACCTCTTATTTATCTCATCAAAATTCAGGGGACTTTTGTGCCTCCGAAGAAGAAATAGCCTTCCCCTACTCTACAACCTCATGGTTTTTCCTTGATGCTCTGGACATGAAAATGGATAAACCTTCAAAAGTCATTTTGGTTTTTGGTGACTCAATTTCTGACGGGTCGGGCTCTACGATCAATGGCTACGACCGCTGGCCAGATGTCGTTGCAAGAAGACTTAACGCAAAATATGGAAACAGGGTCTCTTTAATAAACCAAGGCATTGGCGGCAATCAAATTCTTGGGCCCCAAGGAGATACCGTTCCAGAAGATCGTCTGGGAGGAATTTCTGCCCTAGACCGTTTGGATCGCGACGTCATAAGCATGTCGGGTATATCCACTGTAATTTGGCTCGAAGGAATTAACGATTTAGGCTTTAGTAACGCTTCATCTGATGACATATTTGATGGAATCAACCAAGGGGTAAAGATTATGCGTCAGAAGATCCCTGGTGTAAGGGTTATTGGTTCAACTCTAACTTCAGCGCTCAATGCGACAACAAGTGGCCACGGACGACGAACCGTTGACAAGCATCGTAGGACTTTCAACGACCGGGTCCGTTCTACAGACATTTTCGATGGTATTATTGATTTCGACGAAGTGACCATTGACATTAATGATGGTCAACTAAGACCTGAAATGGTGCCCAACTCTTCTATTGGCGGTCCGGGTGATCTATTACACCCTAACCGTATTGGATATCAGGCGATGGGTATGGCTGTTAATATAGATGAACTTGTGGGAAAACAGAACTAATGAAACATTTCGATGGAGATATAGGTCTCCAATTTACTCTACATATCGCCAATGACTATACATTACCGCAAGTCATTGGGCTAGCCGAAACAGCGCATCAACATGGTTTTGACCAAGTCTGGGTCAATGATAATCTATGTCACCGTAATATATTTGTTGTATTGGCTTCTATTGCAGCTAAGGTACCTATAAAGCTCGGGACTGCTATTCTTGTACCCTACTTTCGTAATCCGGTTGACTTGGCAGACAGCATCGCAACGATAACCGAATTGACTGACGGAAGGGAGTTTAGCATCGGCATTGCTAGGGGAGCACACGCTATTGCTGGAAACCAAGTAGAAGCAGTTAAACCTCTAGCTGCGGTCAAGGAAACAGTTTCTTCGATCAAAGCTCTCCTATCCGGAAGTACAATAAACTATAAAGACTACCCTAATATTGGTTCTTATTTTCATCTGAACCCCGATTGGGAATTCAAATTGGAGTTTGAACCACGGTCACCAGTAAGGTTTTATTCTGGGGGCAATGGTCCGCGGATTTTGAAAATTGCCGCGCGAATCATGGATGGCATATTGATAGGGGGATATTATATTCCGCTTGTTCGGACCGGACGCCTTGCAGCTATGCTTGAACAGCCGCGTAAGCTCTCATCAGAGTTTCAACCCAATAACGCACAATATGATACCTGCGAGTTAAACGTATCAATATCGAGTGACCGGAATGCGGCATTTCAATTTGCCAAACCGTATGTAAGCCACATGTTGATATCTTTGAAACAGATGGGCTTCACCGATGACGAGTTCCAAATAAATTTCGTTGAACCCAACCTGGTTAAAGCTGTTGATGAGGCGTTCAGTAATGGAGCAACAGTCTCACAAGTTGCAGAGATAATACCTGATGAAGCAGTGAAAAGCTGTTTCGTGGTAGGAGAACCAGATGAATGCAAAGACCAGATACTGGGATTAATGGAGGATGCACAACGGTTAAATTTTGGACAGGTGTGTTTGGCGAAGCTTGGACCAAACTATGGGGAGGCAATCAAACTTTTGCGTGAGAATGTATTAACGGGTTGAACCACCTTAAAATAAAAACTTTATTTGTTAATTNTACTGCCATCCCTCCGAATATAATCTTCCCAAACATGTTTATCCTGATAGCCTAGTTCAGACCGAGCCCTGCTACTATCTAGACCACTCCATAATCCGGTCATTCCATTTTTTATTTTTGTCTCAGGAATATATTGGTTAACCAGTTCTGAGGTTGGCACTGGGAAACGACTTTTTTCTGCCGCAATATTAAAAATGTCATGACCTTGACCTTGCAATTCCACAGATAACTTGCAGGCCTCAGCAGCATCCCGAACATCTACATAACTCCAGAATGTTCCAAGGCGTAAACCGGGATCAAGCCAACGTTTTGGTAAAGTCTCAAAGTTTAAATCAAAATTAATACCCGCGAGACGCAGGCTTACAACTGACAAAGGAGACATACCTACATAGGAGTCAGCAATCTGTTCACCAAAAACTTTCGAAAATGCATAAGGATCTTGCGGTTTAAGTGGGTGTACCTCATCTAGTGGCAGATAATTCGGGGTAAACATCTCTGGAGCATAAGCAAAACCATAAGCAGCTATGCTTGATGCGTGAACAATTTTACTCACGCCCATATCAGTTGCAGCTTTAAATACGTTATAGGTTGCGGTCATGTTATTACGAAACACTTCGGTATCACTGGCAACAAAAGGTGCCTGATGAGCAGCTAGGTGGATTACCGCACCAGCGCCCTTAAATGCTTCATAGAGATCCCCAACTTGTCCAAGGTCGGTTACCCAAGTCTCACATATTTTTTTTTCTGATCGAGCAGAGTCGAGATTGAGAACATTGTATCCATCTTCTAGAAGAATGCGAATGGTCCACTGCCCTAGATTTCCACTACCACCTGTTACAACAACGTTTTTATTTTTCAACGAATATCCTTTATCTTACTTTTTCTAACCTCGGATACCGACAAAAGAATCTAGTTTTACTAATCCATTACTATTCTCTTTTAGAATCAAACCCTTAGGATCACTTCCCTCTGCCACGGCTTTTATCGATTCTANGACCATTTTTCTCAACATGATCACGCCACGATCAGAGGTGCCGAGGTGCTCACGACGTTCGCCGAGAAGATTCTGCGTACCTTGAGTAACAATATCCTCGAGCCTTACGTTTCCCCGAAATGGCATAAGCGGACGTTTATCATAGGGCTTTAAATTTTCTTTCGGTTCTTCACGTTTTCGCATTTCTGTAAGGTGAGTAAAAAAATTCGGATCCGGACCGGTATAGTAATCGACTGTAAACATCATAAAATGATGATCATCGTTTGGCGTAATAAACATAAAATGTTCAAATTCTGATCCACTATTCATTAATTTTTTTGGATCTGCCTTACCATGAACAAACTCAGTATCACCAACTTGCAAAATACTAGGAAAACCAAGGCTCATCTCATCGACGATTACACTGTCGCCCGTATTTTTCGACATAACAATTTTCATCCCATACGGCATATCGACGGGCTCAAAGTTTGGAGGATCATCGGTGGAAAAAAATCGATTTCCCCAAGATTGATCTCCATAAGCGCTAGCACCATNCAAAATCCATACATGAACTGGATCAGCACTATTTTCATAAAAATTAAACCAATTATAGTTAAAATATCTCGTCGGCTCAATTTGACGAATTCCTCCGTGATCCACCAAGGGCGAATAATTTGGCAGTGGAGGAGGTGTCGATGGATTAGGACCCATGTAGGCGAAAAATAGTCCCCCTAACTCTTTTACCGGGTAAGAAATATGTCTTACCTTAGCGCAAAACTCTTTACCCCTTTGCTCGGAGGGCTGTTCCAAACAATTTCCATTCACATCAAAAAGCCAACCATGGTATGGACATCGGAGCCCCTGCTCTTCTATATCTCCGTATTCAAGTGATGCCCCTCGATGGGCGCAATGCTGACCAACAAGACCGACAGTTCCCTGACCATCTCGAAATAGGACAAGTTCTTCATCTAGGATTTTTAACGCCTTTGGGATATCGAAAAGTTCACTCTCCAACCCTACCGGCAACCAATACCGGCGTAACCACGCACCGCCCGGCGTATCGGGTCCTACATGTGGAATATCGTCGATTGCTATTGTCATTTTTCTTACAGTCTAATTCAGAATCCCTACATCACGATAGACCGATTTCATGTCTTCTATTGCCTTCTTAGGTAAAGGATCTGTCTTCCACCTCGGAAAACGTCTCACAGGCAGGCCTCGTAAACGGAATGTCTCCGCAATGGTCCCTCGTCCATATTGTTTTTGGGTCGAAATAAACATTTGGGTAATCTTCGTAACCTTGGCTTGTAACTCGGCTCCCTTGGTGTAATTTTCAGAGCTAAGGGTTTCATAAAGTGCCACAGTTAACTCCGGTACCGAACTTGTTGGAGGATTAATCATTCCAGATACTCCAAAAGGTATCAGCCCAAATATGTCAGCATTACCGGTAAAAACAGAAACATCCGATGGAAATAATTTGACATAATCTTCCATGGCACCGTCGCCATAAGAGACTTTAATACCTCGAACTGTTGGTACCTCATGCTTTAAGATTACTCCAAACTCAGGGGTAATTGAAATCCCACAATATTTAGGATTTTCATAGATAAAAATTGGTAAAGGACAAACATCTGCAACCCTTCGATAATGTTCAAGTAAGGCGGACTTTGGAGCATCACAATAAGAATAGGGTGGAATTATGCCTATGGCCGAAGAACCTATTTCGTATGCATGTTTGGCCAATGCTTGCGTCGTTGGCGTGTCAGCGCAACCAACATGAGTAATTACAGGCGTACGATCATTCACCTGATCAATGATTATTTCGGCAACAAAACGTCTCTCAGACTCTGATAAAGCGGGCCCCTGACCGGAGGATCCTAACGCAAATAAACCGTGGACCTTAGCCTTAAGATAAAATTCAATTAGTTGGCGTAAGGTCTCTTCATCGATTGAACCGTCATTTAAAAACGGTGTAATTACTGGTACCAGTACTCCTTTTTCCATAGTATTTACCCTGTAGCCGTAGCCTTTGTATTTTTATATTCGAAGTTAAATCCGCGATACCCCTCAGCTACCACTTCCTCACAGATCTTACGATAGGCGCCAACGCCGCCGATGTAAGGCATAAACAGCTGTGGCTTACCGGGAATATTGGCGCCCATATACCAGCTATTTGCCTTAGGAAAGAGTGTTTTACTAGCCACCTCCTGCACGTGTTCAACCCAGTCATCTTCAGCACTAAGGTCTGGTTCAATGGTTTCGATATCGTTATCCCGAAAATACACTAGCATTTCAACAACCAACTCCACGTGCTGTTCGATGGATGACATCATATTACTTTTAACCGAAGGACTGCCGGGCCCTGTAATTGTATACATGTTTGGAAATCCTTGGGTCATTAGGCCCAGATATGTTCGTGGTCCCGCCTCCCATTTCTCACTTAAATATAGTCCACCGCGACCCCTAAGGTCGACGCGGAGCAATGTTCCTGTCATTGCATCAAATCCGGTAGCAAATACGATGCTATCGAAATCAAAACTTCGGCCCAATGCTTCCAAGCCACTTCGAGTAATCCGGTCAATGGGTTCTTTAATAATGTCAACAAGTTCGACATTCTCACGATTAAACGTTTCGTAATAATTCGTATCGAGGCAAAGTCGCTTAGTGCCGATCGGATACGTTTTTGGAGAGAGTAGATCAGCGACTTTGGGATCTTGCACGATTCCAGCAATACGCTTCCTTACCCATTTCGCAGCCGTTTCATTTGCGGCATCATTTGTTAGAAGATCATTGTATGACTTAAGGAGTGTCATGCCACCGGCGGTCCAACGCTCTCGGTAAGCTTGCTCGCGCTCCTCATCAGTTACATCAAGAGCTGACAAATCAATCGGCGCAACGCTTCGGAGACTTCCACTAGGCGAATATCGCATTTGAGCCCGACGCTCAGCATAGCTGTCCTTCCAACTTTTCTCATAATCCTCCGTCATCGGTACATTACGAGCCGGAACTGACCAATGCGGTGTCCGCTGAAAAACCGTAAGATGTTTTGCTTCTGCGGCAATTACCGGTATCGATTGAATTCCAGAAGAGCCTGTGCCAATAATTCCAACGTTTTGTCCGGAAAAATCGACTTTTTGATGTGGCCAGTTCCCGGTGTGATAGGTACAGCCATTGAAATTATTAATTCCCGGAATTTTGGGTAAATTTGCTGTGGATATACAACCTGTTGCCATAATCAAATGTCGCGCGTTGACAACCTCTCCGTTATCTACAACAATTTTCCATACCTTACTATCCTCTTCAAAATTAGCCCCGGTTACCGAACTATTGAATGTTATATCCCGAGAAAGCTGATATTTTTCAGCTACGTGGTTTATATAAGCGAGAATGTCCGGCTGTGCCGAATATTTTTCGGGCCAAGACCACTCCTGCTGCAATTCCTCATCAAAAGAATATGAATATTGCATACTTTCAACATCACAGCGGGCGCCGGGATATCTGTTCCAGTACCAAGTACCGCCAACATTACCTCCCTTTTCGAAGACCCTTGTCGTAAACCCTTGGCGTCTCATTAAATAGAGTAGATATAGTCCAGAAAATCCGGCACCCACAATGACAGCATCTACAGTTTTTAATTTTGCCATTCCATTTTCTCCTGCTCGCGTGAAACACCGAAACATGGCATCGTTAAATTTGCAAGAACGCAAAAGCCTGAATTGGGTATGCCCATTTTTTAACCAGACTATAATCAGGGAACCTGACGAACTTTGTCGAGACCACATGAAAAACTCAGATTCAACCGCTTAACAAATCCAAAGCAAAATGTTTAGCGCTCTGGAAATTTCTCTGTATAGCAGGAAACGGTCTTAAAAAGACGGGTTTTTGAACAAGTAAAAAGCCTTAGCTTGTTAATTAGAGCCTACGGTGGAATTATAAAAAAACCAAAATAAAAAATAGAAACCCAAAGAAAAACCTTGGAGTTTAAAATGAGAAACGGGCTCGCTGGCATTGGATTTGTGGATTGCGGGGTTCGGCGATCTGCTTCAGAAAATGGCTCAGTTTGCAATCACTCAAACAAGGAAGGCACCCACAGACGTGAGGTTTCCATAGATGGCAAACGGATTACAACTGTTGATATCCATGCCCATTGCGCCGTACCCGATGCACTCGCTGTACTGGGGTACCCAGCAGAAAACACAAAACTGCTGATGACAGATACGTCCGAAAGAATATCGGCAATGGATGCGCAGGGCATTGACATATCCGCGCTTAGTATCAACCCATATTGGTATCATGCTGATCTAGACGCGGCAGCAGAAATCATTCGAATACAAAATGAAAGTTTAGCGGAAATATGTGCCACCCACTCGGACCGTTTCGTTGCGTTTGCAAGTATCGCTTTACAGCACCCAAAGCTAGCAGTGGAACAAATAGAATATGGCATAAAGGTCTTGGGACTACGTGGCGTAAATATCGGGTGTAGTGTTGAGGGAGATGAGCTTTCAGATCAAAAATTTGATCCCGTTTGGGCCAAATGCGACGAAATGGACCTTTTGGTTTTTATGCACCCAAAAGGAGCAGGCTCGGAACTCGCTGAATCAAGACTTTCTGGTTCTGGTGTACTAACCAATACAATAGGCAATCCTCTAGACACAACTATTGCTCTTTCCCATCTTATCTTTGAAGGTACACTGGATCGCCACCCAGGGCTAAAAATTTGTGCAGTTCACGGAGGAGGGTACTTTGCCTCCTACGCACATCGGTCAGATGCGGTAATTAAGACCTTCCCGGATCGTGTTGGCCCATTACCAAAGAAAAAACCAACCCAGTATCTTAGGGATGGCCAGCTTTATTTCGACACAATCGTGTTCGACCCGGAGTCCCTGCGACACCTTATCACCCAAACGGGCCCCGATAAAATTATGATGGGAACCGATTACCCCTACGGATGGACAAGTACAGAGGTAGATTTGGTAATGAATACTCCGGGCCTAATCGCCGAGGATCGCGAGGCAATTCTCGGCGGGACTGCTGCAAAACTGTTAGGGCTTTAAAGTTATACTTTTCAAATGAATGAATTATTAATTTACCTCTCCGGAATTTGGAACATCAATATGACGTTAGCCGCATTTGTTGCAATTCCCAGCGGAGTCATACAAGGCTACGCCGGTTTTGGCGGTGCGTTGGTATCGCTACCTTTTTTTGTAATATTGTTTGGACCCGTAAGCGGGTTTGCAATGATCTTGATTGTTATGTTTTTGATCCAAGCAACCCTCTTTCCGAGAGCAGTGGTAAAAGCGGATTGGAAGGAAATTTTTCCGCTCGCCGGAGCTAGTGCAGTTACCTTGAGCTTAGGTTTACTTTTCCTAGTAACGGCCGACCCAAATTTTATCAAAAAAGGAATGGGTATTTTTATTATTTTTCTTACTCTCTTCATGATATCGGGTTGGAGGTACAAAGGTAATCGACGCTGTGCCGTCGGTGTTACGACAGGGGCTATAGCCGGCGGAATAACAGGCAGCTTTGGCGTCGCCGCATTTCCCCTCAGCGCACTTTATTTTTACAGTTCATCTTCAGGAATTGAGATCATCAGAGCCAACGTCCTCATGGCACTCGTCAGCAATCTCATCGTCGCCATATCCGGGCTCGCTATCCAGGGGATATATCAAGAAACCTTAATTGCAAGGGCATTTATTATTGCACCAATATTTATTATTAGCGCCATTTTAGGGCAGTATTTACATGGCTACGCACCTGTCAGCTGGTTTAGGCCGGTTGTCTACGCTATCTTAATATTAAGCGCTGTTTCTCTATTATTTACCTAGTTCGATTTCATTTGACGGTTTTCAAGCCATAAAATTCTTTAGTCTCTTTCGCTACTTATTTTCTTGGCAGCCGATCAGCAGCCCACAGTCGAGTATAAGGTTGGCTTCATGGTATTGACCAATCAAGTTTGTTGCAAAGCGATCTTCCCATGATTAAATCAACTTCTTCCGAAGACAAAAATTTCATCTCTTCAGTAAAGTGGGTAACACAATCCCTATAGCTCCCTCCTACGGCGCCGAGAATACGGGACAAATCCGTTCCCCAGAAACAACGCTCTGGTCCAAAGGATTCTATTAACTTCTGAACATAAGGTTCTAAATTTTTATAAGGATATAATTCTGAGGATTTTGCCGGGAGACTAGACAGTTTGACAGAAACATTTTCAAATTTTGATAGAGATGCCGTAGCATTAACATATGGTCTGCAATTTTCGTCCTTGGTTCCACCAGGAACCCCCATATGATCAAGTATAAGATTTAAATCAGGAAATTTTTCAGCTATCTCGGCAACCTGAGGACAAAATTTAGCCGCGTGAATCATTGTCGGAACTCCTAACTCCTGAGCCACAGGCCAATACCAATCAGCTGTACCATCAAAAAGCCAAGTCGCTTCCTCTTTTCTGAAAAAAGTCAGCCTCACACCCTTTGCAGCGGGATTATCAATTAAATTTCGAAGCAACAACTCGCCATTTTTAGGGTCTAAGAGAGGCACCCTAAAGATTAATCCAAAACGATCAGGGTATTTGGTAGCCGCCTCTAACCCGAGGTCATTGCGATCCATATCCCAGGTAGGAGGAACAATGAGTGCGCGATCAACCCCCGCCTCATCCATGAGTTCCTTAAGTTCCTCATACCCTATAGGTTTAGGGCGGTGCCCCATGTCACGCACCAATTCTTGCCCTCCGGGCGTCCAGGGCCTATCTCGGGTCTCTTCCGCCCAAATATGTACCTGTGAGTCGCAAATAAACATTTAGAAATCCAAATCCAGTAAATTTTATTTAGGTTAAATGAAAGAAAAACGGTGAACAAATTAGCTACATACTTAGGTTGTTTGTTTAGCACCGTAATATTTCTCGGCCAGTCTAAGATCTTCAAATCCCTGATTATTATAAAACTCCCGCATTTCATCTATATGATCTATCTCGGAGAGAAATTCTGCATAGCTTCCTCTACTTTTTAAGCTCTCAAGCAATAATCGCTGATTACATAATGCCGCCAACTGCAGCGCGCCCGGAATAACAGCACAAGAAGCCCCAGCTGACTGGTATTGATCCAAGTTCATTGATCGGGGAAGCACTCCGAACATCGGTTTGCCACTAGCCTTACTTAAAATTTCCATCTTATTGGTATCCCGAACAGAAAGCCATGCCCCATCGGCCCCAGCTTCAATACAAGCCATCACCCGCTCCTGCTTCTGGTTCCAGTCATCTATATCGCAACGTGCAATGACAATAAAATTATTATCCAACCTTGTGTCCAATGCAGCTTTTATTTTTCCGACCATTTCATTAAGCGATATAAAACCGCCGCTATATCCGCCATGTATGGGGCGCTTGGGTGTCAATTGGTCTTCTATGTGAATTGCCGATGCACCTGCCCGTTCATATTCCTTCACAGTTCGGACTACATTTGCAAGACCCCCAAACCCAGTATCTGCATCAGCAATTATAGGAAGGTCAACACCATCGGCTAGGGCAGAAATCCGGTTTACCATCTCATTCATTGTTAAGATTCCGGCATCGGCGTAACCGGAAGTACGATGTGCTACACTGCCAGAAGCATGGATCGCGGGTAATTTTAAAAGCTCTACGAGCCGTGCCGTAACGACATCACCACAGCCGGGAGCAACGACAATTTTAGGTGCAGCAAGCAATTCCTTGAGCTGCAACCTATTTTTCTGAATCCAATTCATTTTAAGCCTCCATTAAATAAGTGACAAACTATACCAACACACTAATAATTATGATTATTTAAACCCTACAACAACACTTCGCTTGGTAGACAACATTTGCTATTGTAAATTATAACTAAAATTTAGATTTCCGAGACTTTCATTGCCACAATCAATCAAATTATCCAGCAAACAAATGGTCAAATTCGCAGAGGCTGACTTGAGAATTCTTTCAATTGAGGAGGCTCTCTCCCTTCATGGTAAAGACAATATGACCTTTGTTGATTTACGGGATATCAGAGAGATAGTAAAAACCGGTCGAATTGAGGGTGCTCGTCACGTTCCAAGAGGCATGCTCGAATTCTGGATTGACCCAGAAAGCAGCTATCATAAAAAATTCTTTTCAGAGGATAAAACTTTCATTTTTTATTGTGCGAGTGGCCTTCGATCCGCTTTGGCTGCTAAGGTTGCCCAAGACATGGGGCTCTCTCCAGTTGCTCACTTAGCTGGTGGAATAACCGCTTGGATCAATTCAAATGGGCCGATCGACCCACCCAAGCCAAATTGAAACGATGACCAACGAACTCAACTCATACCCACTCGATCTGCACGGTTTTATTGATTACCTAGTGGCAGAGCACCCCGAAGAGATTATACGCATTACAAAGCAGGTTGACCCCAAGTTCGGTGTATCAGGTATTTTACATCGGCTGGAAAAGGATGGACAATTTCCACTGGTTATTTTTGAAAATGTCAAGGGATCAAACTTTCCTCTCATTGCCAACATGCACGCCAAGTTTGAACGCCTGCGCTATAGTATTGGGTTAGAGGAAGGGTCTATATCCGACTTTTTGAATGAATGTGCACGAAGAGAAACAAGGCCGATACAACCAATAAAAATCAAAGAAGCCGCCCCTGTACAAGAAGTTATAACCTTAGGGGAGGACGTAAACGTGCGTGAATTTCCAATATGCACATACCATGAAAAGGATTCCGGCCCGTTTATCACTGCTGGGATGGCCCTTATGCGCGACCCAGATACTGACATCAATAATATCGGTATTTATCGTCATGAGGTCCACGAAACTAATTTGTTGGGGGTACAATTTTCCGAAACTGCCGACGCGAATGTGATTTGGAAAAAATATGAAACACGCGGGCAACCCTGTCCTGTAGCTATAATTATCGGTCATCACCCGGGATTCTTTATTGGTTCACTTGCTTTTTCCTCTATGGATACTGATGAACTTGAAGTGGCTGGCGCTATTCTCCAAGAAGCAGTTCCTACAGTAAAATGTAAAACGATACCGCTGGACGTCCCCGCTAACGCCGAAATCATTCTTGAATGTGAAACAGTCCCAGGCGAGCGAAGAAAGGAAGCTCCCTTTGGGGAGTACCCAGGAACCTACGGTCCTCAACGCAACAACCCCGTGCTAGAAATCAAGGCAATCACCCGACGAAAAAATGCGTTTTACCAAAATGCTTTTGTAGGCCATGCTGATAATCTGCTTTTATCAGGCATCATTCGTACTACTTTTATTGAAAGAACAGTTAAGATTGCGTGTCCTAATGTTCGTGAGATTGCAATACCGCGTTCGGGACGATTTCGGTTCTTTTGTTTTATTTCAATTAAGAAAATGATGGAAGGTGAAGCCAAGCAGGTCGCTATGGCAGCCTTTGTAGCAGACCCCTTCTTAAAATTTGTCATCGTCGTAGACGAAGATGTCGACGTTTATAATGATACCGAGGTCCTGCACGCTATCTCGGTAAGAGTGCGCGCCGACCATGATATTTTCATGGTTCCATATGCTAAGGGATCACCACTCGACCCCGCATCATATGATCCCGCCGGGGGATCACATCTCGTCACCAAAACAGGCATAGACGCCACTCGTAAAGATAATTACCCAGATGAAATTTACGTTCCGGGCAACGAAGAAATTGATTTAACGGAATTTATTCCGGACTATGAAAATTAATATTTCATCAGTATTCGATTTCATGTTGCCCTTAAATAAAATTTTCCATTTTTATCTGATCACTTTACAAAGAAAAACCGTATCAATTTTATTTGGCATGGTTTTATTTGGCACAACATTATTTTCATTTGACGCCTTCTCCTTGGCGGATGTTTTCTCACCCTTGACCGGTCCAGCCTTTGTAATCGACGGCGACACCATCAAGGTAAAAAACAAACGAATTCGGTTGCACGGTATCGATGCGCCAGAAAGAAATCAGTGGTGTTTGAAAAAAAGTAAAAAATATCGTTGCGGAGAAACGGCTACCAGAGCGTTAAAAGAAAAAATTGGAATTGCAGAAATAAACTGCAAGGAAATGAACACTGATCGGTATAAGCGTGTTATAGCAATATGTAAAATGGGAACTTTAAACCTCAATAAATGGATGGTTCGCAAGGGGTGGGCTTTGGCATACTTTCAATACTCAAGAGACTATGAGTATGATGAAAAAGTCGCAAGGAATACAAAG
>PATI01000050.1 GCA_002712335.1 Rhodospirillaceae bacterium | reverse complement strand
ATTTGATAGCACTAGCCGCTGGGAAGGAAAGCCGGTTATTGCTATGATTGCCATACCCATGAATGCAACAGGTCCGTTTCCAGTGATTATAACTCAACATGGAAGTAGTAGGGACGGAATGGTTTTCCCCGGAGGCGGGAGAACGGATGAGTATTCCACGCGCTTGATTACAAAAGGAACGAAACGGGGGTTTGCCGTCGTAGCGATTGATGCGTTCTATCAATCCAGTATCAAACCAGAGGATAAAAGAAAATTCCCAAATGCCCATCAGTATGCACTCGATCTCAAAACACTTTTGGTTTCAGATCCACGTTTTGACGGTGCTAATATGTTTTATACGGGCTTCAGCTATGGCGCCGGACAGGTTAACAAATCGGTTGATACCCTTACAGAATATAATTCTACCCCTTGGCGCGCAGTGGCAGCCGCTGAGCCAGGATGTAATATTATTTCTGAGCCAGTCAGGGTACCTTTTCCTTTCTTGCTGATTAAAGGGTCCGAAAGTCACTATTATATAGAACCATGCCTTTATTTCGCGCACTTATTAAGAGCGGCCGGGGTTAAGGTAACTTTATCGGTAATCGACGGAGCTAATCATTTTTTCAGCACTAACGGCCAAATTACCAAGGGTGTGGCTGTTAATGGATGCCGATTTAACCCTGTGATACGTATGAAAAATCGTACACTTCAATTTGCAGATGGATCTCCAGCATCTCGTCTACTTATTAGACAAAGATGTATTACTAGTGAAGGCGGATCTGGGAAAAATCGCTTTCTTTTAGATGGAGTCATAGAACAAGTTCTCGATTTTTTCGTGTTGCATCAATCCAAAGAGAAGGTCATTGAGTAAAGTATACGTAAAACAGACGGCTTCAAAGTTTAGATTTTTAACTCGCTAATTGTAACTGATAAAGAGAATATTTTAGGTGAATCATTCTGTCATCGGTTTTGGGGCTTCCATGCCAAAGAGGAGTGATGCAGTGTTATTAAAACGCTATTCTCCAATTTGTGATACACGAAGGTATAATCTGCACTCGTTGTGTTGTCTTCAGCATTCACAAAGTCGTAGTGCCCCATGTCTCTGTATTCAAGGCCCTCAGGGCTTGGAATCGGACCGGCAATGCTATTAAATTTTACAAGTTTCCATTCATTTTTTAAGAATCCCTTATCTTGAGGAAACAAAGGATTTCCACCAACAAAGTATGACCGGGCACCAGTCCGTTCTGTGCGAATAACATCTGCTAATGTCGGTTTGAAGAGCAAAGGTTCCTCAGGGTTTCCAAAATCGTAGAGATCCAGCAACTTTTCTACATTCTGCTCTGTGACATACTTAGCCCACAAATGCTGGGCTTTAATAACCTCTGATTTAGTGATTCGTTGGAATTCGCGCTTCAAAATTGATGTCCTCCTTCTCTATCACCTCTAATCAGGTCTTCACATCTCTTTATATAGGGTTTGAATTAATAACAGGAAACACTCAGGTCATAACAAAACATCGGCTTTTTGGAATTTCTTCTATAAGAAAACATTAATTGATTATTTCGTTAACTGCTAATGACGGCGTTATATTTTAAATATTCTTCGTTTCTTAATTATACAATTTATAGAGGTGTTAGTGAATTATTAAGATGGTTTTTGAAAACCATAATGTTATGTTATAATATAACATTTAATAAATGGAGGATATGACAATGAAGGTTGCCTATATTTTTGCAACTAATATGGCGTCCACTTTTAAGCTCGCTACTATGATACTTCCGCAACTTGAAGCCGGTAACCACGGGGCTGAGGTGGTTGGCATGTTTTTCTTTGACGACAATGTTTACACACTGCGTAAAGGTGACCCGATTGGTGAGAGATTATCAAAGGTTGCTGCTGAGCAGAACATACTGCTCATGGGCTGCGATCAATGCTCTTTACGTCGGAACCTTGCCGAGGGTGATTTTAGCCAATGCGGTAGTGGAGAAGTTAAACCAAAAGATGTCGTGGACGGCGTACATGTAGGCTGCTTCCCCCAATTATACGAAGCATTAGCACCTGCCGCTCCCGATCAAGTGATAACTCTCTAACATTTAATGGTTTGTTACGATTTAATGTTTTAAAAATATTACTATTTTATTTGAAACTTATTTTTGTGGAAGAGAAAGATAGATATTAATCGGATGCCTTCATAATAGTTGTTTTTAATATTCCAGATATAGATAGTGAATAAATGAAAAATGGAGAAATAAAAGCAAAATTCCAAATCGGAGAAATTATTTATCACAAACGGTTTGACTATCGTGGAGTGGTGGTTGATGTCGATCCAAGTTTTTCGGGTACCGAGGAGTGGTACAATAAGATGGCGCGTTCCAATCCACCGAAGCATGAGCCATGGTATCACGTGCTAGTCCATCAGGCGGAACATTCTACCTATGTTGCCGAGAAAAATCTGGAAACTGATTTAACGGGGAAACCGATAGCACACCCATTTCTTAGTCAATTTTTCTCTGAATTGAAGAGTGGCGTTTATGTTAGTCTACGTGTTTCCCACTAAACCAATTGTTTAGAAACTTATATCTGCGTGGCTCGTAAGGGCAATGTTGCCCTAGCGCGATGTAAGGGGCCCCTTTGCAGTAAAAATCCATAGTTAAAAATTAAAATGATAAAGGACGTGATTTTGCCTTAATTGAACTGCGTTATACCCAAAAGTTAAAAAAAGGGGTTTCACATGTCTAAGTGGGTTTTTATAAAATATCCAGTAGTCTTCTTTTTTGGTTGGTTGTTCAACTTTATTATCGATATACAGTTTCTATTAGGTTTTGCTTCAGGTTGGTTGACACATAGTTGGGTTGGAAACCTATTTATTTAGTGTCTAATCGTTTTTCAAGAGTTTCTTCTTCAAAGAAAATGAAAATTTCATTTAAAATTAATTAACTGAGAGGAAGGAGATAAATTAATTTCATCAATGTTTGTTCCCGTTCTAGTATTCAAAATCTCTATAACTATTTTTGCGATATCTTTGGGTTCTATGGCATTATTTTCCAATTGACCGGGTTCAAAATTTAAAGTTTCGAAAAATGGAGTTCTCACTAAGCCAGGATTTATAAGACATACTCTTACGCCAGAGGTACGAACTTCATCTCGAAGAGCCTGAGCGAATCCCCTTAAACCAAACTTAGCAGTTGAATAAAGCGTCGCATTTTTTTTCCCAGCTAGCGCGGCTTCGGAACCCATAAATATAATATCGCCGGCGCCCTTTCTTTTTAAATAAGTTATAAGGTGACGACATAATATAATTTGAGAGACTAGATTAGTAATTAGAAAATCCTTGATCTGTAATGATGAAAAATTCTCTAGATGCTTAAAGTCACCATATCCGGCATTACCAATAAAAATACTGATATCTGGGTATTCATTCAGCAATCTGTGAACCATGGTTTCAGTGTTTTCGATATCTGATAAATCGACAGTAATTGGGTGATAACTGCCATATCGAGGCTTAAATTTACCGTGGTCACGGGCTAAACCTATGACATTGTGGCCATCATTTAGTAAAGCTTCAGTAATTGCTTGGCCTATACCACTAGAGCTTCCAGTGACTAGTGCCGTTTTATTTGTCAACGTTTTGCCCCACGTATTTTATACTGCACATCGAAATATCTTGTTCTGGCTGGTATATTTATTCAGCTCATTTTTTATGAATTTGGACATTAAGTCCTCTATTTCGGTACCATAAGAAATAATTCCAGCTTTTTCCTTCATGGGGAAGGAAAATAACTTTTCATTCGGGTGCAGGGTAAAAATTTTCTTATACATATCTTTTGGAAACCTTAGTGGCCCGTAGCTCACGGAATGCAGACTGCGGGGGTTTAAGTCGTGCATGATCTCCGCTATAAGTTCGGAATACATCGTTTCCCAGTCTGCACAATATATCAAAGGATCAAACCTGAGACCCACCGACCATCCTGCTTTAGCCAACTGTTTTAGTGCATTTATTCTTCGGGAAATACTCGGTGCTTTTTTATCAAGAATATTCGCTATTTTTTTCGGGGATAAACTGAAGGCTACTATGCAATTCCTCACCGGTTCTCGTTTCATTAAAGGACTTGTCACGATACTTTTTGTTCTTAATTCTAGTTCGATAGATGGATGGTCAGAAAAAAAATCTAGAGTGTGATTTGCAAAATTACTTATTTTTTCAAATGCTAAAGAGTCGCAATCGTAACCAGAAAAGAAAGTAAGAGAATTATCCGGGTATTTTTCAATAGTTCTTGATATAGATTTAAAAAATTCTTCGTAGTTTACAAATAATATGTAATGCGCTGAAGAATACATCCCCTGTAAAAAGCAGTACCTGCAGTCGTAAATACAATTATACATATGAGAAAAATAAAAATTTAAATTGGAATTCATGCCGAATCCAGCTGGTGCGGGCAAAACGAAATTTTCATGTTTCTTGGCTAATATCAGACAAGGGTTTTTCTTTTGCAGTCGGAAGTTTTGATGTCTTTTGTTAAATATTTCCTGATAGCGGCTTATCGCTATTAATTGTGCACGTGGAAGAGATTTCAGTATGTGTCTTGTTGTTGGGTGGTCATCTATAGCTTCTTCTATAAAAATCGTTTCTATCACGTCAATGTCCAACCTTTAACCTCATCTAAAAGCTCTTTTTCTAAATTGTTTATAAGAGCTTTTGCTGAATTTACTGGAGAATGGACTTCTTCGAATTTTCTATCAGGGAAGGTAGATCGCCACTTTCGGTAAACCATTTCGAAATTATGTCTATTACTCTCTGTAAAGTGAAAATTTTCCATTACTTCTTTTACTTCTTCAGGTATTCTTAATCTTTTTTCTTCTTCGTCCACGACCTCTTCAATTTGAATCAAAAGATTGGAAATGATTTCCATATTATTTTCTAGAAGCCCTTTTACAAATTTTTTGGAATTGTCAAATTTTGTCATTGGTGTGTCGGATACAACTTTGAAAACAAATGTGAGTTCATTGCAGCTAAATAATGGAGCGACCTCGCAGAAACCGGCGGCTTCCATATCATAAAGAACGCTAGAGGCGAATTTGAGTTCAGGTTTACTCACCGTCACTAAAGGTGAGCCCTCTACATAATTTGATAGACGAAGCCCGGGAAAGAAAGCTTGATTATTGTGCAAATTAAGTACTTTTAAAGCTTGATAGATTTTTCCAATTTGTTCCTTAAAAAAACCAGCTATGCCGATATTTATCCAAGCAGAATAATTTTCAATGCTTAATAGTGTCTTCAAATAGGTTGCCGCAGCTGCAGACCTGGCGGCGCCAATACCGGAAATCACCAATGCGTGACCAGTCTCATAATTTATATAGACCGGAAATATTAACTCGTTTGAAATAATTTTCATTCTGTAGGCTTCTATTAGCGGCCTAGCTTCGGCGTGCAGCGCTATAACCCAACAAATTTTAATTTTTGTTTCCACAAACCATCCTATCAAAATGATGTTGTTCTGCCAGAAGAACCTTTTCCCAATGGGACTTTTTGCTTTTCAGTTCTTGTGCAAAAGTAATGTTATCTCTTTTTTTGGCTCCGCCTATTAAAATACCAAGTCTATAAATTAGCTCTCTGAGTGTTGCTTGTCTCTTTCCATCGCTTAAATTTTGTTCTCGAACGAGCTTTTCAAGGGCATAAATACGAAACCTATCCATGCCCCAATATGCCTTAGACAATTGGTCACTGTGTCCCCCAAATCTAATTACTAAAGGCTCATTTAGAAAATGAACGTCTTCGTATGCAGAGAACCTTAACCAAAAATCATAATCCTCACATGCTCTTAATTTTTCATCGAAATATCCAAAATCGTCAAAAACGGATTTATGGATAACGGTTGAACTTGGTGAAATACAGCACAACTTTAGGGATTTATAAAAAATATTACCACCACTTTTGGCATGTTTTTTTTTGGCGTTTACTCTGACACCATTCCTAATCCATATCTCATCAGTGTGACTTATACGACAGGGGAAGCTTTTTGCCTCTAGTGTAGAAATTTGTCGTTCTAATTTATTTTTTTTCCAATGATCATCAGAGTCCAATAAAGCGATATATTCGTATCTTGAAGACTTTATACCAATATTTCTTGCTGCACTAACCCCCTGATTTTTTTGGTAAATATATCTCAGAGCTGTTTTATTTTGAAGAGAATCAGAAAAACCCTTTTCTCGCAGAATTTGCCAAGTATTGTCAACAGAACCATCATCCACGACGATGATTTCATCTGCTTGTTTTGTTTGAGACATCACCGAATCAACACAATTGGAGATCAAATCTTGTCGGTTAAAAGTTGGAATAATTACGGAGACTCTTGTCATCCTTCTTATGTAACCCTCATTCAGTTTGTTGGTATTAAGAGTTTTTATTGTTGATAAAGGTAATTATGGATTTTCACCAAAAAAGATGAAGGGCCACCCTAGGGTGACCCTTCCATTGTCCGGAACGGTCCTGGCAAGGACCTAAAAATTCACGTTAGCCGAAGTATTCCTCGTCAGCGGTGATAATCCAAATTCTTGCAGTCCGGGACCACGTACTTAGACAATGAGACATTGGACCACCTCCTTTCGTTTGTTGAAATATAGTAATTATTATGAATTTTCGTGGTGATCCTCGCAAGATTTTCTTTCTAAAAAATGCAAATAATTTCTTCCATGTCGTTTGGCTCCCGGAAAAAATTAAACTATTGTCGACACAGAGAATTTTCCATGATTGTACGATTAATGATTTTGAATAGAGTTTTAGGTTATCCATTAATCTGAAAGATTACTTAATGAANCTCCTATTGGGACCTTTTCTNAACATATACCATNNTGTGCCACCTGCAATAAGAGGGGTGTTATTTATGATGNTGTCAGCATTGGGNGTTGTGGCAATGAATGTCTCAATCCGTCAGATTGCTGATGAAATTCATCCTTTTGTAATCGCCTTTTTNAGGCATTCGATTGGCATTTGTCTTATGATACCAATATTTGTCCGACCCGGAACCAATCCATTCCGCACTGCAAATTTCCCGCTTCAGGGCTTGCGGGCAATTCTCAATGTTTTTGCGATGCTCGCATATTTTTTAGCCCTAACCATGGAACCTCTTGCGAAGGTTGTGGCTTTAACGTTTACCGCTCCACTGATAGGAACAGCAGGGGCAATAATTCTGCTTGGTGAACGGGTTTCTAGTGCTCGATATGTGGCGCTTGCAATCGGGTTTTTCGGAGCCTTTCTAATTCTGAGACCGTGGACGGTCGAGATTAGCACAGGATCCATATTATTAATAATGTCTTCTGCAATGTGGGGTTTGGCGCTCGTGGTTATTAAGGTGCTTTCCCGAACGGATTCGCCAGCGACGATTGCGCTTTATGCTTCTTTATTGCAGCTTCCGGTTTGCCTAATTGCAGCCCTCTTTTACTGGCAATGGCCAACTTTTGATCAATTTATGTTTATGGTTTTGATTGCAATTTTTGGTTGCACTACACAATTATCCTTAGCTCAGGCCTTTCGGGAAGCCGACGCTACTGTAGTTTTACCCGCAGATTTCACGAAATTGATATTTGCTGGTCTTGCGGGCTGGTTGTTTTTTAGAGAATTACCAGCAATTTGGATCTGGCTAGGGGGTACCGTAGTATTTGTTGGTGTTTTTCTTAATGCGTGGTTTGAGAAAAGAGAGAGAGAGAAAGACTAAGTTTTCATAGAAATAAGATGAATTATAAATTCATTCCCTCATTAAAAAAGGTGAGAGACTAGGTTTTTCGTTAGTATTTGGACTTACTATTGAAATAATACTAAAAATAATGTCCTGAACTTGGAACCAACCTCGGCGGAGGCCTGATAGAATAAACTATTTAAAGAGTATTAAATTTTAACTCTTATAGGATCATCAACTGCACTAGTTGTCGGATACTAAATGAACCAAAAAGCGTTTATCTGTAGGTCCTTCTTCTTCAATTGGCCAACAGGTTACTAATATTATTTCTGGTTGAAGATTTTTTGTTACTATCGGTACCCAAAGCGTTTTTTCCACAACCCTTTTAGCATTAACAATAAATCTTAATTGTTTGCCGTTTAGTGTTATAAATTTTAACAGGTCTCCTTGCTTTAGGTCTTTGAGAAATCTCATGTGGCTATCTCGGTGTCCTACAATTATGGTTAGCCCTTTGAAGTCAGGGAATTTTTTATTGCCTAAAATTGCAGGGCCCCAAGCCATTGCTTGTCCGGTTGCGTTGCTTAATATGATCTTCTGAATACCGAGACGAGGGAATTGAAGTTTCCCTATAGGACGTAAATCGGCCCCCGGCCAAGGCTGTTCACCTCCAGCCTTAAACGCAGTTTCTAAAAGCATCTGTCCGAGTAAGGCCTTAGCGGGATGCCATAATCCTAAAATAGATATAAAAGCCCCTACGCACAAAAAGGCTTTAATTAAAATTATTGTTGCCGCCATATTTTTTTAATTATCAGGAGCCCAGCTAATACAGTAGCTAAAGTCAAAATAAGAACACCAAGATAGAGAGTTTGCCTCCAGTCTAATCCCGTTTGAGGCAAACTTACTTTTATAAAACCGTTATCTGCTCCCTCTAGAATTTTCAATTTTTTGTTTTTTCTGTTTAATTCAGGAAAATTTGAACCTCCAAAACTTGGTTCTATGATTGTTTCTGGAAACCATATTTCTCTATTCCAACCCGCGGGTAAATTATTTAGAATATTTTTTTTAAATAAAAACTGATGGAACCTTGAAGAATGGTCCTTATCAACGGCGACAAAAGAGGTCTGACTGCTCATTACCTGAAACTTCAAACCTGTTCGTAGAATTTCTTCGTTTATCCAATTTTTAGAAAACCTTTTTGACCAGGTATTCGTCCGTTTAAACTCGAGGTCACGGATATATCTTCCAGCCCAAAGTTTTGCTATACCCACTCTTTCAACTGCATCACTTGTTTTGAACGTTATCTTAATTTTTTCAGAATTAAATACTCCTTCTAATTCGGCATTTCCACTCTGACCCTTATCTGATTTAAAAGTGATAATTATTGGTTCACCCGCATAAAGGTCTGGAAGAGGAGAAGGTGTCACCAAACTTTTTTGATCTGGTAAATTGAGTTTAAGATTAGTTAAAACTGGCGATTCTATTTTTTTTAAAAATTGTTTTATTGTCTCACCAGCAGTTTCTAAATTACTAATAAAGACAAAGCTTCCTCTTCCAATTCTGGCGGCGGTTTTCATGAAATAATCATTTGGAGCAGAACCTATCCCGATTGTAAAAAGGCGGCTGTTCCCCAAGTTTTTCTGAATTGTACTAAACAGCTCGCGTTCGTTTGAAACTGCACCGTCGGTTAAAAAAACAATTTGTTTTACCCTTTTATCGTCAATGGCTTCGGCCATCTCCAATCCCAAAGACAAAGCGGCTAACATTTCGGTCCCGCCGGAGGCTTTCATATTGTTAAGAATTTTTAATGTATGATTCAGGTTGTGACGGCTCGCTTTCATTAAAGTAGACGATAGAGCGCTTGCTTGGTCATTAAAAAAAATAATATTGAATCGGTCATGTGGTTTCAAACGTTCGAGCGCGAACTTTAATGCTTTTTTTGCCTGTTTTATAGAAAGTCCATCCATAGAACCAGAAACATCCTGAATGAAAATAATATCTCGGGGCATTGGTGATTTGAGTGCAGACCTACGAGGAGGTGTTATTGTTGCCGAATGGAAAACTCCATCCTTAATTGTCTCCTTAAACAGAAACAGCTTCGGATTTTTGAAACTGTTAGAGTTCCAACTAAGTAAAAAATCTCGATCCGCACTGTCAGCCGCGGCGAGTCTGATAACTGCCTTGGTCATGTTTTCACGTTTAACTACAATTTTGTGGGACGCGCTGTAAATATTACCTAATGGAAAACCGGCATTCAGTTTAACGGTGATGTTTACTGGGTTGTGTAAGTTAAGAGTCCGGGGGTCTGTGAATTTTTGATCAATATTTTTAACCAGCACATTTTTATTTTTCTCTTTATCAAAAATCTCAGGATTATTCTGTGAACGTATTTTTTGATTATTGCTATAAGGGTTATATCGAGGGGCGGCGACAAGAGGAAGACGAAGTGTAAAAACTTCGTTAACGGGTTTTATAATTTCTTGAAATTTTAGTTGAACAACAATTGTCTCTCCTGGGCCAATGTTTGTAACCGCATTCGTAAAAAGGTTAGGACGTTTCTGTATAAGCAACGCGGCTTTTTTTCCTCGGGTTCTCGCGGTTTCAAATATTTTCTTAGCTTTTGTCTTTTCCTGAATTTTCCCTTCTATAAAACGTTTGCCGATCCGCATCCTAAAACCGTGTATTGCGGATTGTTCGGGTAGTGGGAATGCATAAATACCTTCGAGAAACTTTTTTGTTTTATTTTGAAAATATTGGGTGACGGTGGTATTCACTACAGGACCTGAAAGGTTAATATCATAACGGGTGTATAGAAGTGGGGCGGGTATCTTTTCTTCTGAATTTTCCACATTTTTAAAAAGAAGTGTCCCAACCGAGATATTATCGAGAGTAACAACAGGTTTCTTTATCAGTTGGGCAAAAGAGTTAGTCGGTAGAATTAAAGTTAGTAAAAAAAATAGAAGTAAGGGTGATGATATGTAAAACAATGTTTGAACCGAGTTTAAATTATTAAAGTAAACGAACCTTAAATTTAAAAATTGGCCTAAGAATGTTTTTGAGGTGTCCAATTTGTGAATTTTATCATTTTGTTAATCTAAAGAGACGACATAGTTAAAAATTGAGACGTGATAGAGATGTTACGATGGGTATAAAATTAAAGCCGATTACTAACGGATTCGGCGCATATGCTTCGGGAATTAATTTGTCCGGAAAACTCTCCAAAAAGGCAACCGACGAAATAGAAGCCGGTATGGACATGTATGCAGTCTTGGTTTGGCGTGAAAGTGCTATTAGTGATGATGCTCTAGTGAGTCTTGCGGAGAGGTTTGGAAAATTAGAAATTTCGTTTCTGTCAAAAGTGAGGGGGAAAAGTGGACCTGATAACAAATCGTTAGTGCCGATAAGCAATGTAGAGGATAATGGCCAAATCCTTGAGCGTGATGGGCGTCGATTAGGCTCACAGATTGCAAATCAATTCTGGCACTCGGACAGTTCATTCATGAGGTCAGTGGCAAAATATTCTTTTTTGTCTGCCCGCAGACTTCCCAATGAGGGAGGTGATACGGAGTTTGCTGATCTTAGAGCTGCGTACGAAACATTGCCAAATGATCTGAAAATATTAATAGAGGGGCTTGTAGCTGAGCACCATGTCTTTCATTCAAGAATGGCTCTTGGATTAATTTATACGCCTGAAGAAATAGCGGCTTCACCACCAGCCTATTGGCCATTAGTTCGTATTCATCCATCGACAAAAAGAAAAGTGGTTTTTCCGCCTGTACATATTCGTTCTATTAATGGCATGTCTGATCCAGAGGCCCGCCTTCTAGTCACTGAACTTATAGAACATTCTACACAAAAATGTTTTTGCTTTACTCACAAATGGGAAAAGGGTGATTTAGTGATATGGGATAACCGTGTGACCCTTCACCGCGGAAAACGATATAATTTGAACGAACCCCGAATCCTTCGTCGTATTACCACGATGCAACCATAGAATTATATTAATGTCTCTTATAGTAGGATTAAATAATATTTTTTTATTTTCTAGAACCAATTTATGATAAGAACCGCCACAACCATTAAAGTTAAAAAAAATCTTAATCTAAAGTACCAAGTGGGAGTTAGATTTAAATTTGCCATTTTGTGATCAACGATAAGAGCAAATAAAAATCCGCAAATTAATATAATGTAGCCCGTTAAACCGCTAGCCAATAGACTTGACCACCCTAACAAGGGTGGGAATACGGAAGTACCCAATCCTATCCATAGATTTCTATCTATTTTTGTTTTGTGGATTATTATTCCCCATTGAATGCCGCCTATAAAGGAGAGAATAGTTGCGCCGTACGCTAGATTGGCAAACATTGGATTTGGTATGAGGAAATTAATGTTCAAGACGTTAAGCAAAGTCAGAAGAACGAATGGAAGAACTCCGGTGCTGCCGAATACAAGGGCGCTAGTGGGTATCATAATTTTAGAATAACTCTTTCGATCACTTACTTATTAGCCTTTAAAGTTTAACTTTGTTTATAGACATGATGATAAACCTATTCAGTTCCGGTTAAGGGAAAATTAATCCGATAACGTTTACATAAACGAATAAAATCGTTTGGCTCTAATTCGATTGAAGCAGCAGAAAAGTTTTCATTAAGATGCTTGACGGAACTAGTTCCTGGAATGGGAAGAATACATGGTGAGATATTCAATAAAGCGGCAAGGGCAATTTGTGCCGGGGTCGAAGTGTATTTTTCGGCCAGCTGGCACAATACAGGTTCAGCCCATGAGATACTTCCATCGCCTAAAGGCATCCAAGAAATAAAAGGTATTTTCTTTTTAGTGCAGTAATCTAAAACTTCAGAGTTCGTCCCATGTTGTATATTAAGAGCGTTCTGCACGGACATGACTTCAGTTTCCGTTCTAGCTATTTTTAGTTGCGCAAGACCTACATTGGATATTCCAATATGACGAATTTTACCTTCATTCTGCATGTCCTTCAGGGTACCGATAGAGTCCTCATAGGCTACTCTACTATCAACGGAGTGGAGTTGATATAGGTCAATTGTTTCGAGATTCAGACGCCTTAAGCTGCCCTCTAAAGCTATTCTTAAACTGGCAGGACGAGCATCTGGCTGCCAGTGACCAAGCTGTTGATGTTTATAGCCACCTTTTGTAGCTATAATTAGGTCATCATAGGGATACAAAGCATCATGTAGCGATTGTTCTGCTGAACCGTTCCCATATGAGTCAGCGGTATCAAAAAACTTAATTCCTATTTTGGCAGCCTTTCTTAAAAGGCTCACCGCGTCCTCTCGGCGTGGCCCAAATCCACGGTTTTGAGTTATGTATAGGGTACCAAAGCCTACTTGAGGAATGATTCTATTCGCAATCAGTAATTGATTGGTCATTATAAAAAGGCCAATTTGGTCATGAATAATTTAAATGCCTGCAACCAGGAATATTTCCATTCAGTCAGGAGTTAGTTTAATTGTTCAGCATTATTTACATATCTTATTAATTCTATTCGACTTTGTTATACATGTCATTCATCATAAGTTATGACAGAACAGAAAGGCCCATGGCGCCGAAATAGAAAAACAGGCTCAAAATATAAGTTAGGATTTTTGTTGTTTTTTGGCTTAATTATATCGGTAGGTCTAATACTATTTGCTTTGCTCCTTTGGTTTCCACATAAAACAAGCTCAGATGATGTTTTCCTCGAAATAATTAGGCTTCTTGGAATATTGGCTCTGGTATCAAGTAGCTTAATCTATGTTCGAAGAATTAAATTGAATGAGGTTATTAAAAACATATCTATTTGGACGGGATTAGCTTCAGTAATACTGATAGGCTACACATATCGTACAGAATTAAGTCAGATTATTTACAGGGTAGGAGGAGAATTAGTCCCGGGCCACACTATAATCTCAAGAGGAAATGAGGTTGTCATTACAGCGAGTGCCGACGGTCATTTCTATATAAGTGGGAAAGCAAACGAAAAACGTATTCGGTTAATGGTTGATACGGGAGCGAGTGAAATTACACTTAGTCCTGAAGCAGCAAAGAGAATTGGAATTAATTTGAAAAATTTAAGTTTTACGCAACATTTTCATACTGCGAATGGTATTGGCTTAGGCGCAATATATTGGCTAAAGAATTTTTCGATTGGCCCATATAAATATAGAAATATTAAAGTTTCAATTAATCAGACAGATATTCCCGTTTCCCTTCTTGGAATGTCCTTTTTAGAGAGGCTCAATTCTTTCGAATTTAAGAGTAATAAATTATATCTTCGGCAGTAGGAGATAGCTTTTTATTTTCATTAATGAACCGTGGATCAATGCCAGATTGTTTCTAAAAAAATATGGTTCATTTAACTTCAGGTTAAATGACAGGATGCTTCCCCGATAAACTCTTGGCAGGATTTTCTATTATTTCTTGAAAAATTGCATGATTATCAGACGCGGTATCTGCAATTTTTTCTTCTAAGTCGCCAGCACTGTCCAAATCACATAGATGTGCCAATAAACTGCGATTTTCTTCCGTAATAGATTGTCCATTGATGGCCTTTCCATATAATAGGCGCAGCGCACCTTGTAAATTTTGCCAAAAATATAATGAATGAATTAAATGTTGCGCATGTGTTTAGGATAAATAGCCTCTTCTAGAAAGATTGGTAAGTGCATCAAAAGTGTTTGTTGCCAGGATATCAGAATCTTTTGCAGCATATCGGAGTTGCAAGTACTGAGCGATGAATTCAATATCTAAAAGTCCTCCACGTTTATTTTTTACATCCCAAATTTGTTTATCCGGATTCTTGAGATAAATCCTCGTCCGCATATCAAAAACGTCGCATACTAATTTTTCTTCTTTTTGCGCTAGAGTCAGTAGTTGAAGAATTAAATCCCCAACTTTTGTTTTTAGCGCTAGCGGTCCGTTTACGACACGGGCACGGGTAAGTGCCATGTATTCCCATGTCCAGGCATCCTCTAAATAATAACGCTTAAATGCCTTTAAGGCGGAAGCCAATGGACCCGAGCTTCCGTTAGGACGCAAACGCATGTCTACTTCATAAAGTGTTCCTTCTCCAGTTTGAGAAGAAAGAATACCAAGGAAGCGCTGCCCCAGACGATTATAATATGTAGTTTGCAAAAGTGGCTTTAGGCCATCTGACTGACCACATTCAGTGTCCTGATAAATAAAACAAAGGTCCAAATCAGAGCCTAACGTCATTTCTCGCCCGCCTAATTTACCCATTGCTATGATAGCCATACCGGTTTCATCGAAATTCCCGTGTCTCTCCGTCCAACTATCTTTAATTGAGCAATATAGGGTGCCTAATGTTTTTTCAGCCAAATCAGTTAATCTATTTTGTGTTTCAATTGGCTTTACACGACCACTTAAAATATGGACGCCTACTTGAAATAGGTGATCATTTACCTGACGACAAAGTATTGACAGTAAATCTTCAAAGTTTCGTGCTTCTAGAATCCCGACATCAATTTCCTTTAAAATATTTTTCTTATTCGTTGGATACTCAAAAAAATCAGCGGTAATCATTGATTCTAATAAAATCGGGTGTTTGCGGAGTTTCGCGGCTAAAAATGGAGTGGAACCCATAATTTCAGCTAATAGTTTTAAAAGTGACGAGTTGGCATATAGTAAAGAAAGAATTTGTATACCGGCAGGCAGAGAAGCGAGCAGATCATTAAATCTCAATAAACCCGTATCGGGGTTGCGTGTTTTCGAAAATGCCTCAAGAAGAGAAGGCATTAATTCTGTTAAAATTTCTCTTGCGCGGGCGGAGCGTGTAGCAGCGTACCTTCCGTGGTGCCATTTTCGAATTACAGCTGAGATAGATACGACATCGGAAAACCCCATAGAGGTTAATGTTTTTAGTGTGTCTGGATGATCGTCTTCTCCGGTAAAGGCAAGAGTTCCAATGGTACTCAGTGGAGGAGATTCTTCAAATAAACCGGCGTAATGGTTTTCGACTGTCCTGAGTTTTAGTGATAGCTCTCTTATAAAATCATCCGACTTAGAGAAACCCATAAATTCCG
>PATI01000049.1 GCA_002712335.1 Rhodospirillaceae bacterium | reverse complement strand
TGGTTCAAACTTTAGAAAATAATCCTGCCTTTGTCCACGGTGGACCATTTGCCAACATAGCACATGGCTGCAATTCTGTTATCGCAACGAAAACAGCGTTAAAGCTCTCTGATTACGTAGTAACTGAAGCAGGTTTTGGGGCAGACCTTGGTGCAGAAAAATTTTTCGATATAAAGTGCCGTAAAGCAGGCTTGACCCCCCATGCGGCAGTCGTTGTAGCCACGGCGCGCGCGCTTAAAATGCATGGTGGCGTTAAAAAAGAGGAGCTCGGAAAAGAAAACCTCAAAGCGCTACAAAAAGGTCTCGAGAATTTAACTAGACATGTGAATAACGTACTTAAATATAAAGTTCCCGCTGTTGTTGCTATAAACCGTTTTGTAACAGATTCTGATTCAGAAATTGAATTAATCAAAGAACAGTGCACGAAACAAGGGGTCGAGGCAATTGATTGTACTCACTGGGCAAATGGTGGAGCTGGTGCTGAAGACCTAGCAAATAAGGTTGTTGAACTTGCAGACAAAAACGATGGATCATCCTTTAATTATTTATATCCGGACGATATGTCATTGTGGGATAAAGTGCACACGATCGCCCAAGAAATATACGGAGCTAGCGAGATTGTTGCAGAGCAGAGAATAAGAAATCAATTCCGCGAATTAGAAAAACAAGGAGCAGGAAATTTTCCTATTTGTGTTGCAAAAACCCAATATAGTTTTTCAACAGATGCAAATCTAAAGAATGCTCCCTCGGATCACGTCGTACAAATCAAGGAAATGCGACTTGCAAATGGAGCGGAATTTTTAGTAGTTATCTGTGGTGATATTATGACAATGCCAGGGCTGCCACGGGTGCCAGCCGCGCACGAAATCAAGGTAGATTCACAAGGTAATATTATTGGTTTATTCTGATAAGGTTTTAAAAGAATTATAAAATCTGATTTAGTAAAAGAGTTATTATCTATTTTTATAAAATTTAGTAGAAAATTTTAATAGGATAAAAAATTATGATCCTTGTTACAGGCGGTGCCGGATTTATTGGATCCAATCTCGTTGCTTGCCTTGAACAGAATGGTGCGGAGGATATTGTAATATGCGACCAACTCGGCATGGAACAAAAATGGCGGAACATCTCTAAGCGTGATTTATTTGATGTCATCTCTCTCGAAAATTTAAATAATTTTATAGAGGAAAACTCTACTAGGATTGCTACCGTGTTTCATTTAGGTGCAATTTCGACTACTACAGAAAAAAATGCTGATTTAATTCTGGAGAATAATTTTAGGGTCTCATGCAAATTATGGAGTCAATGCGCAAAATATAGAATACCGTTTATTTACGCCTCATCGGCAGCAACATACGGGGATGGATCACTTGGTTTTAATGATATTTCAACAAGAGCACATCTTGCATCTTTAACCCCGCTCAACCCCTACGGATGGAGTAAAAACCTATTCGACCGTTGGGTAGCCAAAACCATTGGGACGGGATCAGCCGCACAAATACCTCCTCAATGGGCCGGTTTAAAATTTTTCAATGTTTATGGTCCTAACGAATACCACAAACAAGGTCAAATTAGTGTGGTTTTAAAAAATTATCGGGAAATTAAAGCTGGTGGTCCCGCTATTTTATTCAGATCGCATAATTCAGAGTATAAAGATGGGGAACAATCTCGTGACTTTATATGGGTTGGTGACTGTATAAATATTTTGATATGGCTGTCCAAAACTCGAGATGTTTCCGGACTCTTTAATGTCGGAACTGGCATATCGCGTTCTTTCAACGACATGGCAAAAACCATCTTTGACAGCTTGAATGTAAAACCCGAGATTAAATTTATCGATACACCAGTTACAATCAGAGAGCATTATCAATATTTTACAGAAGCAAATATAACTCGTCTACGTGAAGCAGGTTACAACAAAAATTTTACAAGCCTAGAGGAAGGTGTTTCTCAATATATCTCGAATTTTCTTGAGACCACCGATCCATATATTTAAATCATATTTTCAAGGAAAGGGGTTCGAAAAATATGTTCGCCATTGCGTTTCCAACCATCGACCCCGTTGCTTTGGAACTAGGTCCTATATTGATACGTTGGTATTCTCTATCTTATATAGCTGGCATTTTATTAGGTTGGCAATTCATGTTGCGATTAAGTCGGCTCACAATAAATAAGATTGATCGTAAATTTATAGATGATTTTATTATTTGGGCTACTCTAGGAATCATTTTAGGAGGAAGAATTGGATATGTAATTTTCTATAAGCCAGCCTATTTTATGGCAAATCCACTCGAAATTTTTGTCGTGTGGCAAGGTGGTATGTCTTTTCACGGAGGATTGATAGGCATGCTAATTGTCACGTGGTTGTTCACCTATAAAAATCAATTAGAGTTTATAGCGTTCGGTGATCTAATCTGTGCTGCGGCTCCAATAGGGTTATTTTTTGGCAGAATTGCAAATTTTATTAATGGCGAGCTTTTCGGCAGAACTACAGATGTTCCTTGGGGCATTATATTCCCCAAAGGCGGCACAGAGCCGAGACACCCAAGTCAATTATACGAAGCTGGCCTTGAGGGCCTAATTCTTTTTTTAGTTCTATTATTACTGATATTCAAATTTAAAGCTCTTAAAAGGCCCGGTATAATTGCCGGCACCTTTATGATAATTTATGGTTTATCCCGATATTTTGTTGAATTTTTCAGACAACCAGACGAACACCTCGGAACAATATATGAAATTGCCACCATGGGCCAAATTCTCTCAGTACCGCTTATATTATTAGGTATATGGTTAATTCATAGGCTATGGCGGCAATCGTGACACCACTGGCACAAAAACTAAAAAAAATAATTCAAACTGATGGCCCCATCTCAATATCAAAATTTATGGATCTTGCCTTAAATGATAAAGACTATGGCTATTACCAGATTAATGAGCCATTTGGGGTCAACGGGGACTTTATAACATCTCCAGAAATCAGTCAGGTTTTTGGCGAACTTATAGGACTATGGTTCCTTTCCTCATGGAAAATTGCTGGTTGCCCTAAAGAAACGAAACTAATAGAGCTGGGACCAGGTAGAGGAACTTTGATGGCCGATATTCTCCGAACGGTCAAAAAAGTAGAATCGAGTTTTTTCAAAACAGCAGAAATACACCTCGTAGAATGCAGCCTTAGCATGCGAAACCGCCAAGAGCTCACCTTAAAAGATTACGACGTAACTTGGCATAAAAATCTAGATTCTGTTCCCCAAGGACCATCATTGATAATTGCTAATGAATTTTTTGATGCTTTACCTATTGATCAATACTTGCTGACTAACAACGGTTGGCATGAGAAATGTATTACATTCAACAAAGATAAAAATATCTTTGAATTTACTACAGTTTCTGTTCCAAATTTTAATATAGCCAAATTCCCTAGTGAAACTTTTGATTCAAAGACGAATTCTGTATTTGAACGAAATAGGATTTCTGAAAATTATGCTGATTCAATAGGGCAAAGAATTGCTTCAAATGGAATTGCTGCTTTAATAATAGATTATGGTTATATTAACTCCAGTTTTGGAGATACGCTGCAAGCAGTACGAGGTCATAAATATCAAAACCCTCTATTTGATATAGGTAGATCAGATATTACCGCTCATGTGGATTTTGCAAATCTTAAAAAAATTCTTGAAGGGCATAGTATTATGGTACACGGTCCCGTGTCACAAAGAAAATTTCTTACTGACCTTGGCATCGAGCAAAGAACTATGAAACTTATTGAAACTGCATCAGAAAAACAATCAACCTTGTTAATAAAAGGATGTCAACGTTTGATTGCCGAAAGGGGAATGGGTTCACTATTTAAAGTAATGTCGGTAACTCAAAAAATCGTTCCAGTTCCTGAGGGTTTTGATTTAACGAATTTCTAAATTGCAGTGATTTAATTTATGAGTAACAGCATACCAGTCATCCTTTCGAAAACATTTTCTGAATTTAAGGGAGTAAAACATGGCTTTTTTACACGTAACGGCGGGACAAGCAGTGGTATTTATTCCTCATTAAATTGCGGATATGGCTCTGAAGATAAAAAAGAACACATTATAGAAAACAGAAGACGGGTTAGCAGAAAACTCCACATTAATCCGGAGGCCCTTCTAACTATTGACCAGATGCATAGCGACAAGGTCATTTTAGTTCCAAAACTATGGGATCATGATTCTGCACCACAAGCCGATGGTATGGTTACTAATGAAAGTGGCATAGGTCTAGGTATCCTCACTGCTGATTGCGCGCCTGTCCTTTTTGCTGATTCAAGACAAGGTGTCATTGGTGCATGTCATGCCGGCTGGCGTGGTGCTTTAGGTGGGATTATAGAGAAGACGGTTGAAAAAATGGTTAGCCTAGGATCGTTNCGTCAAAATATTAATGCTGTAGTTGGGCCTTGTATCTCTCAATTATCCTATCAAGTGAGTAAGGAGTTTAAAGATCAATTTGTAACTACAGATCAAAGTTATTCCCTATTTTTTGAAGAGGATGGCAGAGAACATTTCCGTTTTAGTCTTTGCAACTTTATTTTGAACTTATCCGAAAGATCAAAAATTAAAAATTGTGAAATAATTCGTCGAGATAACTATACCGAGACTGAAACCTTCTTTAGTTATCGCCGTTCAAAGTTCAATCAAGAAAAAGACTATGGTCGATGTATTTCCGTAATAGCAATGAATTTTTAACTAAATGCCACATTTGATAATATTTATTTTGTTTTGTCTTATTGGTTTAGTCATCAGTTGTGTCATGGTTTAATTATAAAAAAAACTAGTTTATTTTTTATAAGTTTAAGAAAGTTGTAAGAAATCCAAATATAAGTCTGGTCAAATCGTTTACACACCGTTACACCGCTGGTAAATTGCGCCGGCATTCGATTTTGGTAAAATAATCACCATTGTTTTCTTTGGTGTTATGGGAAAATCAAGATGAAAATTGTTGCATGCAATAGTAATAGACCTTTAGCGGAAGCGATTGCGGCCTATCTAAATATTTCCCTCTGTAAGGCGAGTATTCGACGTTTTGCCGATATGGAGTGTTTCGTTNAGATCGAAGAAAACGTCCGCGGGGAAGATGTATTTGTAATACAGTCTACATCCTACCCAGCTAATGACAATCTTATGGAATTGCTTGTATGTATTGATGCATTAAGAAGAGGGTCGGCCCGCCGAATCACAGCTGTAATTCCGTATTTTGGTTATGCCCGGCAAGATCGAAAATCAGGACCGAGAACCCCAATTTCTGCAAAGCTAGTGGCCAATTTGATTACCCAAGCTGGCGCCGACCGAGTTCTAACACTNGATCTGCATGCAGGGCAAATTCAGGGTTTCTTTGATATACCTGTAGATAATCTTTTTGCTGCTCCTGTTTTTTTACGAGATATAAAACAGAATTTTGATGGGGGAAAATTGACTATGATATCTCCAGACGTTGGGGGCGTCCTCAGAGCCCGGGCGTTAGCCAAGCCAATAAATGCCGAACTTGCAATTATTGATAAACGTCGTGAACANGCAGGAATTTCGGAAGTAATGCATATTATAGGCGATGTAAGCGGTGCAGATTGTATAGTCGTAGATGATATTGNGGATTCAGCAGGCACGCTTTGTAATGCGGCTGGTGCGCTTATCGACGCTGGGGCCAAATCTGTTTCTGCCTATATAACCCACGGGGTATTGTCAGGAGGCGCTGTTTCGAGAGTATCCTCGTCCCCACTCGAAAATATGGTTACGACCGATAGTATAATGGGCACAGAAGCCGTTCGTGTATCTCAAAATGTGAGACAGCTTTCTATAGCACCACTTATAGGCGAGGCGATCAGTCGTATCAGTGATGAAAAATCTGTATCTAGTTTGTTTGACTAATTAGTCTTATAGGACTAAAACCCTTCGCCTCAGTTTTATAAACGGATTTTTCATACGTCAGCACCCCTGGAGGCTGACTAACACTTTATAAGGGAGAAACGGCATGGCCGAAATTCAAACTATTCTTGCCTCCTCTCGTGTACGGGCTGGAAAGGGGACCGCCCGAGCAGCACGTCGCGAAGGACAAATTCCTGCTGTAATATACGGGAATAACGAGAACCCGATTTTAATTACACTAGATAAAATTCAGCTAGAACAAGAAATGAGTAAAAACGGATTTTTTATCCGTCTGATAGATGTCGAAGTAGAAGGTAAAAAACATAGAGTGCTACCTAGGGATACACAATTTCACCCAGTAACCGACCAACCTTTACATGTTGATTTTCTGCGTTATTCGGCAGATCGAAGGTTAACCGTTGAAGTTCCGGTGCAATTCCTAAACGAAAACGATTCCCCGGGTTTAAAAACTGGCGGTGTTTTAAATGTCGTTCGACATGCAATCGAAATTTCATGCATCGCCGACTCAATTCCTGAAATGTTTGAGGTTGACCTTACAGGGTTAGAGGTAGGTGATTCTATTCATGCCAGTACCTTATCATTATCCGAGGGTGTCGAACTTACAATTTCAGATCGGGATTTTACAATTGCAACCATCGCAGCTCCAACGATCTTAACAGTTGAAGAAGATGTAGCAGAAACCGACGGTGAGGACGCTGGAGAAGGTTCAATCGACCAAGAAAATGAAGATACCGAAACTGATGATGATGATAAAACAAAGGGCGATGACTAAGTAATACTCTCAAAATAGGAGAACCGGAGGCACCATGTTGCTCCTGGTGGGCCTGGGTAATCCAGGAAGAAAATATGCTGGCACCCGACATAATGTGGGCTCAATGGTGTTAGATGAAATTATTCATCATCACAAATTGAGCTCCCCACGTGCTCGTTCACGCCCTAAAGGTATTTTTAGTGATGGTGTCATAGGCAGNACAAAAATTTTAACCTTAAAACCACTCACTTATATGAATGAATCCGGTAAACCAGTTGGAGAAACTTTAAGATATTGGAAACTTAAACCTGAAAACGTTTTTGTTTTTCATGATGAAATAGACCTTCCTAGAGGTAAGATTAGGGCTAAGTTAGGTGGCGGCGATGCTGGTCATAATGGTTTGCGCGATATCACCTCCCATATTGGCTCAGATTACTGGAGAGTACGAATTGGCGTCGACCACCCTGGCAAGCATGAAAACGTATCCAAGTATGTACTAAATGAGTTTAAAAAATCAGATCAGATATGGCTTTCACAAACATTTAATTCTATCGCTGAAGCATTACCAATGCTTCTAAATGGTGAAAGTAGTTCATTTCTAACTCGGGTTAATATAATAGAACAGCCGCCAAAACCAAAAATTTCTGAGATAAAAACGTGACTAATCAATTTTTAGAAAGAATAGGGTAATGGGTTTTACATGCGGAATCGTAGGCCTACCTAATGTTGGCAAGTCAACATTATTTAATGCCTTAACTGCCACTATTTCGGCGCAGGCCGAAAATTATCCCTTTTGTACCATCGAACCAAATATTGGTAAAATAGCAGTTCCTGACTCCCGACTTCAACAGCTGGCCAAAATTGCCAATTCAGAAAAAATCATTCCTGCCCAAATAGACTTTGCTGATATTGCCGGTCTTGTACGTGGCGCTAGTAAGGGGGAGGGTTTGGGCAATCAATTCTTAGGACATATAAGGGAAATGGATGCTATTGTGCATGTTGTGCGCTGTTTTGAGGATACAAATATTACTCACGTTGAAGGTCGTATTGATCCACTAAATGATATTGAAATAATAGATACAGAATTGATGATAGCGGATCTTGAAAGTTTAGAACGAAGGATCCACCCATTGCTCAAATTATCACGTGGTAATGATCAAGAGGCCAGTGCCACTCTATCTATTGTTGAAAAAGTTATAGACATCCTTAAGGAAGGTGAGCCAGCGCGGTCAATAGCTCACAAATTCGAAAATAAAACTCTATTAAATGGGTTACAATTACTGACGACAAAACCCGTTTTGTATGTTTGTAACGTTAGTGAAGAAGAAGCTTCGACGGGAAATATTTTATCTAAAAAAGTCGAAGAATTCGCTAGGTCAAATGGAGCAATCGCAGTCACTATATCCGCGTCGATCGAAGCGGAAATAGCACAGCTATCCAGTCCAGACGAGCGTGTTGAATTTTTACACTCACTTGGGCTAAAAGAAACGGGGCTTTCCCGCATCGTACAAGCAGGATATAAGCTGCTTGGTTTAATAACATACCTAACAGCAGGCCCAAGGGAATCAAGAGCCTGGACCATTCGGAAAGGCACCAAGGCACCAAAGGCAGCAGCAGCAATTCATACTGATTTTGAAAAGGGATTTATATGTGCTGAAACAATCTCTTTTGACCAATACATCTCATGCAATGGCGAAGTCGGGGCAAAAGAAGCAGGAAAAATGCGGCAAGAAGGTAGAGAATATATTGTCGAAGATGGAGATGTAATCATGTTTCGATTTAATGTATAAAATAATATGAAAATCCTTTTTAAATAAATCTTCCCAAAACATTTTAATCTAAATCGCCGCTCCATTTATCAGAACTATGATGGCTAATATTGAGTAGTGCATTGCGCATACCGCGATCTATGTTTAAAAAGTGCTTTATAATTATTCACACGATAAAATTATTCACACGATTTTGTATAGATTATGGGAAGGAAAAATGGGAAAAAAAATTGAGCTCACTACCGCTGACAGTCATGTTCTAGACGCTTATAAATCTGAACCAGAAGGCTCCGCAAAAGGTAGCATTGTTGTAATTCAAGAAATTTTTGGAGTGAATAGCCATATCCGCAAACTTGTGGATGAGTTTGCTAAAAATGGGTATATCGCAATTGCTCCAGCATTGTTTGATCGAAAGGAGAAGGGTCTTGACTTGGGCTATGGACAAGAAGATTTCGGTAAAGGCAGAGATACAAGAGGTAGCCTCGATGATGATGGAATTCAAAACGATGTCCAGGCAGCAATAAATAATGTTTCCGCTACTGGTAAGGTAGGTATTGTTGGGTACTGCTTTGGTGGTTATGTCAGTTGGCTTGCCGCCTGTAAATGTGACGGATTGTCAGCCGCTTCTACATTCTATGGAGGTGGAATTCATGCAAAGCGTGAAGATACACCGAAAGTACCAGTTATATTTAATTTTGGTGATAAAGACGGCGGTATTCCTTTAAGCCAAGTTCATGACATTAAAGAAGCCCATCCAGACATCCCCTGCTTTGTCTACGATGATGCTGGGCATGGTTTCTGCTGTGATGACAGAGAAAGTTATAATCAAGGCGCATGTGAACGCGCCCACAAGCGGACACTAGAACACTTTGCAACACACATGGGCTAATTGTTCTAAAAAGAACAGCGAAAAGGAACGCAAATTTAGAAGATTTTGCGTTCCCTTTTTTTTTAACTATTTGGTAAATTTTTAGAAAAATTTTAAGCTCTTAGTGCAAACGAGACCACACCTTCCTTTTAATTCCGTACAATAAACCGGTAAGAATTAAAAGAAATAGGAGCACCTTCACACCTAACCGTTTTCTAGCTTCGAGTTCTGGCTCTGCTGCCCAAGCTAAAAATGTTGTCAAATCACTAGACATTTGCGTGATGGTTGACTTGGTTTTATCGGTATATTCCACACCTCCATCTACTAATGGTGGTGGCATAGCTATTTGTTGGCCAGGGTAGTAGGGGTTGTAATACATACCCTCAGCCACTTTCATCCCTTTCGGCACTGGTTTGTAACCTGTTAAGAGGGCATGTAGATAGTTGATACCGTTTTTTCTTGCCTTTGTTATTAGTGATAAATCTGGCGGAAGCGCGCCGTTATTGCCCGCACGTGCTGCCTGGTCATTTGGAAACGGTTTAACAAATTTATCGCTCAAACGGCCCGGACGTTGAAACATTTCTCCATCATCATTCGGTCCATCCGAAACCTCTTTAGATGCAGCAATTCTCTTTACCTGTTTTTCCGTAAAACCAATTTCCAATAAATTTCGGTACGACAACAATCTAACAGAATGACATCCCGCACAGACCTCACTATATACTTGAAAGCCTCGCTGCAGAGCTCCCCTATCAAATGTCCCAAAGATTCCAGAAAAAGACCATTGTTGTTTAGGTGCTTTCAAAAAATCGCCCGCAGCATTTGCATTGAATGAAGAAAAGGCTATGACAGAAAAAACAATCGCACTTTCGATTAGAATTTTCCGCATTATACTTTCTCCATCGGTTTAGCGCTCGACGCGACGGACACACCGCCCCCTCCCTTTAAGACTGGCTCACTAATACTAGTGGGCAAAGGACGAGTTTTTTCAAAGAATCCTAGAAGTGGAATGATTACGAGAAAATGTAAGAAATAATACGCGGTAGCCGCCTGTGCGATATATGTCCATGGTGCTTCTGCAGGCTTGGCTCCACAAACTCCTAATATCACGCAATCTATGATCAGTAGCCAGTAGAACTGTTTATATAGCGGTCTAAAGCGTGCGCTCCTTACAGGCGAATGATCAAGCCATGGCAAAACAAAAAGAACAAGGATTGATGCAAACATCGCAAGGACACCGGCCAGTTTAGCAGACATCAACCAGGATATAGGAAAATAAATCAGTGCGTCTGCTGTAAAAGAACGCAAAATTGCGTAAAAAGGCAAGAAATACCACTCTGGCACAATGTGGGGCGGGGTAACTAGCGGATTGGCTTCAATATAGTTATCTGGTTCACCAAAAAAGTTGGGAGCAAAAAATACGAAAGCAAAAAACAAGACAAGAAAGACACCTAATCCAAACATATCTTTTATCGTGTAATATGGATGGAATGGAACTGTATCTTGGGGTGACTTTGTGTTGATACCTATTGGATTGTTGGATCCATGCTGATGCAGCGCGACAATATGCAAAACAATAATTCCAACAAGAACAAATGGTAATAGATAGTGAAGACTGAAAAAGCGGTTAAGGGTTGGATTATCAACAGAAAACCCCCCCCACAAAAGAGTGACGATTGAGTCTCCAACAACTGGGATTGCCGAAAAGAGGTTGGTAATAACAGTTGCCCCCCAGAAGCTCATCTGACCCCAAGGAAGGACATACCCTAAAAAGGCTGTCGCCATCATACAAAGAAGAATAATAACACCAAGTATCCACAAAATCTCACGGGGGGATTTGTAGGAACCAAAATAGAGTCCTCTAAAAATATGGATATAAACGACGATAAAGAACGCGGATGCGCCATTCATATGAATATAGCGGATCAACCAACCGTAATTAACATCCCTCATAATTCGCTCAACAGAATCAAAAGCAAATGCGGTATGCGGAGTATAATGCATTGCTAAGATAATCCCTGTAACAATCATTATAACTAGAATAATTCCGGCTAAAGAACCAAAATTCCACCAATAATTTAAATTTTTTGGAGTTGGGTATTCATGAAGTTCATGCTCTAAAAATGTAAAAACCGGCAATCTATAGTCGATCCAGGATATAATTGGATTTTTAAACTTAGAATCACTCATCTAGCCTACTCCTAACCGATCTTAACAACATTATCTGAAAGAAATTGATACTCTGGAACTGGTAGATTCTTAGGAGCCGGACCCTTACGTATACGACCGGAAGTATCGTAATGCGACCCGTGGCATGGACAGAACCACCCGCCGTATTCCCCTTTTATCTCCCCCTGTTTCGTGCCAGAAGGGATACAACCTAAATGAGTGCAAACTCCCACAATAATTAGCCACTCTGCTTTTTTTGCTCGTTGCTCGTCAGTTTCGGGATCCACTAAATCTGCCACATTAACTGACCGCGCTTCCTCTATCTGTGCCTTTGTCCTTCTTACTATAAATACTGGCTTGCCCCGCCATTTCACTATTAAGCGCTGTCCGGGTTCAATGGGTTCTAAATCAACCTCTGTCGTTGATGCGGCAAGAGTATCTGCAGCCGGGTTCATTTGGTCAACGAGTGGCCAAACAGCTGCAGCAACTCCAAAGGCACCAAAAGTACCAGTTGCAAGCATCAAAAAATCTCGTCTAGTTTCACCTTCTACAGCGCTATCTGTACTGTCCTCGGCTAGATCAGCAGAAGTTACCATCTTATCCCTCTCGATTGTATCCGCTTATCGTTTGCGGTCGCTTTTTGATACTCTTTATAATTAACTCCTAGGAAGATTCAAACACTGCGGCCTTACGCCGCAGCATAAGTAAAAAGCGCTCGTAAGTTCCTTTTAAACCCCCTTATTGATATAATTGAGAATATATTTACTACATGATCGTTTTCAATGAGATTAGCATTATATCAACCAGACATCCCCCAAAATACCGGTACGATTCTTCGCACAGCTGCCTGCCTTAACGTGGGTGTGGATATTATTGAACCGTGCGGTTTTATTTTAGACGACAAACGTCTAAAAAGATCTGGAATGGATTATATAGAAAACGTTGATTTGGTGCGTCATATCTCATGGTCCTATTTTAGAAATTTTTGCAGCCAGAACCAAAATAGGATTGTTTTATTAACTACCTCTGGAAACGAAACATACTGGGAATTTTCTTTTAAACCTGATGACTGCCTCCTTTTAGGTAGTGAGAGTAGAGGGGTGACGAGTGAAGTACATGAAACAGCAACAGCACGCATAAAGATACCAATGGCAGAGGGGTCAAGGTCTCTGAATGTTGCTGTAGCAGCATCTATGGTTCTAGGAGAGGCACTTAGACAAACCAATAACTTTATTACAAACGTTAACTAATGAGTTTTACTATCGAGGACAAAAAGAAATCAACTCTAGTTTGGTTTGCCAAACTAAGGGATTTGATATGTGCTGAATTTGAAGCTATTGAAAATGAAGGTAGCGTTCAAAATGAAAACCAACCACCGGGGCAATTTCAAAAGAAGGTATGGACTCGAAAAGAAGATAAAAATCAAAATGGTGGCGGTGGAACGATGTCCATCATGACTGGACGTGTTTTTGAAAAAGTTGGAGTAAATATTTCTGCAGTCGAGGGAGAGTTCTCGGCTAATTTCAGAAACGAAATTCCCGGAGCTGATGAAAACCCTGAATTTTGGGCGGCCGGCATATCAGTCGTTGCTCATATGTGTTCACCTTTAGTACCAGCGGTTCATATGAATACCAGATTTATTTGCACCTCCAAAACATGGTTTGGAGGTGGAACAGATTTAACACCAATAGTTAATGATAACTTAGCTTCAAATGAGTTTCATTCAGCTCTAAAAATAACATGCGATAAATACGACAAACAATACTATCAAAAGTTCAAAAAATGGTGTGACGAATATTTTTACCTTCCACATCGGGAAGAGGCTCGTGGTGTTGGCGGTATATTTTATGATTATTTAGACTCTGGCGATTGGTCAAAAGATTTCAATTTTACCAAGGAAGTAGGAAAAACATTTCTCCAGATTTATCCCGAGATTGTCCGGGCCCGTAAGGACAAACGATGGACTAAAGAAGACCGCGAACAACAACTTTTCAAGCGGGGACGCTACGTCGAATTCAA
Source organism: Rhodospirillaceae bacterium (assembly GCA_002712335.1). The sequence goes on along the minus strand of PATI01000049.1, from coordinate 103,369 downwards.
TTTACTTTATGATAGAGGCACTAAATTTGGCTTGAAAACCGGAGGCAACATAGAGGCCATATTGATGTCCCTGCCCCCTGTGGTGAGATGGGAGTGACCCTGAGGTTTTCCCTTATAATATGTAACCACCCAAACATAATTATAAGTCAGTTAATATATAATATGTTCAGAACATACTTTTACTATAACTTTAAAAATAACTCCATAATGGGATCTCAAATACCCGCCCCTATAAAATAATCTAAATATCTTAAGCAGGCCTGACGATCTGCGCTAAAATCCCCTTCGATCCACCAAGTTTCAATCCCCTTCATAATTTCCCCGACTCTGGCACCTTCAGTTATTCCCGATGATATAACATCCGACCCCTTTATTGGAAACGACGGCAAAGAAGTTACTTCGGCTAGTTCGAGAAGAGATAACCAATCCTTATCAGGAAATTTTGCCCCGCTTAAAATAGAAAGTTCAATGAAAAAATTTCTTCCTAAACGATAAATAATGGCACGATTGTGCTTCTGTCCCCTCTGAGGATCCGGCTGTTCCTTTGGATCACATAAATTACAGAAACGTATACGATCCACCCTCGAAAACTTTAGCCGAGAAGCCAAAATACTCGCTTCATCCCTGCACAAATCCACTATGGCGGCTAGACGCCTCAGATAGTCAGGCTTTAACCCAGCCCTTTTCTCTAATTGAATCATCGACTTTAAGGAGTTACAACACACAACCTCGGGCAGCAAATAAGATAGAATTGCATTCTCTTTCATCATTCTTAATGTTGGGGTTGGATCTTGAGCAAGAAATAATTTAGATAGTTCTCCCCAAACTCTCTCGGCAGATAATTTTCTTAGTTTAGGAGCAAATTCTCTACAAGCCGCTAAAGCTTTATCATCCGCAGGCTCAGTTCCGTAATAGGCATAGAACCGAAAGTATCTTAAAAGCCTTAATATATCTTCTTTAATACGAGCTTTCGAATTCCCTACAAACCGAATTCTTCCAGCTTTGAGGTCAGCCAATCCGTCCAGAGGATCAAAAACGTTTCCCTTAATATCACAATAAAGCGCATTTAATGTTAAGTCGCGACGCGCCGCATCCTCATTCCAATTCAGAGTGTATTCTACTCGGGCGCTACGCCCAAAGTTTTCGATGTCTTTACGTAATGTGGTTATTTGAAAACCCCTTGCACCGCAAATCGCAGTAATCGTGCCATGGTCAATACCTGTCTTAACACCTCGTAATCCCGCTTGTTTTAAAAGAGTCAGCACCCGCTCAGGAGTTTCTGGGGTAGCAATATCAATTTCTGATACGCCCTCTCCCAACAACGCATTCCTAACACAACCTCCAACAAAAAGTGATATACTGCCTGCAGCGGATAGGGCTTTCATTACTACCTTAGCCTGCGCCAAGCCATGCCAATCATCAAGCCTGATTACGCACACGGGTTTCATATTCCCGCCCACCTCTAAAAAATTATAAGTTCAGGATACGCTATGACCGTGAAAACTGTGATCATTACCATTAGACCTCCCGCGAGAATAAGCCAAGGCCAAGGCAATGGTTCCCATTCCTCACGAGCTATTGCTCGGGATCCACCAAATTTTGGTGGAGCGATTGCACGCCATAAAATATAAACACCAACTGGCAACAAAGCTGGTAAAACGAACATCAGAAGTAAGCGTATCATGCGTCCCTCAACATTTTTCCTAATTCAACAAGAATACGAGCAGTCAATCCCCAAATATAGTGTTCTTTGTAGGGCATTACATAATATTCATGAGATTTACCACACTTTTGACGTGTTTCAAGAGCATAACTTTTTGGGTCCATAATAAATGTAAGTGGAATTTCAAACACTTTAGCCACTTCAGTTGGCGCAAGTTTTAGTGAAACAGGTGGTGTAATTAATCCAACAATCGGAATCACATTATACCCTGTTGCGGTATCTCTAGAATTCATTCGGCCAAGAACACGGACCTTACTGGGCGACAACCCAATTTCCTCCTTTGTCTCACGGAGGGCGGTTTCTTCTGGCGTAATATCAATAGACTCTTTAGCACCCCCGGGAAAGGCAATTTGTCCGGGGTGTTTAGACATTGTTTTTGTTCTCTCTGTAAGTAGAATTCGCATGCCATGCTTGTGATCTAATATAGGGACAAGAACTGCAGCAGGACGCAATTTCTGTTTGCCGATGCTAGAGGATGATACCGGCCATGACTTTGGCCCCATACTCGCGGTGACATTGATTTGTTGTTTCTTAAAAATTTCTTTTAAAAGATCACGCATTTTATAAATGGGAATATTAGCTCAGAAAACCTTAATCGATACTGCCCAGGTTGAAAAATATTCCATCACTCCAAACGCCCAGAATTAAATTGCGCTCATGTATTTTCTTTATCCCTAATTCAACCAGATCATAAAATACTGACCGCGTAATCAAAGCTTCTATGCCACTGCGGATTTCCAGATATGGCGATGGTTCACCTGTTTCTGGATCAACTCTGACAATTATAGAGTGTTTAGGTCCAGCAATTACAATATCATCAACATTTGTCCGAAAAATAAGCCGTTGTTTATTTTTTTTGCTATCCACATTCATCTCAACAGCGAGAAAAGGCGCATCATCTACAGTGATCCGACACCTTTCAACCTTTGTTTTCAGCCAAAAATGACCCTTTTTATCTCTTGTCAAAATGGAGGCAAATAGTTTAACGAGCTTAAACCTTTCGATAGGAGAACCCTTATAATACCACGTTCCATCGCGAGCGATACGCATGTCAATATCACCACAAAAATTTTGGGAAATGGAGTTAGAGGACTCTTTTCCGAACCTGGTCTCTTCGACAACCTTTTTCAGGAACCCTCTAGCAATTTTTAGCGATGAATTGTCCATGATATTCCTTCCGCTAAATCAATAGCTAAGATCTTAGAGAAGAATTTTAACCATGTTCAGTAAATAGTCCCCGTACCAAAGAAATTTTATCGACTAATCATCTTTTTTCTAGAGTTTTATCCCATTAGGCTTGGCAACCAAAGAGCCAACTGCGGCCACTGAACCATCATAAGAATAAGTATGGCGTCACAAACCAAAAATGGAAAGGCCGAAGCCGCCACCTGATAAAGTGTTGTGCCTTTTGGTGCCACACCCAACATCACATACAATAAGAGGCCAAATGGTGGCGTAGTGCCAGCCATTTCAAACGTCATCAGAACGAATAAACCAAACCAAATCAAATCAAACCCGAGCTGTTCGGCAAGCGGAAAGAATATTGGTACCGTAATAAGCATCATGGACGTTGCATCCATAAACATTCCAAGCGCTATCAGAACAAAAAACATCAACAATAGGATCCAATATTTGGAAATACCGAAACTGATTGTCCATTTCAGTAACCCGGCGCTGGCTCCTGAAAATGCTAGAAGTTGACTAAAAACAGTCGAACTCATGATTATAAAGAAGACCATGGCTCCGACCTTAACAGTTGCATGTGTCGCCGTCTTAATTGCTTCAAAGGTGAGACACCTAAATGCAGCAGCAACAATAATAACACCTAGAACACCAAAACCAGCAGCCTCCGTCGGAGTTGCCCAACCCAAAATAATAAAACCAACTACCATAAAGACAATAATGCCCATTGGTAAAATATTGACGCAAACGATCTTAATGCGTTCTACCATTGGTGGCATTTCTACATCATATGCCGGCGCAGACTCCGGGTTTATTCTGAGCTGCAGGTAAATCATTACAGCATAAAGGCCTGCCAAGACGAAACCTGGCAAGAAACCTGCAATGAGTAGTTTACCAACGTCAATACTAGCCACTGATGCCAATAGCACACCAAGCGCTGAAGGCGGAATAATCATAGCCAAACCGCCTGTGCCTAGGATGGGACCCATCGACATTTTCCAGTTGTAGCCACGCTTTTGCATCTCTGGAACCATCAAAGACCCCAACATTGCTGTATTGGCCATACTGGAACCTGTCAGAGTTGAAAACAAAGACCCGCCCGCGACTGTTAGGAAACACAGTCGACCTCGTAACTTTCCAAATATGACATCTAAGCCGTCAAACACTCTAATGGCTAGGCCGGTGTGGAAAAACAGAGCCCCCATCATAATAAACATAGGAACTGGACCAAGTGTAAAGCGTGTTATCAACTGCGTGGAATTATCTGCAATTTGTACCCAACCGGTGGTGGTACCCATGAAGATAATTACGCCAATAATGTTGGTTATAATGAATGTAAATGCAACGGGAACGCCCATCGCCATAAAAAAAATGACCATCCCAATCAGGGTGGCAAGTGCCCAATACCATTCCATTATACGTTTTCCCGTTCTTCAATTGATTGACTATACATATCGTCGATACCGATCAGGTAGCGCAGGAACTCAACTACGCACATAAAAAAACAAAGAGGCATAGGTACAAATAATAACCAAATTGGAACCTCGTAAGTACGCATATCGAGTTCACCGGATTGGATTGCTTCGATGAACAAACCCATCAAATGATAACCATAAATGCAGCACCCAATAATACACAGGAGGTAAACCAACTTTGCCACAACTTTTTTAATAGTTGGCGGTAAAAATTGCGTCACAGCATCTATAAAAACGTGGCCTTTGATCCTCAACAAATAAGGAGCAGCCAACATTGTAAACCAAAGTAAAATGTATTCGAACATGGTCATTATAAAAATAAATGGTTCCAGACCAGTAATCCGCATGAGAACGTCAACTACAATCGAAACAAATGCAAAAAAGATCAAAACCCCCGAAAGTCCTGCCATGCCATATAGCAATTGATCATACAGTTTAGAGATTGCTTCCACGATGCCCCTCACCTGTTTAGTTCTAATTTTCTTTATTAAGGACGATTATCAGCTCAGACTCAATGTTTATAACTTAAATATATTAAATAAACCTGATAATTTGATCAGAAACTGTGTAAATATTCCAATTTTTGTATAAAATCTTGCTCCATGGTGCATATGGGGAATAATTCCATGGATATTGAAGTCATGCCTTTGTCCTCAACAATCGGGGCCGAAGTTCGCGGTGTAAATTTAAGTCAGCCTATCTCGGGTAAACTGAAGAAAAGGCTTTTACAAATCTGGCATAAATATCTACTGGTATTGTTTCGCGGTCAGTCGCTTTCCGATCAAGAATTGTGGCGAAGTGGAGATTGGATTGGGCAATTGGGGCAACGTTCCAGGCCTGCAAACCGGCGAAGTGAGAGTGATCCATATATTATGTTGGTTTCAAATATTCGAGAAAACGGGAAACCCATTGGCTCTCTGCCAGATGGGGAAATGTGGTTTCATCATGATATGGCTTTCGTTGACGTCCCGCACAAAGCAACATTTCTCTATTCTATAGAGGTGCCCGACTATGGCGGAAATACAAAATTTGCCAATATGTATGAAGCATACAACCTACTACCAGAGAGGCTAAAAAATGCTCTCGCTGGTAAAAGAGTTTTGCAGTTATTTGATTATAAGGAAACTAGTCAGCCTAGTTTAAATGAATTGGATAAGGTAAAACATGCTTGGCATCCTGCGATTGTACAACACCCCGAAACCGGCCGTAAGGCGCTTTACATAAATCGCCTTATGACGGCAACCATTGAAGGTATACCGCACGATAAAGCTCGCGATATTATCGAAGAAGTAATTCTATATGCGGAACACCCATCTGTTATTTATGAACATAAATGGAAAGCTGGAGATTTTTTAGTTTGGGACAACCGTTGTTCAACACATGCCAGAACTGACTTCCCGAGTACTGAAAGACGATTATTAAAGCGTGGAATGGTGGAAGGAACAACGCTAATTGGAGCATAAATCAACAAAAGTTGGTTTATTCAGTGTTTAATCAGCTTAGGGTTTTGATTGACTTAAACCACATTTATAATTTGCCAATGAAAATCGATTATTGACAAATATACCGCAGACAGGTGAAGTGGCCGGCGTATTTATACAAATTGATATTAGAATAAGTTCAAAGGGAGAACATTTATGAGCAATTTAAAAATGTCTAGTTTTGCTGCAGGCATCGCCGCGGCCGCTATGCTGGCGGGATCTGCAGTAGAAGCAGCAAAGCTGACTGTGATGACTAGCCTTCATAGGGACCACGACCAGGTCGTAGCCTATTTTGATTTAATGCATAAGCCAATGAACAAGGCTAAAGGTGCTGTTGTACTACATTACAAAGGTGGACCGGAAGTTACACCTAACAGAAAACAAGGTGCAGCGCTGAAACGTGGCGTCATCGACCTCAAATTCGGTCCGAGTGGTTACGATATCGGATTGAACCCATGCGCAAGGTTGGTAGCACTTTCAACTCAACCTCAGGCAGTGATCCGTAAAAACGGTGGCTGGGATGTAATGCAACGATGCTGGGGGGAAAGAATGAATGCCCGCATTCTTGCACATCCGTTCTACAATTCTGGTAACTTTCACGTCTATTTAATAGACCCACCCAATAAAAGTAAAAAAACAGGCTTGAATCTTAAAGGCTTTAAGATGCGATCTACTGCACTTTATCATCCCTTTTTCAAGGCAATGGGTGCTACTCCAATAAACATCTCGCCCGGCGACGTTTACACATCACTCGAGCGTGGTCTGGTTAAAGGATTAGCGTGGCCTGAAGGGGGAATTTTCCGCTACGGTTGGACGAAGTACATCAAGTATCGTATTGGACCCGGATTCTGGCGTTCATCAACCATGGCTATCGTCAACCTTGACGCCTATAACAAGATGACAAAGAAGGAGCGCGATTACTTAGATGCCTGGGGTGAGAAATTTGAAGTCGCTAGCACTCCTTATATGAGAGCTCTGGCTGATAAAGATAACGCAAAGGTTTTTGGCGCTGGTGTTAAAGTCATAGACCTCCAAGGTGAATATGGTAAAGCCTTTACAAAAACAGTAATGGGTGCCACTTGGGATAATGCTGAGAAAAAGATGCCAGCAAATTATTACAAGGAGCTGAAAAAGTATCTTCTCAAGTAACGAAGACGTTTTGCGGCACTGCCGCAGATAAAAGGAAAGGCGCACTTAAAATGGTGCGCCTTTTTTTATCGTCAGACCCCAAGATATCGTTGTTGAATATCAGACTGTGATAAAAGTTCCACCGAGCTACCTGACCAAACAGTCCGACCTTTTTCTATTATATAATGCTTGTCAGCTATCCGTGTGAGGGCGCTTACATTCTTGTCAATCACCAAGATAGATTGTCCCTGTGCTTTTAGATCCTCGAGACATTTCCATATTTCCGCTCGGATTTGAGGGGCTAAACCTTCTGTGGCTTCATCTAAAACAAGTAACTTCGGATTGGTCATCAAAGCCCGTCCGATTGCCAGCATTTGCTGTTCCCCCCCGGAAAGTTCGTTGCCCATACCATTTACCCGAGCCCGAAGAGCTGGAAACCTCTCTAAGACCTTCTTCAAGGTCCATGGATCAGAATTTTCAGATGGATTTCTTGCCGTAGCCACTAGATTCTCCCGCACAGTTAAATTGGGGAAAATCTGACGTCCCTCAGGTACAAGACCAATACCCATTTTGGCTATAAAATGGGAGGGACTTCCTGATATGACTTTATCTTCGAAAATTATTTCTCCTCTTTGAGGAGTTATCAATCCCATTATCGACCTAATAGTAGTGGTCTTCCCCATACCATTTCGTCCCATCAAGGTCACAACTTGTCCAGCCCCTACCTCTATCGACATTCCAAATAATACTTGGCTAGTACCATAAGAAGACTCTATATTTTTAACTTTCAACAACATGTTGATTACTCTTCTTCACCGAGATAGGCCGCACGGACTTCTTGATTCAAGCGTATCTCCTCAGGCTCGCCTGAAACAATAGCGCTTCCATATACTAAAACAGTTATCTGATCAGCTAACGCAAAGACAGCATCCATATCATGTTCAATTAACAAAATAGTATGGTTGCCTTTGAGGCTGTTAAGAAGTTCCACCATTCTTTTGGATTCTTCTGCACCCATCCCAGCCATAGGTTCATCTAACAATAACATTTTTGGACGACTTACAAGTGCCATAGCAATCTCAAGCTGCCGTTTCTCCCCATGGGAAAGATTACGGGCTAAAACTTGGGCACGAATATCTAAACCTACTGTCTCCAGAGCTTTTCTTGCTGGACCTATAAGTGAAGTTTCTCCACGAGCTGACCGCCAGAACTTAAATGAATGACCCTGATGCGCCTGTATAGCTAGAGACACATTTTCCATTGCCGTAAATTCTTCAAATATACTTGTTATCTGGAAAGTTCTAGAAATTCCGCGAAGTGATCGCGCCGGCGCACTAAATCCTGTTATATCCTCACCATCAAATACAATTCGACCACTATCAGATTTTAAACCACCTGAAATTTGCGAAACCATTGTAGTTTTGCCAGCACCATTAGGCCCTATTACTGCATGGATCTCTCCTCGATTAATAACTAGTGAAAGATTATCTGTTGCTAATACTCCTCCAAAACTTTTTCGGAGTTGATCTATTTTTAACAGGGGTTCAACCATTTGGTTTCTCCGAGTTTGACACAGAATTTTGTCGCTTCTCCAAGAAGCCTAATAAACCACCTCTCGCAAATAAAACTACCAAAATGAGAAAAGGTCCAAATATAAGCTGCCAATATTCAGTTATGCCCGACAATGCCTCTTCTAAAAGAATGAATACAAGAGCACCAACGATTGGCCCAGACAAACTACCCATACCTCCAAGCAGAACCATAATGATCAGATCTCCTGATCGGGTCCAATGCATCATATCCGGGTTAACAAAATCCGTGTGGTTAGCCAATAGAGCCCCGGCTAGGCCAGCCATAGCACCAGCAATCACAAATGCCGTTAACTTATATCTAAAGGTTGGAAATCCAATAGCCTGCATTCTTACTTCATTAGAACGCGCACCCTGAATAACCATACCAAAACGAGAATTAACCAGACGCTGACAAATCCAAAGACTTAGTATAAGGATAACAAAGACAAGGTAATATAAGCTTGTTTTTTCATTTAGGTCTATCACACCTGAAAAGTCACTGGGCTCTGGGAGTGGCAAGCCGTCATCTCCACCATACCGATCAAGGCTAACACCAAGAAAATACATCATTTGTGCTAAAGCCAGGGTAATCATAATAAAATAAACGCCACGGGTGCGTAAGCTTATAGCCCCAAAAACTAAGGCAAAACTTGCACTTATCAATATCGCTAATGGCCACTGGATATACCCACTAATGATTTCGTGTTCTGCACAAATTCCTACGGTGTAGGCGCCAATTCCTATAAACACAGCATGTCCGAAACTGATCATGCCGCCATAGCCCATTATTAAATTTAAGCTTAGAGCTCCAATGGCCAAAATCATCATACGACGCGCCAAATCAAGGTAAAATGGAACATCAGTAAGCGATGCTATTACTGGCACTATAGCTAAAAGAAGAAATATCAATGTGCATATTAGGGCTTGGCGGTTAATTGTCATCACCTAGCCGCTCCTAGCTGGAAACAAGCCCTGTGGCCTAAAAAACAGTACCGCAGCCATCAATATATAAATTAGCATCGACGCCACTGCCGGAGCTGCGGTTTCAGCAGCGTTCACTGGAAGAAATAATTTAAAAAAGTCATCCAAAAATGATCGACCTAGTATTTCGATCACACCTATCATAAGCGCCCCCACAAATGCACCTCTAATTGAGCCTATCCCACCGATTACAATGACCACTAGTACTTGTATGAGGATATTTTCACCCATCCCAATTGTCGCAGCAAAAATAGGACCCGCCATAAGACCGGCAAGCGCCGCTAGTGCAGCACCTAGTCCAAACACTAATGTAAATACGCGTTTAATATTAACTCCAAGAGCGCCAATCATTTCCCGGTTAGATGCTCCGGCACGAATTAACATTCCGGTCCTTGTTTTAACAACTAAGATATAAAGAAAGGCTGCAACTAGTAGTCCAACGCCAATAACTACAATTCTATATACTGGCAGGGGAATGCCAAACACGATGACCGATTGATTAAGTAAGTTAGGCAACGGCACTTCAATACCTGCGGGACCCCAGATCAAGCGCACAAGCTCATTAAAAAATAGTATCATACCGAAAGTAGCAAGGACTTGATCAAGGTGACCGCGATCGTAAAGCCTTCTTAAAACTACAACTTCGAGAAAAACCCCAATCAAAAGTGTTGCGGGTAGCGCAGCAAATATACCCAACAAAAACGACTCCGAGGCTAAAGTCACTGTTGCGGCAATATACGCACCCATCATATAGAGAGATCCATGGGCCAAGTTCATCATGTCCATGATGCCAAAAACTAACGTTAGCCCAGCTGCTAATAGGAATAGCAAAATTCCATACTGTACACCGTTAAATAATTGCTCAAAGAGAAGGACGGGATCAATCATGAAAAAACCCAGCTTAACGCGAAACGGGAGCGCAAAAGCGCCCCCGCCGAAGAACTAATAATAACTCACCAAGTCTTTTTCATTTTACATTTGCTAGCGTAAACATCCTGGTGTTTAGAATAAACCTTCTGAACAATTTTGGTTGTCCATTTTCCTTTATTATCCTTGACAACTTCTCGAAGGAAAAAATCTTGAATAGGAAAATGGTTGTTTCCATAGACATATTTTCCCCGAACGGATCCATAATCAGCCTTCCTGAACGCCGCTCTCATGCCATCCATATTTTTTAGATTCCCTCCTACAGCTCGAACAGCGCTATCAATTAACATAATTGAGTCATAGCTCTGGGCTCCGTAGTGAGAAGGATAACTACCAAATTTTTTTCTGTAATCTGAGACAAACTTTTTATTGACTGGCGTATTAAGATCGGGAGCCCAAAACTGAGTAGAAAATGTTCCTAATACATTTGTTAACTTAGCTTGCTGCAGTTTAGGTAGACTTAGAGAATCAACACTGAATACAGAATACAGTGGTGTCTTCGTCAAACCGGCTTGAGCATATTGGCGCATAAAAGCATTTGTGGCGCGCCCCGGGTAAAATATAAATACACCATCAGCCTTTGAAGCACGAGCTTTAGCCAGTTCAGCTGAAAAATCTAATTGGGTTGGCCACTTCGTTAGATCCTTTCCAAGAATTTTTCCTTTAAAGGTCCGTTCGACTCCGGCTACCATATCACGGCCAGCTGCATAATTAGGGGCTATAACATAAAGACTCTTTACACCTCGTTTATTTAATACCTCACCCATAGCCATGGGCACCTGATCATTCTGCCAAGAAGTAGAAAAAATATTTTTATGGCATAAACGTCCCGCAATTTTTGAAGTCCCGGCATTTGAAATAATCAAAAATTTTCCTGCCTTTACAACACTGTTCCTTGACGCAAGAACAACATGTGACCAAATGAAACCGGAAACAATATCCACCTTATCTTTGTGTAATAGTTTCTCGGTCTTTTGTTTTCCTACCTCCGGTTTAACTTGATCGTCTTCAAAAATTACCTCTACTGGAATACCACCCATTTTATTGCCTAGGTGATCCAGCGCAATCCGCACGGAATTTCGCATATCTTTGCCGATAACACCTGGTCCACCAGAGAGGGTTGTTACAAACCCTATTTTAATTTTTTTTGCTTTTGTAGCCATTGCTTGAGGCGCTGTAATAGCCAGCGCTAGTGCCGCAGCACCGAAAATTATTACCTTCTTCATTGTCGATCTCTCCCAAATTCAAAATTCATGGGATCATAAACGTCCCACTTAAAAAACACTAGATACTAACCTATGGGTGCCAGCTGCCAACCTTCAATTTTCGCCGACAATGGATTTAACTCCTTCAAGGTTTTCTAGGCCTTTTTCTCTCATCAAGTTAATGAAATCAGCAATAAACCAATCAACCAATGCTGTCTTGAAAGAAGGGCGGGCGCAAATTCGTTCAAACCAGTCTCGAATTTGCGGTCTGTTTTCCAATAACCAACCCTGCTGAAGGTGGACAACTCGATTAACATAAGGAGTGAATGCGACATCCGCCAAAGAATAAGAGTTTCCCGCTAGCCATAACCCGTCCTTCAAGGTTTCCTCCATATCATCCAACATTTTTACAATTCGTTGGATAGCGGGTTTGAAAAATGCAGATTCTACGCCCCTCAAAACATTTTCAGTCATTCTTGCTCGTTTGTTTGGATCGACGTAACCATCAAGTGTCTTTTTCAATTGCTCTGAGGTTTTACCCTCCATGAACTGATACCTAAATGCTATGCAGGCGCTAATCGTAGCACTTGCCGCGTGAAGACCTTCATCCAGCTGTTTAACCCAAATTCGCATTTTTGCACACTCATATGGTGCTTGCGGCCTTAGAGAAGGGTTGGGAAACACTGTATCAAGATATTCATCAATAACTGCGGACTCATAGATGACCTTACCTTCATGAACTATTGTTGGGACAACTCCATTTGGGTTTAAAGCAATATAGTCTGGGTTGTGTTGATCTCGTGCCCTTAAATTGAAATGGTGTGATTTGAATTCTCGTCCCTTTTCAGCAAGAGTAATCCGAACCTTTTGCGAACAAGTTGACATCCCATTGTGATACAATTCAATCATCTCTTATCCTTAAATTCTTCAACAAGCATTGCATGATTCTTCCTAACCCGAGAAGATCATTCAATCAATGTCGTAAAATACCGGAGAAAATATTATGATCCAACACATTCTCCCGAAAAATATAGTTGTAAATTATTTAAAATATGACCGGGTGGTAAATTGAGTAATGTTTAAATCGATGAATTCCCTACTGCTCTTTAAGATATCAACAATTACCTGCAAATATTTTAAGGAATTAACACTCAAAATAGGAAGATTATCAAAATGAAAACCGCAATCGTCAATATAAAGACCATTGTCACAGGGGACTGGAGAACCCCCTTTGCAGATGGCGACGCTATTCTCATGGAGAAAGGGAAGATACGTAAAGTTGGAACACTAAGTTCAAAAGAGCTAAAGAGCTGTGATGTGGTAGTAGATGCCAATAAAACGACAGCATGTCCAGGCCTCATCGATTCGCAGGTTCATATTGCATTTGGTGATTATACGCCGAGGCAAAAAACAGTTGGATTCATAGAGAGTTACTTGCATGGCGGCGTAACAAGTTGCTTATCCGCAAGCGAGGTTCATGTGCCAGGTCGCCCTACCGACCCAGAAGGGGTCAAAGCTCTCGCAGTCGCTGCTAAGAAAAGTTTTGATAATTTGCGACCCGGGGGTGCTAGAGTATATGGCGGCTGCATAATTCTTGAGCCTGGCCTTACCCAAAAAGATTTCAACGAGGTTGCAAAAAAGGGAATATGGTTTGCCAAAGCCGGATTCGGAGCGGTAAAAACTCCCTTCGATTATACTCCCCTCGTTAAAATGGCGCAAAAAGCCGGTATGCTGGTCAATTGCCACACTGGAGGGGCATCTATCCCCGGATCTTCTCCCATTATTGGCAAACATCTAATGGATATGAGACCGGATGTTTCATTTCATATCAATGGGGGGCCGATTGCGATGCCCGACAAGGATTTTCCTATGATTATTAATGAAACAGATATTGCTCTGCAAATTTGTCAGGCAGGAAACATAAGGACGGCCCTTTTATGTCTAAACTTAGCAGTCGAGAATGAAGAGTTTGATCGTTTTCTAATCGCTACCGATACACCAACAGGAACAGGAGTGATGCCACTTGGTATGATTAAGTCTGTAACGGAGATGGCGACACTTTCCAGCTACCCAGCAGAATGGATGATAGCTGCTGCTACGGGAAGTGTGGCTAAGATTTATAGACTGAATTCTGGTTTTATCAAACGGGGGAAAGATGCGGATGTGTTGCTTATTGATGCGCCACTAGGTGGTAGCAAAAAGACGGCCCTTGAAGCCATTAAACATGGTGACCTAGCGGCGGTAGGAGCCGTATTCACAGATGGAATACCGCGCTTTATAGGGCGTAGCCGCAATACACCGCCGACCACTCGCCAAATCAAGACGTTGCAGAATAACGTCCCGTATGACTTCTCGGGCAAAGCTCATTGAAAGTAAAATTAATGCATATCAGGAAAATTATTACATCGGCTGAGGAAATTTACAGTGAAGCAGGAAAATCTGCAGAAATTCCTTTGCGTAAGGTAGCGGTCATCGCCGTAATAAAAAATCCCTTTGCTAATCATACATACAAGGAAGACCTATCGACCTTAACTGAAGCTAGTGAAAAAATTGGTATACGCATAGCGGAAATCGCAGGAGACGCCATGGAACCATATTCCATAGAAAGTTATGGAAAAGCTTCAATTGTTGGCGTAGCCGGAGAACAACAACACGGCTCAGCAATGGTAACAACCCTCTTTGGAGATAAAATGCGAAAGGTCGCTGGTGGTGGCGAGGCTTGGATTCCCTCGACTTCAAAGAGGATGGAAGCAGGGGGGATTATAGATGTTCCTTTGGCTCACAAAGATGCGCTTTACGTTCGATCACATTATGACACCATGACCGTTATGATTGCTGATGCACCACTTCCCGATGAAATAGCAGTAGTTTGTTGTTACGCTAATCGAGGGCAACTCAATGCCCGTGTCGGCGGACTTAAATCTAGTGAGATTAAAGGGGTGGATGGCCTAAGATAGGTGATTGCTAACCCATCAGACTAGGCAACCAAAGGCCTAACCCGGGGGCGACGACAAGAATAATTATCAAAATTAGGTCGCAAAATAGAAACGGAAGTGCCGCAGCGGCAACCTGAAATAAGGTAGTCCCCTTCACCATCCCCAACATTATAAACAATAATAGGCCGAATGGTGGAGTTGTCGCCGCCATTTCAAGAGACATTAAAACAATAAGAGAAAACCAGATTGGATCATAACCTAGCGAAATCGCTAACGGGTAAAAAATCGGGACTGTTATCAACATCATAGATACTTGATCCATAAACATCCCTAAAAGGATAAGAACAAGAAACATACATGTAAGGATTATAATAGGGGCAACTTCGAACCCTGTTGCCCAATTTACTAAACCTTTACTAGCACCTGACATGGATAGAAGTTGACTGAAGACAGTCGAGTTCATCAATATAAAGAATACCATACCAGCAACACGGATTGTCCCCATCAAAGATGTACTAAAGGATTTCCATGTTAAAACTCGTCTTGCAGCAGCAAGTATAAAAACTCCGACAACACCAAAGGAGGCGGATTCTGATGGCGTTGCCCAACCAAGGACTATAAAGCCAATGACCATGAAAACTACCAAGCCCATAGGTAAAATGTTGACGACAATTTGGTAAACCTTTTCGCGCCAAGAGGTCGGTTCAACATCATAAGTGGGTGCAGATGATGGATCACGCCAAAGCTGAAACGTAATCATTCCTGCATAAAGAGTTGCCAACACTATACCAGGCAGCAATCCAGCGATCAAAAGCCGACCCACATCTACTTGTGCAATACTTGCCAGTAAAACGCCCAATGAAGACGGTGGAATGATCATGGCAAGACCACCTGTGCCCAAAATGGGTCCCATGGACATTTTTTTATTATAACCTCGCCTAGTCATTTCTGGCACTAACAACGATCCCAACATTGCGGTGTTGGCCATGGTCGAACCTGTAAGTGTCGAAAACAGGGAACCACCAATCACTGTCAGATAGCAGAGCCGGCCGGGAATTTTGCCTAAAAGTTTATCTAGCGCATCGAATACCTTTAAGGCCAAGCCAGTATGGAAAAACATAGAGCCCATCAGTATGAACATTGGTATTGGTGATAAAGTAAACGATGTTATTAGATTCGTAGCATTATCTGCAATTTGCGGAAGAACAGGCCAACCACCAGAAAACATAAAGATCCCGATGACATTAGTGATCATGAAAGTAATAGCCACGGGAAAACCAAGGGCCATGCCGCCGACAACACACCCCAAAAGTAACCCCCCTGCAGCGTACCATTCCATGATTAAAGTTCGTCCTTTACTTCACCAAGATCATAAGAATAGTAGGAACGCAATCCTATCAGATACATTATGAATTCGAGGCCAACCAGCGCGAAACATATTGGCAAAGGCAAAAATTGGAGCCAATAAGGCATATCTACACCGCGCACATCGAGTTGCCCGCCTACCCAATAGTCTGCGAAAATTCCCCAACAGAGGTATGCAAATAAAAAACAAGCTGATGCTGTCGTTAAATAAACAATTTTAGCCAGTGGCACGCGGATAAAATTTGGCATAACTGTAATTAGAGCTTCTATAACCACGTGGCCTTTTTCACGTGCTAGCCATGGGGCAGAGCACATTGCGAGATATAGTAATGCATACTCTACCACAGAGGACGTAAAAAGTGGTGGTCTAAACCCAAGTGACCGAATTGAAACATCGATCACAATCATTGTGAACATACAGGGAATAAGGGCACACGCAAACCACGCGAGTGCCCTCACAATTATACCGAGCTGCCTATCAAAGGCTTCAAGCATCGGCAATACTCCCCTATTACCTCAAGCTCGTTATTTTATTAAACGGTCATCGCCAAAATCAATTTGCCGATTTGGTTTTCCTTGGACGTACAAGAGGGGTTTAAGCTGATCATGATATTTGGAACGTTTCTTTAATTCCTTCCAAACTTCAGCATACGCAGTCGCTAAATATTTTTTCGCTGCTGCTCCCTTAAGCTTGATAGTCTTTGGTTTGTTAGTTTTAGCAATAATAATTTCTTCTTTTTGTCGCTCAAGCTCCACATAGAGAACTGAGGAAGTCTCATAATGCAGGGCCAAATTATTTAAGAAATCGCGTTGCTTTTGTGTCAAAGAATTCCAAGTATTAAGGTTCATTGTAACAACTTGGTTTGTCACATAAAAATTAGGCCAAACTCTGTAATTTGTAACAGGCTGTAAGCCAATTGCAATCAATGCACTGTCAGTCATACCATAACCATCTACAGTTTTACGCTGCATAGCTGTAAAGATTTCGCTAGATTTGATATTCACTGTCGTCGCACCAAGAGCACGGAATAAAGGTCGATACGTTCCAGTTGCGCGCATCTTCATGCCCGTGAGATTCGGAACACCATCTTTACCTATTTTTGGTTTCTTCGCCAAATACATATAGTAGGAAGTAAGGTTTTCACCCCATGCCAACAAATGAGAGCCAGCCTTTTCCTTATAAATTTTTTGGAGCAATTTAAAGCCACCATTTGCACGTAAAGTCGAAGGACCTTGGTTACTGGCAAGCAGTCCATAACCTTCAGGCACAGTACCAATATAATAGGCAGTCGGGCAGCTTAATATATCAAATTGGCCCCGCTTTAACGCTGCGGCTGCTTTTCTAGGAGGAACAATTTCTTGCCCACCGAGATTTTTGACTTGGATTAGCCCTTTGCCTAATGTATTAGCAGGCCCTACAAATGTCTTCAAATAGGATTTTGCCAAAACATTAGTTTGCTGTAACGCAGTGACCGTTTTAAGTGTCTTCTCTGCTGCAAATGCCGAGGTTGCTGTCACCGCTACAATAGCAGCAGCCGCAATTCCTAGACCATAACTTGATTTATTCATCTTTGTCCCCCCAAAAGGATTAAAAATTACTGTTCAGGTAGTGTAGGGGTTAAACCCCTGATTGCACAGGCGCATACTGTATTGGCTATAATTTTATGTCAAACCTTTAAATATCTGCTGCGATATTTTTAAATTTTTTCTTTTTCTTCCCAGCCAATCTCCGCATCCCGAACGGAAGTCTCCGGAACAAGATTGCTCTGTTGTCTTTGCAAAGTGCGCAACCCGTTTTCTAAATAATTACCTGATGCCGCCCTTTCGGCTGCATCAGACCATTCTTGCGTCCAATCACCAAGCGAATAGCCAAACAAAGGGGGCATCGGTCGCACTGGGGGTAGACCCAGCTTGTTCCATAGTTTTAGACCCTTTTCCATATATTCTTTCGTAGGTAAGGCAACCGGCGGCATAGCACTTTTCATTGTTGCATCGATCAAAAGGGTAGAGTCTTCCTCTCCTGTATGCTCACGTTTTGGTCCATGACCCTGGCCTCGGTGAGCAAGCGTAATAACATCATCAACTGGATTCAACCGATATGCTATAGCCCAAAGAAGAGCATCAGCATTATCTGGATCTATATCCTCATTAACTGCTATACAAACCTTGCTGCAATCTCCCTTGAAATAAGCAGCTCCATATAGTGAACGCCAAATTTCGGTTTTGGGAGTAGCCTTGTCAACGGTTACAATTGTTACTCTCAATAGACCAGTCAGCGGTTCATGTAGAGAAACTTTTTTAACACCTTTGATTCCCAGCACGTCTCGCAAATGAGCAAGAAAAAGAGGTTCATACGCTACCCGTTTAATAACACTAGATTCTGAGGGGGCTGCTTGACTGATATAGGAAGTCAAAATTGCATTTTTCCGATGCGTGATCGCCGTAACTTGCATTGGCATATTAAATTCTTCTAAAGCAACATGACCATGGCTTTCGCCAAATGGTCCCTCTGGCTCTACCATTTCGGTGTCAATAATCCCTTCAATCACCAATTCTGATTCCGCCGGCACCAGCAAATCAACCGTTCGAGCTCGAACCATATTGATTGGAGCTCCGGCCAAACCACCAGCAACATTTACCTCGTCTATATCTAGGGGCAGTTTCTGCGGGCCCATAAAAGCTACTTTTGGTGGACAGCCTAAAACTACAGCAACCGGCATTTTTTTATCGCCACGCTTTTGATGCTTTTTATAGTGTGCATAACCACCCGCCCCACCCACTCTCGTTGCCATACGGACAACCATTCGATCAGCTGCCTTTAAAGCCGCCCGATAGGTTCCCATATTCTGAATACCAGTCTCGGGGTCACGAGTTACTACGTTCGTGGAGGTAAGCGTTGGGGCGGCATCAAACCCTGGCGTTGAAACCGGGATTGGAAGTGAATCTATGCCGTTTCCCTCCCCAAGAAGAGTGGCACCTTCTAAAATTATCTCGTGACAAGGTGCTTCCTCTACAATTGTCGGTTCAATCGGATTAGCAATCGCATCATCCCATTTTTTTCCAATGTCTCCGACCGATGTACCCATACCAATACTGTAGATATCCTGATTTGCCGCAAGCGCACCGACGACAATTGGAAGGTCATATTTCTTTCCCTTGGCATTCACAACATTTGTGAAAAGAAAGGCCTTGCGTTCGCTTTCTTTTAAACCACCCACAAACTGCCAACGCACTAGTGCGTGCATTTCAGAATCTTTATCGACCGGCTCATTTACTGTGACGAGGAGCCCCGCTTCATCTAATGCTTTTATATGATCGTGAAGATCTGGATAGTCTCTTTTAAGGCTGTTCATTTTCTGTATCGCTCACATCACTTAATAAATTTTTTTACTTGCCATACCATACAGTGACATGTTGACAACCCCTTAGTCGCTCCATATCCATGGTGGCTCAATTTAAAACTATTTGTTTAAGAAATTTTTATAGCTATATAAAAAGATAAAATGAAAGCTGCTTCTTTTGATTATATAAGGGTAACAACGCTGGATGAAGCCTGTAAGGCCCTCTCAGAATTCGGTGAAGAGGCCCGTATAATTGCTGGTGGCCAGACCCTTATCCCTCTAATGGCTATGCGCCTCGCACGCCCGTCAACCCTGATAGATATAAATGAAGTAGAAGAACTCGCGGGCATAACCATCGAGAATGAACAGCTTGTGATAAAAGCAAGGACAAGGCAGGCTGAGGCACTGTCGTCAAATATTGTGAATGAAAAATTACCTTTGCTCGCTGAAGCCATGTCCCATGTAGGGCACACCCAAACACGCAATTTAGGAACCATTGGCGGCAGCCTAGTCAATGCTGACCCAGCCGCTGAAATACCATTAATAGCACAAACCTTGGAAGCAATTATCGCAGTCAAAAGCGTTCGAGGTAAGAGAAATATACCAGCCAATGAATTTTTTGAGTCAGCTATGGCGACATCGTTAGCTCCCGACGAATGTCTCGTCGAGGTTCGTTTCCCTATTTGGACTGGAGAAAAAATTGGTTTTGGTTTTCACGAAGTAAGCATTAGAGACAGCGATTATGCTCTAGCTGCAGCCGCTGCACAAATACTTTTAGACGATAGCGATAATTGTAAACAGATTTCACTTGCTATTTGTGGGGCATCACCAACTCCTGTGCGTCTCAGACCTCAAGAGGAACTAATGCTAGGAAAAAAACTCAACGATGAGCTGATAAATGTTACCTG
The DNA here is from genome assembly GCA_002712335.1 of Rhodospirillaceae bacterium. The sequence goes on along the minus strand of PATI01000049.1, from coordinate 83,146 downwards.
TGATGATTTTCATAATTTGATTGAGCCACAATCAGACGTGCATGCAGATGCTAACTATCGCAGCAGGGTAGCAAAGGTAATGGCAACACGAGCAATTTGTGATGCGAGAGATCGGGCGAAGGGCATTTTAAGATGAGCGAACACAAAATTACTCTAGAATTAAATGGACGCAAAGTATCGGGTTTCGCGGAAGCTAGGATGACGTTGGTAGATTTTCTCCGTGACAACCTCGATCTAACAGGTACCCATATTGGCTGCGAGCATGGTGTCTGTGGAGCGTGTTCAATCATCCTAGATGGTCAACCTGTTCGATCTTGTTTGGTTTTTGCCGTTATGGCGGATGGCCATAAAATTACAACAGTTGAGGGTCTTGAAGGGCCGGAAGGTGACCTCAGTCCATTGCAGGACGCCTTTTGGGAACAACACGCAATGCAATGCGGTTATTGCACCCCAGGCATGTTGATTGCAACGCATGCATTACTGAAAGAAGACCCCCATCCAACTGAGGAGAAAATTAGAGAATCCATTGGGGGCAACCTCTGCAGATGTACGGGATATCAGCAAATAGTAGAAGCAGTGCAATTAGCATCTAAGAAGTTAAGAGAGACTTCCTGATGACAAATGCGACTAAAAATAAGGATTTCAGGTACATTACAAATAAACGTCGTGTGACCGAGGACAGGAGATTTATCACGGGACGTGGAAATTTTGCAGCCGATTATAAACTACCCGGTACACTTCATGTTGCAATGGTTACGAGCCCATACCCTTGTGCAGAAATCCGATCTATTAATGCAGATGTCGCATTAAAAGTGCCAGGTGTTAGATACGTTCTAACGGGAGAAGAGTTATTCAACAATATTAATCCACTCTTGTCCGGCCTCGACCTACCAAATGTCAAACGCATACCTCTCGCCCATGAACGGGCGCGTTATGCTGGTGAATGGGTTGCCGCCGTCGTGGCAGAAACGCGCCACATAGCGGAGGATGCCGCTGAACTTGTTAACGTTGATTACAACCCTTTGGACTTTGTCATCGACCCGGAAGAAGCAATTAAACCAGATGCTCCTATGGTTCATCCGCAACATGGCTCCAATATTCTTTGTGATAAGACCTGGGTTTGGGGCAGTGTGGATGAGGATTTTTCTGCCTCATCCAATAGGCTCAAATTCAGAGTAAAATGGAGTAGAAATTCTACCATACCGATAGAAACTTTCGTTGTCACAGCCAAATGGGATGAAGGCAAAAACGTCCTTGACGTATGGGCATCAATCCAAATGCCAAAATATCCAGAGCAGATTGCTAGGGCTTTAGGTTTGCCAGTTAACGCAATCAACGTACATTTTGATGTAGACGTTGGAGGTTCATATGGGCTCAAACGCGGTATTAGACAAACTGTTATTGTCAGCTATTTAACTCGCAAACTGCGTGCTCCGGTGCGTTTCAATGAAGACAGACTGGAAAATTTATCAGGTGGTGAAATGCACGGACCGGATCGTATATTCGACATGGAAGTCGCTTATACCGATGAAGGCATAATCAATTCTATGCGTATTAAGGCCACCGATGATGCAGGCTGTTACCCAGGTCGAGCACCACTTCAACTTGGCAAACCCGTCAGTGCAATTGTGGGCCCATATCGAATAAAAAGCGCCTCTTATAATGCTATTTCGGTGACAACAAATAAAACCAGCCAAGAAGCCGTTCGGGGATTTGGGCAGGCCCCTACAAATTTCGCAATCGAAACAATGGTGGACAAAGTGGCCACTAAACTCTCACTAGATCGCGATGAAATTAGACGTCGAAACCTCATAAGGCCTGATGAGTTTCCTTACAAAATTCCGTCTGGATCAGAATATGATAGCGGAGATTACCTCAACGTTTTATCGAGGCTTCAAAAAACCGCCGACTGGAATGGCTTGATTGAAAAACGCAACTCATTGCGATCATCCGGGAAACTTGCTGGTTTAGGACTTTCTACCTGTTTAGAGCCATCTGGTGGAAACTCATCATTTGAGCCATTCCTTAATCCCAAAAATGATACAACGACTTGGATGGAATCCTGCTTAATTAAGGTTGATATGTTAGGATCTATTACCGCAATGATGGGAACATCTAGTTCTGGCCAGGGCCATGAAACCTTGCTTTCATCAGTAATAGGAGAGGTACTCCAGAGGGACCCGGATACAGTCCGCGCAGTTCATTCAGAATCTTTGGGTGCTCTACCTTCAAATAGTCCAGTTGGTAGTAGAATGGCTATAATGCTCGGTGGAGCCGCAGCAGAAGCAGCAAAAAAAATAAAAAAACAACTTTTAGAAATTGCCGCACATAACTTCCAACTGCCCGTGAATAGATTGTGTTATGATGGTGGTGATATTTCAGTGATCGATGACGCCGACAAAAAAATGCACTGGAATACGCTAGTCGATATAGCACACCGTAATTATCATAAAATGCCTTTAGATTCGGAGCCCGGTTTACAGGCCCAACATACTTGGGAAGTACCAACCGGCGGTGCATTGCCTGCTGATGATGGCACAGTACAAATGTACCCCTGCTATGCATTTGAGGCTCATATCCCCTTTATATCAATTGACCCTGATACTGGGCAGGTAAAAATTTTAGAATATTTTATGGGACATGATTGTGGGACCGTTTTAAATCCGGATATTGTGCGTGGCATGACTATAGGTGGTATCGCCCACGGCATTGGCGCAGCACTTTATGAAAAATTTGAATATGATGAAGGTGGACAACACCTGTCAGGTTCTTTTATGGATTATTTACTGCCTTCATCTCATGAAATACCCAAGATTGATATCATGAAGCATTATACACCATCACCGTTGACCACATTTGGTCAAAAAGGTTCTGGAGAGTCGGGATATCTTGGCGCTCCAGCCGCTATAGCAAGTGCGGTCAATGATGCATTATCACCACTTGGCAAGTCTATAGAGATAATTCCGATGAGAGTGCGCGATATCGAGGGCCTAATAAATGGGTGATAAAATTTTCTGACTTTAAGGAATTCGAGGTAATAAATGACTAATGAACTTATAATAGAACAAAATGGACGCATTCTGGAAGCTACCCTTAACCGTGAAGATAATGCCTGTTCTGATGCAATGGCAGCCGAACTTTCAGCAGCGATGCTCACAGCACATGAAACTTCTGATATGGTCTTGCTCAAAAGTGGCGGTCCTGATTTCTGTACTGGTCGAGCGCGTAATAAAGATGCGGGAAAACCAGACCCAGAAGCTTATAAACGTAGACCAGAATATGACTCGATTTTTAACTGTTACAAGGCTATCCGAAATGCACAAGTCCCAGTCGTTGGGGTAATAGAAGGCCGCTGCATGGGATTTGGAACCGCGGTGGCTTCTCTTTGCGATGTTTCCTTTGCTAGTAGCACGGCAACTTTCAATATTCCTGAAATAGAGCACAACGTAATGCCTACGATGGTAATGTCTGCGCTCTATGATCGTATTAATCGAAATGCAATATTATGGATGACCTATACGGCACAGTTTATTGACGCCGAACGAGCACTTTCATATGGTTTTATTAGTCAAGTGGTTAATGCCGATAAATTAAACTCTGAAGTTGAACAGTTTTGCCAAATTCTTTTGAGCCGGCCCCGTCCTGCAATTATCGGCCTAAAAGAATATCTCCATGTAGCCCCAAATATGGATGAGCTTGGTGCGATCGACTACGCGCGTGCCCTCCACTCCATGGTCAACACTGCATCGGACATGAAAAAATAAGTTTTCTCATGATAATCGACACCCATGCCCACTACCTCCCGCAAGCGATGCTCGAGGATCTAAATAATCATAGAAACATGTTTCCGAATATCGATTGCATGAAAGCAGATGAGATTTGGAAACTCGGGTTCGCTGGTGGACCCTTGACACGGCCTATTCTACCTAAATTACGCCAAGCCGATACAAGGCTGGAATGGATGAATAAACAAAGAATTGATTTTATGGTCTGTGGCGGCTGGCTCGACAGTTTCGGTTATGAAATTCCTGATAATGAAGGAAGAAATTGGAGTCAATTTATCAATGATCATCTTTTAAAAGCTTGTTCCAAGACCGAACGGTTTATTCCGCTGTGCAGTGTTCCCATTCAGAATGGTAAAATGGCAGCGAAGGTATTAGAACGCGCCCTCGACGATGGCTTTCACGGTGCTATGATTGGTACACAGCCAAAGGGTGGAACAGGCAACTTAGATGACCCCGATCTAGACTCTTTTTGGGAACTTGCATCAGATCGCAAGGCAACTATTTACTTGCATCCTATGTTTGGGTGTGGGGACCCCCGATTGAATGACTTTGGCTTGGTCAACACAGTTGGACGTGGCCTAGATACCATCACTGCGATGTCACGCCTTATATTTTCCGGACATTTACAGAAATATTGCGGGATGAATTTCGTAATAAGCCACGGTGGAGGCGGACTACCATTTTTACTTGGTCGCATGCAGATAAATCACAACCATAACCCAGAACTAGGGGATCCGAGGGCGAGTTTAGAAACCTGTTACTATGATACGGTTGTTCATGACGTAAAAACTTTGAAATTTTTATGCGAAATGTTTGGTTCCCGGAAAATAATGATGGGATCTGATTATCCTTTTAGTTTTGGTGATCTTGAACCCTGCTCAATAATTGAAAAAACGCACCTTCTAGATGAGGATAAAAAAAATATCTTAGGAGATGTCGCCCAGCGCATATTTCATATAAAAAATTGTGATTGCAAACACCATTGAAAAACAGATTGTCTTGACCGCAAAATCAATTGTTCACTGCATATATTATTTGGGAAAGTGTAAATGAGCCAATTAGACCATTGTTATAATATTGCGGACCTTAGAAAAGTCGCAAAGAAACGTCTTCCAAGGGGTGTCTTTGACTATATTGACAAAGGCACCGAGGACATGATGTCACTCAGTAATAATCTAAATGTTATGAGAGAAATAAAATTACTTAATAAGGTTATTACTGATATTTCGGATGTGAAACTAGACTCCAATATTTTTGATCGTCCTGCCGCGATGCCCTTAGCTATAGCACCAACGGGAACAGCCGGTTTAGCTTGGTATGAAGGTGAGTTCGAATTAGCGAAGGCAGCAGCAAGGGCTGGGGTCCCTTTTACCCTAGCAACTGGCTCAAATACTCCCATGGAAAAACTGGCTAATGAAGCGGGTGGAAGGCTTTGGATGCAGCTATACATGTGGAAAGAAAAAGACTATTCGGATGAATTGGTAAAAAAAGCGGCTAGAAATGGTTTTGAGGCATTACTTTGGACTGTCGATATTGGTCATGGCGCAAATCGAGAGCACAATCTGCGCAACGGATTTGCTACTCCTTATGTTTTAAATACAAAGTCAGTAATCGATATGTTGACTCACCCCGTTTGGTTATCATGCGTTATGGGACGATATTTTTTAACCGGTGGCATGCCACGACATGTGAACTATCCCAAAGGCTATCAGATGCCAATAACTGGTAATGTTTCAAAATTAGAAGATAAAAAACCAACAACAAAACGGGCAGATAAACTGTCTTGGGACGACGTCGACCGCCTACGCGATATTTTTCCGGGAAAGCTTCTTATTAAAGGAATTATGCGGCCTGACGATGCTGCCGAAGCCATTGAACACGGAGTTGATGGCATCGTCATATCAAATCACGGTGGACGAAATATGGACAGCTCCCCCGCACCCGTGCAAGTACTGCCTGAAATTGTAAGAGCAGTGAATGGAAAAATGACGGTTATTGTTGATAGCGGTATTAGGCGAGGCAGTGATATCGTGAAATGTTTAGCACTAGGCGCCGATGCTGTACTTGCCGGCCGAGCAACTCTCTACGGTACAGCCGCAGGGGGTGAAGCCGGGGCGGTTAAAGCTATTAGTTTGTTAAAAGATGAGATGAAAAGAACTATGGCATATATTGGCACCCAACGTGTTACCGAAATAGATGATGATGTTATTTGGAATAATCCACTCAATTCCTAATCTAGGTATTCTTCCAAATTAATTTTCTCCCATACCTCCCTTGGCGGCTTGATAGGCTCTTCAAAATGAAGAGTTGCCGGTCGTGTCGCATCAATGATTACTTTTGTATTCATGGGACCCGATTCAGTGCGCACCTCTCCATATGCTGCTGGATTTAAATGAGACCCCATAGCATTGGGTATTATTGCCATATCCCTGTCCGCTTCAAAAGTGGTGGCAATTGCCCACAATACCTTTTGTTCATCATAAATGTCGATGTCATCGTCAACTACAATAGCTATTTTTATATTTGGGTTTGCTGTCAACGCCGCCATGCCCGCGGATTTTCCCTCTCCGGGCACTCTTTTCTTTAACGAGACATAGACGGTAAACCGGCATGATCCGGAAACTGGCATATAGACCCCAGTGACAGTCGGACAAAGATGTTTAACGTTATCATACACTGTACTCTCAAGGCTCAAGGTACCAGCTAGGTTATGTTCCTGATGAGCAGGATCTAGGTCATGATATATTGCATCTTCTCGCATTGTAACCGCTGTGACATTCATCATACCCACTGGATCTTTTGCAGGACCATAATACCCCGTGAACTCCGCAAAAGGACCATCATTAGTTTCATTGGATGGATCTAAATAGCCCTCAATTGCAATTTCTGCAAAAGCTGGCACGGGAATATCAACGGTTTCCCCATCAACAACCTCTAGTGGCTCGCCTAACATTCCTCCCATTACTTCCAGTTCGCTTAAATCCATTGGCCCCTCACACAAGCTCCCAATAAGAGCCGCAGGATGATGACCTAAAAAGAGGACTGCTTCCATGCGCTTGTTTAGTTCTTTGTAGCGCCGATATATGTAGCCACCGTGATGGGCCGGATTAAACATACAGCCAAGCAAATTTTTTCCTTGCAATTCGTGGCGATACATTCCCGCATTAAGCACACCGGTGTCTGGATCTTTGACGACTAGAACCCCAACTGTGATATATTTACCAGAATCATTCTCGGCATGATGTATGATGGGTAATTTCGATAGGTCGATATCTTCATTTATGAAAATGCGTTGTTTTACGGGGGCGTCCGCACGCTGCACAGTTTTAGTAGGAATGGGGTTAGCCTCCCCTTGAATAAAGCGCTGTAAAATCGCGCTTTTGGGTTCCAGCGGATCTACACCCAGTGCCAGTCCAAGAAGGTCATAATTTCCAAAAACATTAGTAACCAGCGGATATTCAGAGCCTTTGACCTTCTCACAACGAATTACTGGATAGCGCCCGTCTGCAGCTAACTTTTGTTGTATCACGCAAGGTTCAAAAATTGGATCAACGGGCCTTGATACATTAGCGTAAAATGCTGACCCCAGTTGGCGCGCTTCCCCTATGAAAGATCTTAGGTCTTTATTCATTTGAAAATTCCGTTACTAAAGATATAAATTTTATTATCAAGTTTAACATATAACTTTGCTTTTAACATTTTTGATTTAACTCGAATTTACATCCGCCCCTTTGCCAAACCAGGCATAGCCGCAAGGAAAAATAGAAGCATAGAAACAACGACAATCGAAGGACCAGCAGGAACATCAAGATTCGCAGAAGCACTCAACCCACCTAACACCGCTACCCAACCCAAAAGCACCGCGTAAAAAGCCATCTGCTCTGGTGTTCGAGCAAATATTCTCGCCGTCGCCGGTGGAATGATCAATAGAGAAATTATAAGCAAAATCCCAACTATTTTCATTGAGATTGCTATCACGAACGCAATCATTAACATAAATATTAATCTAATTTTACCTACTTCTATTCCGTCAACAAAAGCGAGGCCTTCATGTACAGTCATTGACAACAACCCGCGCCAAATAAAGCTCAACAACACGAGGCAAAAAGCTCCTCCAGCATAAATCCATACTAGGTCAAAGGGTGATACTGATAAAATATCTCCAAATAAATACCCCATTAGATCTATGGTGACATTTTCTAGAAAGGCTACTACCACTAATCCTAGTGCTAATATTCCATGGGCTAAAATGCCAAGTATCGTGTCTGAAGAAAACCTGTAATCAGACTCTATTGCATAGAGGGTCATTGCAATCGCTAGACAAACCCCAGTCACTCCCACCAACGTATTAATACCAAGCATAAGGCCTAACGCCACTCCGAGAAGTGCAGAATGCGATAGTGTTGCACCAAAATACGACATTCTTCGCCAGACCATAAAACAACCCAACGGTCCTGCAACCATCGTCACACCGAATCCAGCAGCAAACGCAAATAAAAGGAAATCATCCATTGGCGTCGCCATGCGTTTGCCTTTCTTTAACCGGAACAGGAGCTCCCGTATGATCATGTCGGTGATCATGTTTGTGCGTGTAAAACGCCATTGTCGGATTTACAGTATCTTCTCCAAACAATTCGATATATGCTGGGTTACGGCTAACTATATCGGGTTTTCCTTCACAACAGACATGAGTGTTAAGACAAATCACGTGATCCGTTGCCGCCATCACCAGATGTAGATTATGGGAAACTAATAATATACCGCAATTGCGACGATCACGAATGGTTCTAATCAGCTTATAGAGTTCGCCCTGCCCCATATAATCAATGCCAGCGGTGGGCTCATCTAAGACTAGTAATTCCGGCTCCCGAATTAAAGCCCTCGCCAACAATACCCGTCGTAATTCTCCCCCTGAAAGACCTTGCACAGGAGTGGTTAGAGAAGCAGTAAAGCCGACCTCTTCGAGAACCAATTCCAAATCCTGCAAAATTTTCTTAGTCCCGAGATAAAGAAATCGCCTTACATCGATTGGTAATGTGGAATCAATTTCCAGTTGCTGTGGTACATAGCCAACCACTAGGCCTGGTTTTTTTTCAACCAAACCACCATCACATTTTATCAAATTAAGAATAGCATTAATTAGTGTAGTTTTACCTGCACCATTGGGCCCCACCAATGTTAAGATCTCACCAGGGTGTACAGCTAGATTGATTTTATCAATAACCGGCTTACCGCCCCTGTTAACTGTAACTCCTGTCGCGCGGATGAGGGCCCCGTCAGCCAAGCTAAAGGGCCTTCTCGGATTCGGCGGCACAATCAGCACATTTTCCCACCACCTCCACGGTTTGTTGAGACACCGTAAAACCCATTGAATCGGCCCGGCTTATTACCGCTCGAACAATATCATTATCATCTAGTTCTGCGACAGTTTTACAGTCCTGGCATATCAGAAATTGCCCACCATGGCGGCGTTTAGGATCACCACAGCCTACATAGGCATTAAGGGACTCGATCCGATGAATGAGTCCATTTTCTAATAAAAACTCTAAGGCCCTGTAAACTGTCGGCGGAGCAGCCTTACGGCCAGTTTCCCTCAAGCCTTCAAGCAACTCATAAGCTGTAATCGATCCGTGACTCGACCACACTAATTCTAAAACCTTACGACGCAATGGCGTAAATGTCAGACCTTCTTTCTCACACCAAAGCTCCGCCGCTGTTATTGCCTCAGAAATACACTCTAGGTGATTATGGACTTTTGGCTGAAAGGGCTTAATCACGTCAGTGTTTTCATATACTTTATTCATAGGTGTCTCCAATAATACCTAACGTTATATTATATCAATTAAACTTTTGTTCCATGAAAGTTTTATTGGCCAATAACATTTTTTTAGGCTTTATTGGATTCGTTTAACCCGAAGAATTTATATTCTTAAAGTAAAGTAGCTAGTACAATGTCAAAATATAGAGGAACAACTTTTATATTTATTTGTCTTTGTATTCTGGCACAAAATTGTATGAATGCCCGAGAGGTTGTAACATTCAGAAGTTTGGATAATGAAAGAACAGTTATCCGTGGCGAGTTATTTAAACCAAAGAATGTTAGCAAACCTCCCGCCATAGTAATGATGCATGGCTGTTCCGGTCTTTACACTAGGTCCCGCAATTTAAGGACTAACTCCGCATCATGGATAAAACGTTTCTTAAAATGGGGATATATCGTATTGGCTGTGGACGGATTTACACCTCGTGGTTTTCGTACAATGTGTAAGAAAAAAAATAGACCTTTACATTCTATTGATGATCGTCCTTTTGACGCATATGGTGGGCTTGCTTGGTTGAGTAAACAGCCGTTCTTAAATAAGAATCAGGTTTTTTTAATCGGATGGTCAAATGGTGCCATGGCAGCATTGGCAAGCCTTCGCGAAGACCGAGTAGCGTATTTTGGTGAAGGATACCGATTTAAGGCCGCAGCAGCTTTTTACCCAGGCTGTATAACACTAAAAAGACGAGTTAGAGATCGTTATGAACCATATGCGCCCGTACTTGTATTTATTGGCTTAGCCGACAATTGGACGTGGCCTAAACCTTGCATAAAAATGATAGCAAGTGCCGCAAAAGCCGGATTTCCAGCAAAATATATTGCATACAAAGGTGCCCACCATGCATTTGATCACCCTAATCTGCCAATCAAAACAAGAATAAGCCAAAACGCAAAGTGGAAAAAACATAGAAAAAGATATGTAACTGTTGGTTCAAATGGTCAGGCACGCGAATCAGCGGTTAAAACCTTAAAAGAGTGGTTGAGAAAGCAGTCTTCTAAATAAAAGTTAATCAACCCATCTGAAATCTAAAGAGAAGGGGGCGGCTCCGCCGCAAAATCCGTTCCAGTGAGACAAAGACGCCCTTGAGTATCCTGCCAAAGTTTACCCGCAGAATGTAATTCTCCTAATGCCTTAGTCACTGCCTTGAATCCCTCTGCCTCAAATTTTTTAGTGAGGGCATCAAAATATAATGGTTTTTTTTCTATCAAGGCTTCTATGCGTAAGGCGAGATCAAAAATATTAATATCAGCCACCGGACCAACCTGTTCTTCTGCCTCTGAATCGCCTAAATAATTTTTAATATCTACCTGTCCCGCGTAGGCGTATTCAATGCGTTCAAAACGTTCACGGGGCAAATCATCTGGGATCGTTGCGTCGATTCCACATTTGCTTGTTATGGGAGTTCTACCGGGTGTGATGTGTAAACTTGGGTCCAATGGTTTAGCTCGAAGATCTGGAATCGTGATAATATCTCGGTCAGCTTGGACACGGGTAGCAATTGCCCACTCAACATCAGTACCGCTAAAAACATCGATATCTTCATCAACAACAACAACATGTTTTATATCAGAAGCGACGAGTGCGGCCATTATGGCGTGTTTGGCATCTCCCGGCCTTTTACGAATCGAAACAATTGCGTGAAAATAGCAAGATCCACCAGGTGTAATATTAACGTTAACTAAGTCTATATTAGCTGTATTAAAAGCGCGTCTTACCGCCGCCTCTCGGTTGGGTGCACCAGGCAAAATTACCTCCCAGGGCATGTGAAGAGCATAATACATGGCGTCTCTGCGCATGGAAATCGCTTTGACCCGAACATGAGGGTTCCAATGAAGCCCTCCCATCAGACGTGTAAACTCACCAAAGCGTCCTTCTGGTTTTGTCCAGCCTGTTGGCAAAATCTCGGCTTCCAATACAATCTCTGCATCCGAAATACACGGCACATCAATTGTCTCACCCGGTGTAAGACGAACTGCGGTTCCCATTAAGCCACCTGCTATCGCCAATTCATTCTGATTCATTGGAGCCCTGTATGTAGCACTTACATTTATAGCTAAATGTGTCCCGATATTTATCGTTATCGGTAATGACTCATTACGGCGAAAAGCCTCTAATGCCAAAAGTTGGAGATCGTTAGGCGTAACAATATCTATTCCTGTAATATTCTTTTCCCGCAACAAAAAACGATAAATTCCTGCATTTAGTGATCCGCTAGCATTCTTAGCGATTGTCACACCAGCGGTGATCATAGGCCCACCATCATGAATTGAAAAAAGGGGTACAGGCAATTCAAATAGGTCAACCTCATCATCGGTAATAAAAACTTCACGCACTGGACCACCATTTATAAGTTTTGGTTCAATGGGTTCTGAAAGCCCTAGATCAAGTAGTTTATAAACATCCTCATATGAGCAACCAAATGCAGCTCCTATTCGTTCTCGACTGTTTGCCACCCCCGAAACAACGGGCATACTGTAGTCATTAACATTGTGAAAAACTAAGGCTTTTTCTGACTCATCTACCAATGCAGCGATGTGCCGAATATCAACTGGTTTTGTGATATCCTCTACATGCCCCTTTTGGCGCAAGTCTTTGAGTACTTCCCTAAAACTATTAATCATGTCCGGCTCCTGCACTAATCCGATATACTAGCATATCCGCCCTTTCGAGTTTCTTGCAAATCAAGCAGGATAATTAAATATTTACTGGAGTATTTATGATTGAACTCAGACAAGATAAGATACAAAGTTTGGACCATGTCGCATTGATCGTTCATGATCTTGCCAACACATCTAAATCTTTTGAGCATCTTGGATTTTGTGTAACACCCGTATCACAACATTCGGGTGCCATAACCGCTGGTGGTGAGGTAGTGCAGTGGGGCTGTGCAAATGTCTGCATCATGCTTCAACAGGGTTATCTGGAATTAATGGGAATTATAAATCCAAAACTTTATGACAATAAAATCCCACAATTTCTATCTCGCTACGAAGGGATCCACATCCTCGCTTTTGGTTGCAATAATCCCAGCGCATTATCTGAGAGACTTAGTGCAGAGGGATTTAGTAAAAATGGTGTTTACAATCTGTCGAGGAAACTTGAAACACCAAGAGGAACTCGAGTAGCTAAATTTAACCTTGTAAGACTAGTGCCCACAGATATGCCTGAAGGACGGGTACTCGCTATAAGGCATCTCACAAAAAGTTATTTGTGGCAGCAACGTTACATGACACATCGCAACGGTGCTTCATCACTTGAAGAAATAGTTGTCTCAGTCGATAAACCCTCAGAGGCCACGGAACGTTACCAGCGCTTTTTTGGAATAAGCCCAGTCAAGAATTTGGAAAGCTACCATTTTAATTTAGGTGAAGGTAATTTCGTCCTTACAACTAGCAAATTTTTAAGAGAAAACTACGAAATTGATGTGCCTTCAAACCCCTTCCCAGCTATTATAAAAATCAGGTCCATTAATTTAAATCAAACCCGAACATTTTTAGAGGAAAATTCTATTGAACATAAAAAAATAAAGACAGGTATTCAGATTTCGAGTTCTGAGACCGCTGGGGCAACCGTAATTTTTATCGAGTAATAAGGATATTAATGTCTTTTGACCTTATAATAATCGGAGCTGGCTTTGCAGGACTGACTGTGGGTATTAGAGCTGCCGAACTCGGACTACATCCACTGATATTGGAAGCGGGCGAAGATGAGAATTATCAATGCAATTCCCGTTATTCTACAGGGTCTTGTCATGTCGCCTTTAATACACCGTGGACTAACCCGAGAGAACTTACCGACACCATTATCAACAATGCAGGCGGCTGTGCCCGAACAGATCTTGCTGTTTCAATTGGACAAAATGCCCGCAGGGCTATTGATTGGCTTAAAGTTCAAGGTGCCAGTTTTGAGGACCACCCAAGAAGAATAGATCATATGCCCATGCTTTCACCCCTACGAGAAATGAGAGCGGGATTGGATTGGGAAACTGGAGGAGCAAACTTACTCCTAAAAAAAATGGCTAACAAACTCGTTAAAAATGGGGGGGAAATTAGACTTGGAACTAGGGCGGAAAAGTTATATTTCGAAAATGGAAAAATTATTGGTCTAAAGGCAACAAACAAAGGAGTTCATCACGACCTATTAGCAAAGTCCGTTGTTATCGCTGATGGTGGTTTTCAAGGTAACCCCAAACTTGTTGAAAAATATATCGGTTGTTCAATAACTAAACTCCAACAACGTAATGCAGGCACCGGGGTTGGGGATGGACTTAGGATGGCTATAGAAGTCGGGGCAAATATAGCAGGGATGGATTGCTTTTACGGACATGTCTTGAGCAGAGATGCAATGACTAACGAAAAATTATGGCCATACCCACAGGTCGATGTGATTTGTTCAACTAGTATCGTTGTCAACACTAGTGGAAAGAGATTTTCCGATGAAGGGCTTGGGGGTATTTATCTTGCAAACTCCATAGCCCGCATAGATGACCCCCTATCAACAACAGCAATTTTTGACTCTGACGTTTGGGAAGAAGCTAAAACAACGGACAACGTGCCGCCCAACCCCTCTCTTCCTGATGCAGGTGGAACTATTCTCAAAGCCTCCACAATTCAGGGGTTAGCAGAAAAAGCTGATTTGAATGCGAGACAGCTTGCAACGACCATTACATCTTACAATAAATTTCTGTGTCAAAAAGAAGCTTTTCTCTCACCACCCAGAACCCAGACGAAATATTCAGCTCGCCCAATTATCAAACCACCATTTTATGCCATCCCACTTTGTGCCGGAATTACTGTTACCTCTGGGGGAGTCTCAGTTAATGGGAAAGGGGAAGTGATAAACAGAAACGGCTGCCCCATTCCGGGTTTGTATGCGGCCGGTTCAACAGTTGGCGGGATAGAAGGTGGCCCCTCGGCTTCTTACGTGGGTGGATTAATTAAGTCATTTTGTATAGGTTTACTCGCCGCTGAGAGCATAGCCAATTCTCATGGGTCGCCAGCCTTCGTTTAAACGTTTACAATTGGAATATCTCCATTGTTTAAAATAGATTCAACAGTAAATGAATTTAATTACGACCGCTAAAAATCGCCTTCCCCGTGTAGTGCTCTCCTTGATTTTCGGTGTACCCGTTGGTGCCATCCTATCTTGGCTCGAGACGCCTATTCCATGGATGGTCGGACCTATGATTGCTGTCGCCACACTCAACTTGCTCGGCATTCGCGCATTCGCTATCCCCTACGGACGACAAGTCGGGCAAGTAATATTAGGTTCTGCTATCGGAATTTATTTTACTCCGCCGGTTCTAGCCGCCCTAGCCGCAAATTCCATCGCTATTTTTATAACAACAATATCGGCTTTCGCTATTGGTGGTTTAGGGGCCTTAGTAATGTCTAAGGTTTCAGGAGTTGATGGCAAGTCGGCCTTTTTTGCTTCAATCCCTGGTGGATCAATGGCTATGGCTAATCTTGCAGATAAATACGGAGCAACAATGCCACCAGTCGCGGTGGCGCATAGTCTGCGGGTTTCAATCTTGGTAATCGTGATCCCTTTTGGAATAACTTACGGTGGTATTCCTGTTGAACCCACAGCATACCGACCCGACTTTTCCTTAGACTACTCCATCCTAATTCCCTGGCTAATCGCGGGCTTAATTCTAGGAGAAATTTCAGAGCGTCTTAGGTTTCACAATGGTTGCCTGCTTACCCCGCTATTTCTTGGTATGACCCTCGCTTTAAATGGAGTTACACTCTCGGAAGTACCCGGTTGGTTGACCGATATAGCTCAACTGTTATTTGGCCTTATCCTTGGAGAACGCTATGAGCGCGCGTTCTTTGCACGTCATAAACTATTTATCCCTTTTGCGTTAATTAATGCAATTTTCATAATATCCGCATCGAGTGCTGTGGCAGTTGCGATCTTCTACATATTTGACTTACCCCTCGCTACGATGATTATAGCAACGGCCCCGGGCGGGATGGCGGAAATGGCTATTGTAGCTCAAGCACTGCAAATGGCTGTGCCCACAATAATGGCCTTTCATCTATTTAGAATTATCATTGTAAATATGGGTACTCAGTATATTTATATTAGTGCAACTTGGTTACGCATTAGGTTTAGCTCGGACAGAAATTAAACGTAATAATTATTCCAAGCCGCATAGAGCAGACGGGCAGCGAGCAAAGTTAAAATACTTTTTAGAGCGACGCGAAACACCCTTTCCGGCAACCGATCCAAAACCCTTCTTCCAATCAATGTTCCACAAACCCCAAAGACAATCAGACCAATTAGCAGAGGAACATAAGACCCAAATGCAAAACCTAATATACCGAACAAAATAACTTTAAAAAGATGTTGAAGGGTCATCAATGATGCATGTGTTGCCACAACTTGTTGTCGTTCTTTGCAGGCTGCATTTACAAACGGAGCAACAAGTGGGCCTGTTCCGCAAACAAACATTGTTGCAAAACCCCCGAATACGCCGCACCCGAAAAACTTTGCGGGGCCAGGATTAGAGCTGCGAAATTTTGGCGTCCAAGTAGCATAGAGAACAAATATGCCCAAAATAGATTGTAGAACCCATACCTCTAGTGCAAAAATTGTGAGGCCTCCTAACCAGGACCCAAGTAATGTACCAAGTAAAAAGGCTGGAATAACGGAGGTAAGAATTTCACGACGCATAAGCAATGCTCTGAAACCATTTGATCCTATTTGTACGACCGCATGAACTGGTATCAACACTGTTGGTGGTAGAAACAAAGTCATTGTAGCCAAGACCAACAAACCCCCGCCCAAACCCAGCGACGCGGCAATGAAACTACCAACAAAAGAAATTCCGCAGAGTACCGAGAAACCTACAAGCGTCAGGGTGGTTCCTTCCGTCAAAAATTCGATTAATAGTTCCATATCCTTACCTTGTTCATTTTTTTCATGCTTTTTGACTAAACCCTACATGGTTCGCACTAGGAGAAACTTCTTAATTGGTTGCAGAAAACGGCAAGCTGCGCTACTTCCACCTGATAACATAGGAAAGGAACAACCAGTGCAACCACTTGATCCCGAACAACTCAAATTTGTGGAAATACTTGCCAAGCTCATGTTAGAAAATGAAGTATTTAAGGAAGAATATTCCGAAAAAGACTTCGATGAAGTTATCGACTGGCTCACCAAGCTTCGTGCGCAGATAGATATTACAATCGAAGCCCTCCAAGATCAGGGGCCCAGTAAATAAATCTCTTCTGCTGTTCAAATTATGGAAAGGCTATTCCGCCATTTGCAGCGAAAGTTTGACCTGTAGTAAACTCCGCATCATCCGAACACAAGAATAACATAAACCCTGCGTATTCTTCCATAGTCGCAGGACGCTGCACCGCCTGTTGTTTTGCAAGATTCTCAAACATAACTCCTGATACAGAAGGCCGTTCCACCTCTGTTTCAACTGCTCCCGGCATGAAAAGGTGAGCTGTAATATTCCATTCCCCAAGCTCTCTCGCCATCGAACGTGTCATACCAATCATCGCAGACTTTGAGGTAATATAATGTAAATAATTTGGACGACCGGTCGGTACCGTCGTTGAGGCTATATTAATAATCCGCCCCCACCGGCGTTCCTGCATCGCGGGAACAACCGCGCGTGAACAAAAGAATGCTCCATCAATATTGACCCTCATTGCTGATTGCCATTCTTCTACCGGCAACTCCCAGAATGGCGCAATTGTAATTCTTGAAAAAACTGCCGCGTTATTGATTAAACAATCGATGCGGCCGTATGCAGATAAAGCTGTTTCTGCCATCGAATTTGCTTCGGCTTCAATTGCTACATCAGTCCTAACACTCATAGCACGTCCACCTTTTTGTTCTATTTCTCTAACCACACGTTCGCCATTTTGTTCATCTAGCTCAGCGATAACCGGTATTGCACCCTGTGCAGCAAACTCATGAGCATATGCGCGCCCTAGCGCCTGACCACCACCTGTAATTATGACAACGCGGTCCTTGAGACTTGAATATTGAGCCGTTGGCACGCTAATACCTCCAATAGAGAGATTTAAATAATAATTTATTTAATTTATTCTTATAAACCAACAAAACGATAAACAATATAGACTTTCCAACTTTGGACTCTTTTAAGTTTGCCACCACCGGTAGCTCCGCACCGTTTAAAGAGTTCTACGAAATTGATACCGTATGTTTTTTACCATTAACATTTGAGCCATTATGTACCTGATAGCATTTTAAGTGAACCCACGATCATAAAACGGCCAAAGTTTTTTATTAGTTTCTTCCGATAAAGGCCCTTTTTCAGCTCCTTTGCAAGCCTCATCTAGGTGTCTAATCTCCGATAGACCAATTATTGCTGTCGATACAGCTTTGTTAGAAAGTACAAAACGTAGTGCAGTTTGCGCACGAGTTCCAAATTGAGATCCGATTACAGAAAACACAGTCTCTGTATTACTAGCCTCAGATTCCGCATGCGTATTCTCAGTTAGTATACTCTCGCGCCCGGTCCGTACCTTTGTTGCCAAGTAACTTGCCGCGAATACTCGAATGGCCATAATAGCCATTCCTTGAGCGATGCAGGCATTCATAATCCCGCTACCATCATAGCTCGACCAACTCTGGGGAGCCACTTTCCAACTCGAAGAAGGATTAATTAAATTATAATAAACTTGGGCAGCATCAAACCGACCACTATTTATTACCTCGATTGTCGATAAATTATCACCAAGGGCTGTTAAACCCATAAAATTTATTATTCCCAAATCACGTAATTTTTCCATGCTGTCGGCAATTCCGCCGCAACGAAGCACATGATCAACAGTAATTGTTCGCCCTGACGCCGTCGTCGTTATTGGGCTATGAATTTGGAGTAAATCGATCCTATCGAGTTGCAATCTCCTAAGGCTATTTTCAGCACTTCGCTCCACTTGACTTACAATACTTTCTGATAAGTTAAGGTCTATCCTTACTTTCGAGGAAACCATTGGTTTTTCTCGAATTTCCGTCAATATAGTGCCAAGTGCTTCTTCAGATTTTCCATCACCATATTGTGGAGCTGTATCAAACCAATTAACTCCAAGATCAAGTGCTCGCATAACTGCTTCACGGCGTTTTTCTTCACTCGCGTTGATCAAAATACCGCCTGAACGCCCTCCACCAAAGGCCACTTCAGAAACTTGCAAACCGGTTTTGCCGAAAGGGCGCAGTTTCATTATT
Organism: Rhodospirillaceae bacterium; assembly: GCA_002712335.1. The sequence goes on along the minus strand of PATI01000049.1, from coordinate 64,326 downwards.
GCCAGCACTCCTGTAATTTAATCACTTCAATGCCCTATAGCAGACTTTTATACAACAGCTAGGAATTAAATCATGTCCGATACAACTCAAACGCTTAAGCTAACCAGCCAAGGTGCAATGAAGATTCTTGAAGCCGCCATTGTCAAGGCTCAACAAATAGATGTTCCACAATGTATTTCCATCGTTGATTCCGGCGGCCATCTCTTGGCCTTCTGCCGCATGGATGGGGCGTTCGTCATGTCTAACACCTCTTCACGCCGCAAGGCTGAAACTGCAGCCGCCTATGGTATTCCTACCGGCGATATCCCGGAAGGCGTCGATCTAAAGTTGGCAATAGTCACAAATGGCGAACGTGTTAATTTACCAGGTGGACTTCCATTGATAGTTAATGATGAGATAGTAGGAGCCATTGGCGTTGGTTCTGGTACGGGTGCGCAGGACCTTGAAGTCGCAAAAGCGGGAGTAAAGGCTCTAGAAGGTGCAAAGGAATTCTATTGATATCATATACCCGTCAATCTAGGGACTACTTCATCTGCAAATAAACTAACAGATTTTTTTGCCTCACCAAATGACATGTCCCCAAAAACGAATTGGCCTACAAGGTAGTTTGCACCTGAAATCTGTAATTCCTTAGTCAATATCTCTGTTACCGTTTCAATTGAGCCTGCCACCGCACGACCCTGTGCAGCTATCGCATCAAATTCTGCGGGCCTTTGGTGCCTAGGCTTTCTCGTCCCGCGATACTTAAATAGGTAGTTGAAACTCTCATGCCAATTTGGGTAAGCACGACGTGCTATTGCTAACGCCTCGTGATCCGTATCTCCGACAATGATGAACCGTCCGATTCCCAATTTGGGATTTTTCTTATTACTAGGAAAACGGTTAAAGGAAGACTTATATGCGGCCAGCATCGCCTCAGTCTCAAGTGCTGTATCTAGGCTAATGACATTTAGGCCCTCCGCGCCAGCACGAGCCGCACTATCAACCGCATGGATGCCATACCAAAGTGACGGCAATGGATCCTGAATCGGTTCCAAAGCTACAGGCACATCTTGTAGATCAAAGTATTTACCTTGGAAATCCACATGACCATTTTTTAACGCCATCATGACAATATCCAGACATTCCAGATATATCTCCTGGGAATCTTTTGGATCTCGTCCAAATATATCAATTTCAATGGGAGAGGCTCCCCTTCCAAAGCCGAGTTCAAGGCGCCCGTTGCTCATTTGATCAAGCATGCAGATTTCCTCTGCTAGCCTTAGCGGATGATATAGAGGCAATGCAAAAACCATCGGACCAAATCTTAGGGTCTTGGTACGTTGTGCAACAGCAGCAAGAAATATACTCGGAGATGGCGCCATTCCTAGCGGAGTTGAATGGTGTTCTGCAAGGTGGTAGCCGTAAAAACCTGACCGATCGTATAATTCTATTATCTTCAAACGCATCTCATAAAATACATCAAGCGGCAAGTTTCCGCGATCGAGATGATCAAAAACCCCAAATTCCATCAATGTCTCCTATATCCATTGATACAGTATTGATATTAGACCCAATGCGAAAATATGCCAAAATACCAAATGATATAAGTTTGGTCGGTCTATTGCCAAACATATCTATCCATACAAGTATTCAAAAAATTAAAAGGAATAACAATTAAATGTTAATTAGAAAAAAACAGTTGCTTGAGTCCTCTCTGTGCAATGCTGATATCCGTTTACTCGGCAAATACTCTCTTAAATTGCAAAGTAAGATTGCAGAATAGGACCTTTCTGTAGCAGTTAATTTTTCTCTCTAGAAATCGAAACCGCTAAATTCCCATTAAAGGAAAAATAAAATGATCCGACTATATGCAGCCCCCACAACTAACGGAATTAGAGCAAAAATAACTCTCGAAGAATGTAATTTGGATTACAAACTGATTAATATCGACATGAAGGCAAGGGAGCATAAAACAAAGGAATTTTTAACTATGAATCCGATGGGTATGACGCCGATTATAATTGATGACCAAGGCCCTGAGGGTAAAGAAATTACCGTACCCCAATCCATCGCAATAATGTTCTATTTAGCAGAGAAAGTTGGAAAATTCATCCCCAAAAACCCTACTAAGCGCGCGGTATTTTGGAACCTGATGATGAATGCCGCCACAGATGTTGGTCCAACTTATGGTGCAATATCATTTATCGGACGAATGGAACATCCCCACAACCCGACTAGGGATAAATTTTTAGATAGGCTCAAGGAAAACTACATTGTATGGGATAAAATTTTACAAGATCAAACATATTGCGTTGGAGATGAAATAACGATTTGTGATTTTGCCCTTTTTGGTATCCACGCACGCACAAAGGTACTACTTCCAAATGTAATAAAAGGTCTCGAAAACTTGGAACGTTGGGCCAATTTGATCAAACAACGTCCAGGCATAAAAAAAGGACAGAATTTCAATGAATAAATGGATGGAGACCCACCGAGCTGTAGTTCACCCTTGGAACTGTGACGTCCTCGGTCATATGAATGTTCGCTGGTATGCACATATTTTTGATGATGCCGAGTTTCATCTGTGGTCAAGTATCGGGTTGAGTCACGCAACCCTCAAAAAGGAAGGGGTTGTAACCGTGATAGCAAATACCAATACGGATTTTATGCATGAGGCCTCAGCAGGAGAACTCCTAACAGTAAAAAGTGCATTTACAAAATTAGGGAATAAAAGTTTATTTATAAGTCAACAAATGACTAATTCCGAGAATAATAATCTGGTAGCTAAACAAGAAGTTGTTTGTGTATTTTTTAATATGAATTCACGGCAAGCTGTGCCGATGCCCCATGATATTAGGACAAAACTCGAAACTGTATTAGTTGAACAATAGTGTTCGATAAACCCCAAAAGAAAATAAATCTTTGTTTATAATTCGGACCGATAGTTTATTTTTTCATGTTTAGGAAAAGAGGTTTCCAAGCGCAAAATCAAAATGTTTTAAATATTTATTTAAAAAAACGCGATTTTATTCTCTGAAACTGAAGCCCTTATGTATTGTCCCACGAATTTCTAAACTCTTTGATAAATCCACTGGATAACATTTATAACGTAAAGATAAATCATCCATAAAGGCAATTACAATTCCATATCAGATTTTCTTCCCAAAATTTCTTTTGACTTGACGTAAGTCAAAACGGGGTACATGGCCGAGAACATTGCCAAAGCAATACCCATATAACCTTCGCGATAACCCTTTTTACCGAAATATGACTGCAAAAACCGACTAAAAAAACGTCGGAATACTTCTAAGCCGCAGGGAACATCATTGGCAGCAACACTGTCTGCTGCCGCTGCTGAGCTATAATTGTTCAGTCGTTGATACATCGAGGATAAGTCTTGATCAACGTAATGATCAATTTTTGAAGCCATTTTACCCCGCCGGCCGTCCAATATAATTTTTGGATGCACAGTACCATTATACCATTTTTTCTTACCTTTTTTAAACAATGCTGCTTTGGCAGCAACGCCGTTATAAGCTCCCCACCCAAATTTTATGTGCCGGCCGGCGACGTAATTCCTAAATGGAATTATAAAATAATCAAACTCGGTTTCTGGAAGTGTGGTAATAATTTCTTTAACGAGACAGTTGGATAAACGTTCATCGCCATCAAGCTCCAATATCCAATCACCGGTACATGCTGAAATACCCTGTGAACGCCTATCCCCTTCATTAGGCCAATCTCCTATTATCAGCTTTGCACCGAATTGTTCCGCAATAGCCCCCGTCCTATCTGTCGATCTATCCAAAACTACCACAATCTCATCGGCAAATTTACCGCTGCCTATACAATCAGCTATTTGCGACTCTTCATTGTGAGCAACAATTAACAAAGAAACTTTATTTCCTGACACGAAAGACTCCTGAACTAGAAAAGAGAAATTTTTTCTCAATAATCTCAGAATCAAGATTAATTTTCTAAAAATATTTACCTAAAACAATTTAACTCCTCTTTATTTCTTGAGGTCAATTATAAAAAGGCTAGTGTCAGTAAATTTGGTTATGTATGTTCCGGTTACAAAGTTTATTACAATGCAACAATTTCAGGGGCTAGCATTTTGAAACCCAAAAGAAATATAGCTCAACGCCTTTTAGATAGATTTTATTATAAGTATTATGCTCGTAATCTACTGTACGAATTGCAAATGAGAGCCCGCTCGGAATCTGCAGATTTTGTGCAAGCTGAGATGCCAGAGGCACAGATATTCAGGACCCATCGCGATATAATCCATTTTGCTATTAATAACTCGCCTACAGATGGCCTTTTTTTGGAATTTGGAGTTGCCACCGGCAATACAATTAGTGAGATAGCATCAATAGTTCCAGGTGGAACAACTGTTTTTGGATTTGATAGCTTTAAAGGATTGCCAGAAAATTGGTCGGGCCATATAGAAACCACTGGCGCATTTAAGCAAAATAAAATGCCCAATGTGCCCTCAAATGTCTCCTTGGTTCCCGGACTATTTAGAGAAACACTACCAAAATTTTTTGTTGATAAGAATAGGAGAGTGAGCTTTGCTCACATTGACTGCGATCTTTATAGCTCTACAGCCACAGTTTTGGATCATATCGGCTCAAGACTTCAATCTGGAACTATGATCCTATTCGACGAATATTTTAATTATCCCGGGTGGAAGCTGCACGAACACAGGGCATGGAAGGATTTTTCTAATGATTCCAAAATTAGCTTTACCTACGTTGGGTTCACGGCATTAGACGGGAAAGTTTTAATTCGTGTTGACTAAAAAACCACAATATGGTGCCCCCCGCCAGAATCGAACTGGCACTCCCTTGCGAGAACTAGATTTTGAGTCTAGCGCGTCTACCAATTCCGCCAGAGGGGCTGATGACTCAATTGCATGCAAAATGACCAATTTTATACCCTATAGTCAAGCAAAGTCGTCTTTTATTCCATGAAAAAACAGAACACGTCTAAATCTAGATTATATAAATTTAAATTAAAGAATAAATGTAACTTTACAGATTTTATAAACTAAAAACAGATCCGTTCAAATGCTCTGAAAGGTTTGGTCTTGCTGAAGCGATCTTACGACTGGGTTTTTTCTTTTTCTGCTCATCCCAAAGCTTTTTGGTTATTGATTGTAATTTCCTTTCTCGAGAGCTCTGTTTTCCCGATTCCACCGGACCTATTATTAATCCCGATGGTACTCGCGACACGTACCCGCTGGTTAGTGCTTGCAATAGCATGCACCCTAGCATCGGTTCTAGGTGGACTATTTGGTTACGCCGTCGGGTATTTTCTTTATGATACAGTCGGTAAAACACTCATAGAACTTTATGGATATACGACGCTTTTCGCCAAATTTCAGGAACGTTATAACGAACTGGGTAGCTGGATCGTTTTCATAGCAGGCACTACTCCATTTCCCTATAAAGTGATTACAATTGCTAGTGGGGCAACGCAACTTGACCTCTCAACTTTTACTATAGCCTCTATATTCTCACGTGGTCTGAGGTTCATTTTAGTCGCTGGTTTATTATTTTTTTTAGGTCCTTCAATCAGGAGTTTTATCGAAAAGCGATTGGGCCTTATGTTGGTAGCAGTCGTCCTCCTTATTATTGCTGGATTTGTAATCGTAGAAATTTTCTTTTAAAGAACGGTTTATCTTGACCCTCGACCTTTTAGGCCACATATCAACTGTATTATGAAAACTAGTTCTTTCTCCCCATTTAAACATTACAACACTGTAATGATTGCTGCCATGGCATCGGCTAGTCTTCTTATATCCGCGTTAATTCTTGAATATTCTGCTGGCTTGATATCTTGTACTCTTTGTAATGCGCAACGATGGCCCCACGCCATTGTGCTTGGGTTATGTCTAATTGCTTCTTTACCAATACTACCCACCATAAGAAGGGTATTACTTGGTATAATATCCCTTGCATTCGCCACAACTGCTTTAATCGGTGTATACCATGCCTCCATCGAATATGGTTGGATTTCTGGGCCCACTGGATGTTCCGGTAATATTACCGGCAACTCAGTTGAAGAACTCCGACGCCAACTTTTAGCACAACCATTCGCAAGATGTGATCAGGTTGCCTGGAGTTTGTTTGGAATTTCTCTCGCAGGATATAACTTTTTAATATCTGGGGTCCTTTCCCTAATTTGTGGGATTTCATCACTATGTAGATTTTCTAAAACTACGCTATGAAACAAAATCAGCAAAAACCATTAAACGTCACCGGCGAAAATAGAATGCCTGGTGATCCCCACCCAAAGAAGATAGTTGAAACGATCCTTCGTGTGGACCACGCCGGAGAACACGGAGCAATTAGGATTTATCAAGGACAGCTGGCTGTTCTTTCTGGAACAAAAGCCGAGGCCCCAATAAGAGAAATGATGGATCAGGAACAACGACATTTGGATAAATTCAATCAATTAATCGCTGACCGCAAGGTTAGACCGACTGCCCTTTCACCATTATGGCACGTAGCAGGTTTTATGCTTGGCGCCGGCACGGCTTTTCTTGGCCCAAAAGCAGCTATGACATGCACTCAAGCCGTGGAAGAAGTCATCGACGAACACTACGAAAGTCAAGCAAAACAGCTCGGTGATGATGAAAACGAACTTCGCGCTGTGATAGAGGAATTCCGCAAGGACGAGCAAGCTCATAGAGATAAGGCTATTGAAGAAGGGGCGGAGGAAACACCAGGCCACAAAACTTTATCCAGAGCAATTAAAGGTGGAACCAAATTAGCTATTTGGCTCTCAAAAAAAGTTTAAGGATACCTTTTCTTTTTCTCGCGGAAATTCCGATGACATCCAGAGCACGTCTTCCCGAGCGCACGATACCCCGACTTCACGGCCTCCTCATTTCCGGCACGACCGGCTTCGGCGAGTACTGTTGCGGCTCTTACCATAGCATTCATTGATCGGGAAAATTCTTCCCAGTCCGCCCAAATTTTAGGAGAGGCTCTACTGAATCGTCCTTGACTATTTTTAGAAAACAACTCAATAGCTCCTCGGCCGTTTAGGGCTATTCGCTCTGAGGCTGCTGCTACTATGGAGCCATCAAAAGGTTTTCGACCCCGGACTATTACCCCAATTCGCTTCATTCCAGTCCCTATAGCCTTCATGTTTTCCATCCGCTTTTTTATATCACCTTTAGCTCCCGCATGACTGAGCTGTAAATGGGGCATCAAAACACCGTTTTGTTTCTCAACATCGGATTGCGCACTTACGTAATTCACGAACGGAAAAGAAAACAAATAAGTCACTAATAAAAATTGAACACCAAATTTTAAATCTTTCATCAGACCAACATATATTTCAATTATGGCAAAATTTCGCCTCTAGAACATATAACACTCATTATCATGAAAAATTTAAGGTAAAAATAAATTTTTATTATTAATCTTTAATACTTCTACCGCACCTTCATCTAGTATCGTCATAATCGTCCAATACAACTCAGCAAAGACTATCTAGGCGGTACCTCACAGGTTATAGTTCATTTAACCACTATTCAAAGATACGGAGGCTTATTTTACGGCCTTAACAAAACTATCCGGTAAAATATTCCCCCATTTCGCACGTATACGGGAATCGAGTTCGGGACTGTTACGCGCAACAATCGGAAAAGTTTCCTGACGGCGAAATGGAATGCAAGCATCGACCACTACACGGGCATTACGGCGATCAGTTTCGTCATCAAAACACATTGGGTCCAGATGTGAACTCCAACCTCCCGAAACAATCTCAACATCTTCACGGGGATCACACCTTGTACACATGGACCATAGGACATCATTGACATTAGTTGGGTCTATGTCTTCGTCCACAACCACGGTCCAGCGATTACAGTAGGCGCCCGCCAGGCACTGAGATGCCACCAACCCTGCTTGCTTCGCATGCCCTCCATATAGTTGCTTAATCGAAACCGTAAGCCAGAATCTGCTTCCTCCCGCCTCGTGTGCCCATACTCCTCTCACTTCGGGGATACCGGCTGCCTCCAGTTGTGACCAAACAGCACCACAACGATAATGACCTAGGTAATAAGTATTATCATTCGGCGGCACAGCCGGCACAGCCCCCATGAGCACGGGTTTGTCCCTGTGCATCATTGTTTCCACACGAATTGCGGGCTCCGGTCTCTGGCCTCCAGCATAGTAACCAGTCCATTCCCCCAGTGGACCTTCGACTACTTCATCATCTGGGTGAATGAAACCTTCCAGGCAAATTTCAGCATTCGCGGGCACGGGCAGCCCAGTTTTGGGCATATTTATAATTTCAACGGCTTCGCCGAATATTCCCCCGGCAGCTTCATATTCACTTTTTCCATATGGGATCTCAAGGCCCGCAAGCATAAATAAAGCTGGATGCATTCCAAACGCAGCTGCGACCGGGCAAGGTTCGCCTCGGGAGTGATATTTTTCCATAATCAGTCGACCGTGCTTACCCGGAGACATCATCACGGAGGCCACATTTTTTTCATGAACTTGCATTCGGTAGGTACCATAGTTAATCCAATCATTATCAGGATCCTTCATCACCACCATGCAGGCGGTTCCAATAAAGTGGCCACCATCATGTTCATGCCAGACGGGGGTTGGAATAGATGTTAAGTCCACATTTCCACCTTCCAAAACGTTATCTAAAAGTGGGCCGCCATTTACCTGCTTCGGCGGAATCGAAGGAGCATCACTCATGTATTTACGCCACCACTGCACCAATTCCATTTCTGAGGCATTAACTGGTAGCCCGAGCGCTAAATTAATTCTCGGTGTAGAGGTCAGGAGATTAGCTAGCACTCTATGGCCTTTGGGAAACCCCGGAATGTCATCAAAGATAAGCGCTGGGTTTCCCATCTTACGCTGGACAATATCAACAATACCGCCAATATCTTCCTTAGGTTCTGCGCCCGAAATTTTATGCAATTCCCCTGAATTTTGAATTTCATCGATCCAGTTTCGTAAATCTTTATTCGCCACGTCAGTTTCTCCAGACAGGTTTAATCTAATTATGGTTACCTTGTTTTGATACAATTGGAAACGGGAAAAAATGTTTATCCTGCATCTTGCGCTTAAAAGCTTAAGGTGGGAGCATTATAGAATTATATGTCATCTAACTCTTTAATTCTAAGAAGGAGAAAGGCGTGAAGGCGCCCAAATTTAATTATATAAAAGCAAATTCATTACGACAAACGCTAGAACTATTAGATGAATTAGGTGATGAAGGGCGTATAATTGCAGGGGGTCAGAGCCTTATGCCAACCCTGAACATGCGCCTTTCACAGCCCAATACACTCATTGATATTAATGGACTGCAGGACCTCGAAGGAATTACCCTCGAAGACGAAATCGTTAGAATTGGAGCTCTTACCCGTCACATAGACGTTGCTCAATCCTCCATCATTTCTGAGCATTTATCACTAATTAGTAAAGCAATGCCCCATGTCGCACATGTTGCAGTTCGAAACCGCGGGACCATCGGAGGTAGTATTGCTCTAGCTGACCCTGCTGCCGAAATGCCGGCCTGCGCCCTTGCTTTAGGCGCCATTATGGTGGTTGAAAGCTTGAAAGGCAGACGAGAGATTACCGCCGAAGACTTCTTCAAAGGACTATATGAGACCGAACGAAAATCAAACGAGCTATTAGTCGAAATTCTTATTCCAGTGGAAAGCCCTGAAGACATTTCAGTATTTATGGAACTAGCTCAAAGGCATGGCGACTTTGCCATGGCCGGAATAGCGTGTCTTGCACAGGTCAAAGACAAAAAATTTAAAAATTTAAAATTAGTCTATTTTGGCAGTGAAGATAAACCCACTCTTGCAAAAAAAACTATAGCCTCAATGATTGGAAGAACATGGTCAGAAGATTGTTGCAAAACTGTAACTGAATCCTTAAACGACGACTTGAACCCAATGGAGAACCTACAAGGTAGTTCAGCCATGAAACTACATTTACAAAATGTACTCACAGGAAGAGTTCTCAGAACTGCCCTAGACCGAGCGGAGACACAGTAATGAGTGAAAATACGATGGAAATCACTCTTACGGTCAATAGCGAAAAAATTACCAAGACCGTTCCGGTTCGCCAACATCTTGTAGATTTTCTTCGAATGGAATTAGGCCTCACTGGTTCTCATTTAGGCTGTGAACATGGTGTTTGTGGTGCGTGCTCCATTCGGGTGAATAATGCAGTCGTACGCGGCTGTTTGATGCTGGCGGTTCAGGCCGATGGCGCCGATGTCGTCACTGTAGAAGGGCTTACAGAAACTAAAGAGATAGAAGATCTGCAAAAGAACTTTGTAGAAAGAAATGCTATGCAATGCGGTTACTGTACACCAGGGATGTTGGTCACCGCAGCTGAACTTTTGCGTACCACTAAACCCATAAACAGAGACGATATTCGAAATCATTTATCGGGCAATTTTTGCCGTTGTACAGGATATCACGCTATAATTGATGCTGTTGAAACAACCATCAACAACCGCTTGAAGGGACGGTAAGTAATGGGTAAGGAAACCCCAATTAATCTGATAGACCGTCCTAACAGTTACGTCGGGCGTACCCTGTCACGCGATGCCGCGAAGCGAGCTGTAGCAGGTAGAGGGCGCTATACAGACGATATTATGCCACACCGTACTCTTCACGCAGCGTTTGTAAGGAGCCCCTACGGGCATGCAAAAATCTTATCGATAGATATTAAGGCCGCACAGGAACACCCTGATGTAGCGCTCGTGATGACGGGTGAAGAACTCTCGGAGATGTGTACAGGGCCTTGGGTTGGTACTCTCGTTTGTTTTGAAGGTATGAAATCTGCGCCACAAAACCCAATGGCGGTTGACAGGGTATGTTGGCAAGGTGAACCAATTGTCATGGTAGTTGCGAGCAGCCGTGCTGTTGCGGAAGACGCGTGCGAATTAGTTTCTATCCACTACGAAGAATTACCAGTCGTGATTGACAAGGAAACTGCACTCGACCCAGAGACACCAATAATCCACCCTGAATTAGGGGATAATCTTGCATTTGAAAAAACTATTGAAACTGGGGATGTGGAAAAAGCAACATCCGAAGCCGATATCGTTATTGAGGATAGTTTTACGTTTGGGCGCCATACCGCTGTAAGTTTAGAGCCCCGCGCGCTTTTAGCAGAATTTGACCCCGGTACTGACCGGTTAACCATACACACCAGTAGCCAATGCCCTCATATGATTCAGGCAGTGTTTGCTCGCACATTGGGTGTCCCCGAACATAATGTTCGAATTGTAGCACCGGATGTCGGCGGCTCTTTTGGTCTCAAGATCCATACCTTTGGCGATGAAGTATCCACAACGGCCGCATCCATAAAACTCGGAAGACCGGTTAAATTTATAGCTGATCGTCTAGAGAGTTTCGCAACCGACATTCATGCGAGGGAAAACCGGGTAAAAGGACGGATTGCTGTTACCAAAGATGGGATCATCACATCAATGGATATAGATATACGGTCCGGCGCTGGCGCATATTCACAGTATCCTAGAACCAGCGTTTTCGAAGCAAATCAGATCCTGAACATCACCGGTGGCCCATACGCCCATCAGAATTATCGTGCGACAACACAAGTTGTCTATCTGAACAAAGTTCCGACATCACAATATCGCGCAGTAGGACACCCTATTGGAAATTCTGTAGGAGAGTCTTTGGTCGACCAGGCCGCTGACGCTTGTGGTATTGATCCCGTGGAGTTTAGACGTCTTAACGTCATGCGTGACGACTCATACCCACGTACTAGCGCAGCGGGAATTGAGATGCAGGATTTATCTCATCAAAAATGCCTTGAGACTCTCGTTGCAGAGATGAATTATGATAGTCTTCGAACCGAGCAAGCTGCTTTTAGAAAAAAGGGAATCCAGCGAGGTATTGGAATAGCCGCGTTCATAAAAGGCACTGCACCGGGTCCGTCAGGGTACTATGGTGCTGGTGGAGCCCCCATTGCGACGCAAGATGCATGCACCGTTAAATTGGAGCCCTCTGGGGGTATATTATGCATGGTCGGCGTTACTGACCAGGGACAAGGTGTTGATACGGTGATGGGTCAAATCACTGCTGCAACAATAGGAACGCCCATAGATTCTGTTCGAGTAATAGAGGGTGATACCGACGCTGTGCCCTATGGGGGTGGAACTTATGCTTCTCGCGCCACTGCAATAGGGGGTGAAGCTACTTATCAGGCTGCATTAAGCCTTAGAAAAGAGATACTCGAGATTGCCGGCGCTTTACTTCAGGCAGATATAGACGCCCTCGATATTGTTAATGGAAATATTGTGAATAAAGGCGATACAGTATCACGGATCTCCTTAGCAGAGATCGGACGAATAGGTCACTTTCAGGTCTCAGAACTGCCAAACCATATACAACCCGTTTTATCCGCAACACATCGTTTTCGACTGCGTGATGCTCTCTATATTTTTACCAATGGGATACAGGGTGCCTACGTTGAGGTTGATATAGATACGGGATTTATAAAACTTTTAAATCATTGGGTCGTAGAGGATTGTGGTCGGGTAATTAATCCGCAGCTCGCTGATGAGCAAGTACGCGGTGGATGCGTTCAAGGTCTGGGTGGTGCTCTTTACGAGGAATGTGTTTATGACTCCGCAGGTCAGTTACAAAATGCTACACTTGCCGATTACTTGACCCCCATGGCTGGAGAAATGCCAGATATAAATGTCTCTCACATCCAGACTCATACCGGTGTATCCGAATTAGGAGCTAAGGGCGTTGGAGAATCAGGAACTGGCGCTGCACCTGCTGTTGTGATGAATGCTGTAAATGATGCAATCCGCCCTTTCGGGGGAAAAATAACATCCCAACCCATGTCACCAACAATAATTTTAGAAGCCTTGGGAAAAATATAACTTTAAAGCTCATAAAATTTTTAAGTTAAATTCAGGTTAAAAAAGCGTCATGCCAACAGCTATATGGAAAAAAACTATTTTAGCAGAAAGCAAAATAATTGCTCACGTGGAAGGTAATGCATATTTTCCCCTAAAGAATGTAAATTCAAAATTAGTGCGTGCAAACCCTAGCCTTCAGCAAACATTTTGCCATTGGAAAGGTTTTGCCAGCTACTTAGACGTTATCGTTGGCAAAGACATCAATATTGGAGCCGCTTGGGAGTACAAGAAACCTTATAAAGAAGCATGCATTATTAGAAATCATATTGCTTTCTGGAATGGAGTAGAAATTATTGATGCTCCAAGCGGACGAGGGTTAGTGGAGGGTACCCCGAGTGAAAAATTTTGTAACAGCGGTTGGGAGTCTCTGTGCTGGTTGATACGTCATTCAGAAAGTGACACCTTGGACCACAATGACCTTTTAAAACATACAGGGCTGACCAACCATCAATTCGATGAAGCGTGGAATATCCCCGATGTTGCGCGTTACGCAAAAAGGTATCGCTGGAGGATTCAAAGTCGAACACCCCTCCTGTTAAAACGCAGCAAAGGGAAACCTGTTGATTTAAGGTAAATTATAGTCATAACTTCTTTACTCCTCCTGTAATTCAGAGTCCCAGTAAAGAAAATCATGCCAACTTTCATGAAGGTAATTAGGCGGAAAAGCCCGTCCGTTTTCTTGTAATTGCCAAGTGGATGGTTGTTTGGGCATATTTTGTGGATACATTTCGCTTTCTTTCACACTTTTATTGGCCTTCCTTAGGTTACAAACTGAACAAGCTGTTACAACATTATCCCAATTTGTCTTACCTCCCTTAGAACGGGGTACAACATGATCAAAAGTTAACTCGTGGACTGGAAACCATTCTCCACAATACTGGCAATCAAAGCGATCCCTGAGAAATACGTTAAACCTTGTGAATGCCGGCTGTCTGGACAGGGGTATGTATTCCTTGAGAGCAATAACACTGGGCAATTTCATTGTAAAAGATGGCGAACGTGCAAAGACATCGTATTCAGCAACAATATTTACCCGATTGAGAAAGACCGCTTTTACAGCATCCTGCCATCTCCATAGCGATAATGGGAAATAACTCAAAGGCCGGAAATCGGCATTAAGAACCAGAGCAGGTGAGTCATTAATTGAAGCCAAAATATTTTAACCTAGTATTATTTTTCTCTATAACAAACAAACAGTTGTAACTCTTCTCATTTGTTCATTTTTATATAGAAAATGATACAAGGTAATTAACGGCCATACAACGCCATCCCATTATAATAGGTTTGACCCATATCTTCTTTAAGCATTTAATTCCTAGCCCTGCACGATGTATTCGAAAGGAAGGTCCAAATGGATAAAAAATTATCTGTTATAAATTCGAAATTTTTATCGCATGGCACTCTGGGCTCAAAGGATCTAACCGCTACACGAAAATTTTATGAGAAATTTCTCGGTATTGACGTTATACAAACCAGCAAGATTTCTCTGATGATAAGGCTTGGCGGTAATCATATTTATGCAGTGGTCCAAGATAAAAATATGCAGGAAATGCCCCGCCTCAATCATAACGGAATTGATGTCGAGAATGATTTAGAAGTTGATAAATCTCATAAATCCGTCCTCGATGGTGCAAAAAAATGGGGTTTATATAATATTTCAAAGCCATTGGAACAACACGGCACTTACAGTTTTCACTTTTGGGATCGGGACGGTAATTGTTGGGAAATTTTAAGTAATCCTGTCGATGGCTATAACTGGATTTTCAATATGGGTGACCTCGAAGGCAAGGGTCATTGGGATCCAGAGCTAAGAAGGTCAAGGCTTAAGAACTAAATGGGAAATTAATTATTGATTTCGAATATGCGTGCCAAGAACTCCGCACCTAATATTATTCCTTCTTGATCAATTCCATGGGCAAGCCCAGGTCTCGAATGGGTATCAACTTTTACTCCATTTTCTCTAAGCTCAGAAGCAGCAGCTTGCATTAGGTCTATAGACAATAAGGGGTCTTCCTCTCCATGGATTAACATTACTTGGGGGCGCACAATTAAATCAGTGGAAAGCTTTTCTGGTGCTTCAAGTCTACCCGAATAACCTAGAATACCCGCTGGACATTTAGAGCGGCGGACCCCAACATGTAAAGATAGCATTGTCCCTTGTGAAAATCCAAGCAACGCAAAATTTTTGTCAAGTAAACTGCGCTTTTCTAACTCGACATCAATAAACTCATCTATCGTAGCAGAAGCTAATTCTATTTGAGTTAGACGGTCTCGACTATCCCCTTCCCAAACATCAAACCACTGCAATCCGCCAAACGGGTTTTGTGCGCAAGGGTAAGGGGCGTTGGGTGATATAAAGGCGGTATCTGGTAAAAATTCTGATAAAGGATTAGCTAGTCCAATCAGATCATCACCGTTGGCACCATACCCATGCAGTAAAATGACAAGATTTTTAGTGTAACCGGAATTTGGTTCAACATTAGGACCTGAAAGTTTTGGTAAATCAGTCATGAAGGTTTTTCTCCCGGTTGCGGCCTAATTTCACAAAGGTAATAATGCCAGAGTATACGAGCTGCGACAGACCTGAAGGGACGCCACTGCTCCCCCAATTTATTTAAATCATTTTGATTCGGACGAGATGCCAGTTTCTTAACTTTTTCTGCTCCTACAGCTAGTGCAAGGTCTCCAGTTGGCCAAACATCCGGTCGACTCAGTGCTTCCATTAAATATATATCTGCTGTCCAAGGACCAATCCCCTTAATTTTCATTAGTTCACTCTTTACTGCCTGATCACTAAGTTTGCCCAAATCATTTATAGAAAGGTTACCATCAATAATCGCTTGGGATAACAAACGACTATAAGAAATTTTTTGCCGTGAGAAGCCAATAGCGCGCAGTTCCTCAAAGCTAAGTAATAAAATTTCCTTTGGTGTAGGGTCGGACCCTAGCCAGGACACTAACTTTTCAAAGGTTGCACGTGCGGAGGCAAGTGATACTTGTTGCTCAAGTATCAAATATATTAATGTTCTAAAACCTTCTGGCCTATTCCAAAGTGGTGGGACACCGTATTTTTTTACAACTTTTTCTAAATCTGCGTCTTGACTACAAAGTTTAGAAGTGGCTCTTAATAACCGCCCCTTGGTCAAAGTTAAACTCACTTGTGCAATCCACGTTGAATTTCTATATAGTCCTGATTTTCGGGTAATAAGAGACCGTGCCGAATAAAAAAATCAATATTTACCGCCGCACAATTAAATTTAAATGCCGTTGTGTTAGCTGTGATTGACATTACCTCACTAACAGGTAGTAACTTAAATTCTGCAACTTCTCCATCTGTGTTGATGGGATTAAAGTCACTAGGTAATTCCAAGTCAAACACAAACATAGTATCTGGTTTTAAACAGTTATTTTCTTCATATTGATAAGTAATGGATCCCACCGCTTTTGCCTTTCGAGCTAAATCGGGAGGAATTGCTGCCTCTTCGGCACACTCTTTTAAAATATTATCGAGCAAACTAAGTCCCACCGGTTGTCCTCCTGCCACCATATTATCAAGTTGGCCCGGGTAAGTTGATTTATCATCAGCACGACGCCCAATCCACATGAAAATTTCATTTCTTAAACTGACGAAACCATTGATATGAATTCCATGGGCAGACACACCAAACCTAGAAATAGCACTGCGGTCCATTTCAAAAAACGGTGTTGCATAATATCCTGTACTAACAGGATATAGCTCGTCTGAGCGTTGCGCAATCCAACCCTCCTCTGCGAGAAATTTGACCACACGATCAATGGCCATGGTCCTCTCCTGATAGGTTAATAATTGGGGTGACAGACAAATTTTTTTTTCAAAAAATTCAAAGATATGATCAAATTTTTTCAACACATGGCAAAATTCATGATGTATCCAACCAACACGGGCTCCCTCTACAACAAAGGGTATAAACTTCGAGAGATCGTCAACATTATTACACTTTTTAATTCGATCGAGAAAACTCATATACTTTGGCTTCAGACACCAGATATTATTAAAAATTTTGTTCTATAACATTCAGAAAATTTAAATAATGATCTCGGACTTGTAACTAAAATAATGTACCTTATTTATATAAATAACTATGCAACAAACATTCCCATGGCTCGTGATATTTGCTGTTGGCCTTACCTTTTTGGTATTGGTCACAGGATTATTTGGGATGTTGCGACCTGGAAGGGTCAACGCAAAACGATCAAATATACTTATGCGATATCGAATTTTATTCCAAGCGGTAGCAATTGCCTTAATCGCAACAGCATTTTTGATTGGTCGAGACTAAAAAAAAACTTAGACACTTATAGAATTATTGAATGTATTGATCCCTCTCGTATTTGTTCGTATATCTATAGGTACTAGGAATACAGTTGTGTGAATAATCAAATGTTATTTTAAATCCGAGTTTATCATGAAAATTCTTGTCGCAGTAAAGCGGGTCATAGACTACAACGTTAAAGTTCGCGTTAAAGGAGACAATAGCGGTGTTGAATTAACCAATGTTAAAATGTCTATGAATCCTTTTGACGAAATTGCTGTAGAGGAAGCAATTAGACTTCAGGAGG
Source organism: Rhodospirillaceae bacterium (assembly GCA_002712335.1). Next base: position 46,782 of record PATI01000049.1, on the reverse strand, counting down.
CCGGAACCGCATCCGAGGTAATAGCTGTATCCTTGGGGGAAGCAAAATGTGCAGAAACAATTCGAACAGCTTTAGCTATGGGCGCAGATCGCGGAATCCATGTTAAAACTGATGAAGAATTGCAACCGTTAGCAGTAGCGAAACTTCTAAAAGCCATTTGTGAAAAAGAAGGTCCAGATGTCGTAATTCTTGGAAAACAAGCTATTGATGATGATTGTAGCCAAACTGGTCAGATGCTGGCAGCTTTAATGGGTTGGGCACAGGGTACCTTTGCATCCAAAGTAGAAATTAATGATGGAAAAGCACGGATAACTCGTGAAATTGACGGAGGTCTGGAAACCGTAAACCTTGTTATGCCCGTGGTTATCACCACAGACTTGCGACTCAACGAACCGCGGTATGCATCGCTTCCAAATATTATGAAGGCTAAGAAAAAACAGATCGACGAATATTCACCAGCGGATCTTGAGGTCGATGCCACACCTAGACTGAAAACTTTGCGTGTAGATGAACCACCACCTCGTAAGGGTGGAGGTAAGGTTATCGATGTTGCAGAACTTGTCGATAAATTGAAAAACGAAGCAGGAGTAATCTGATGACTGTTTTAGTAATCGCGGAACATGACAACCATGAAATTAAAGGAGCAACACTCAATACCGTAACGGCCGCTTTAGAATTAGGGGATAAAGATCTTGATCTGTTAATTGCAGGGGAAAATTGTCAGGAAGCTGCAAATGAAGCTTCAGCTATATCCGGCGTCAGTAAGGTGTGTATTGTTGATGATTCTGTATACGCTAATGGTCTCGCTGAACCATTTGCCGAGCTTATTGTTGGATTAGCTAGCAATTATACACATATCATATTTCCGCATACTACTAGTGGCAAGAATATTGCCCCCCGTGTTGCAGCTCTTCTGGATGTTGCCCAAATTTCCGATATTGTCGAAGTACAGTCGGCAAATACATTTGTTCGACCTATCTATGCAGGAAATGCATTGGCAACGGTTCAAGCGGAAGACGCCAAACTCGTCATAACTGTGCGCAGTACTGCATTTGAGAAAGCTGAAATTGATGAAATGCAAGCAACTATAGAAGCAATAGATGCAAAAAATAGCCCGGAAATTTCATCTTTTGTTAGTCAAGAATTGACCAGATCAGAGCGTCCGGAATTGACATCAGCTCGTATAGTAGTTTCTGGTGGTCGAGGCATGCAATCGGGAGACAATTTTCATTTAGTGGAAGCTGTGGCAGATAAAATTGGGGCAGGGGTTGGAGCCTCCCGCGCAGCCGTTGACGCAGGATATGTCCCTAATGATTACCAAGTCGGTCAAACCGGTAAAATTGTAGCGCCTGAGCTTTATGTGGCAGTTGGTATTTCTGGCGCAATTCAACACCTTGCCGGAATGAAGGACAGCAAAGTTATCGTCGCCATAAATAAAGATGAAGAGGCACCAATTTTTCAGGTTGCGGACTACGGACTAGTTGGTGATCTTTTTGAAGAATTACCAGCTCTTGCTACTGAACTTGACAAACAAAATGTCAAACCTCGATAATTTCATATTACTTTATTAAAATTGGATGAAATTTTAAAATGAAAACCAGCTCAAAAATTACCAAAGTTGGTATAATTGGGGCTGGACAAATGGGTAGCGGAATAGCTCATGTTTGCGCCCAGTTTGGCTTCGATGTCTTACTTTATGACATTGCTGAAGAGATAATAGATAAATCGCTAATTGGTATTGAGAAACAGGCAAAACGGCTACACGAAAAAAAACGAATTACCAAAAAGCACTATCAGGCAATATCCTCTAATATTTTAAAAACAACAAATTTGGAAGACTTTGGTGATTGCGAACTCATAATTGAGGCGGCAACCGAGGAAGAAAAGATAAAAAAATCAATCTTCAAAACACTACTACCAATAATTCATCAAAATACTATTTTAGCAACAAATACCTCTTCAATTTCTATAACTCGCTTAGCCGCGGAGACAAATCGCCCCCATGCTTTTATAGGGGTGCATTTCATGAACCCTGTGCCAGTAATGAATCTTGTGGAAATAATCAAGGGTATTACCACCGATGATGTTACCTATCAAACTATCATTGATTTCATCTCGAGGCTGGACAAAACAGCAGTGACTTCTCAAGATTTTCCGGCCTTTATAGTCAACCGCATTCTGGTACCCATGCTGAATGAAGCCATGTTTGTACTATATGAGGGTATTGGTAATGTTAATGATATAGACCAAGCCATGAAACTTGGCGCAAACCATCCAATGGGGCCTTTAGAACTTGCCGACTTTATTGGACTTGATACATGTTTATCGATAATGCAAGTGATATTTAACGGATCTGGTGATAGTAAATATCGCCCCTGCCCTTTATTGGTGAACTACGTAGAAGCTGGATGGCTCGGACGAAAATCTGGCAAAGGATTTTATGATTATTCGCAAAAGGTGCCTGCCCCCTCTTGATGATTTAGTTACTTATTTTTCGATAATAATCAATCAGTTCTATCGCCTCAGATGAATCCCATTCTGCAGTACCTTTAAGGCGCCCGAGTTCCTTGCCATTTTTTGAAAATAGAATTGTGGTTGGTAGCCCAGTAACTTTTAAATACCGCGCCAATTGAGTTTTTCTATCCACAAATGTAAGGATGTTTTTAAGTTGAGACTTTTTTAAGAACGGCAATACTGCCCTCCACTCCATTAAATCTTGGGATATTGCTATTACAGTAAAATCACTCCCGCCGCGTTTTTCCTGCAATTTATCCAGCGAAGCCATTTCACGTATACAAGGTGCACACCAAGTGGCCCAAAAATTTACTAACAGAATTTTTCCGTAGTACTTTTCAAGCGATATCCACCGGCCTTTCTTATCAAGAACTTTTAATTTCAAAGTCGGCCCGACCGAGCTAGTCGGTATAAAATTTTTCATTGAGCCTGTTAGTAGTGGTACAATAGTTTTTGTATCGACGCTATTTTGACTTGATTTATCGATAAAAAACGCCCAGATGGCAATGGCGATGACCAAAAAAGCGATAGATACGAGGATAAAGTTACGCATTTTACCTCTTGAACAAAATTGAGATCAAACCATGAACGAAAAAAAAATTCTTACATCTAAACAAAAGCCTAAACCTGCCACGATACTACCTAGCCAGGAAAGTAAAAAAGTAGCTAATACAATGTGGGGCGGGCGGTTCAAAGATTCGCCAGATGTATTAATGGAAAATATAAATGCCTCGATTGATTTTGATCAACGTTTATATATTCAAGATATCACTGCGTCGATTGCACATTGTAAAATGTTAGTTGATCAAAAAATTCTCGATACTTCTGCCGGGAAAAGCATCATCAATGGATTAAAGGAAATAAAAAATGAAATAGACAAAGGGTCTTTTAAATTTAAAAAATCTCTAGAAGATATTCATCTTAATATAGAAGGTCGATTGGCAGAGAAGATCGGGGACGATGCCGGAAGACTTCATACAGCAAGATCACGCAACGATCAGGTTGCAACAGATTTTAAATTATGGGTGCGTGACGCTATCGACACCTTAGATGAAGATCTAAAGAACTTTCAAACAGCAATTCTTGACCAGGCAGAAAAGAACGCTGGAACCATAATGCCTGGCTTTACACATCTGCAGGCTGCCCAACCAATTACTGTTGGACATCATTTATTGGCATATGTTGAAATGCTTGGCAGAGATCGTGGCCGGTTAAGTGATGCGAGAGCAAGACTAAATGAGAGCCCATTGGGGTCTGCGGCGCTTGCGGGTACCTCTTTTCCTATTAACCGAGAACAAACCGCAAGAGAGCTGGGTTTTGACCGACCATCCGCCAATTCTATGGATGCAGTATCTGACCGGGATTTTGCGCTTGAATTTTTATCAACAGCCTCCATTACCGCTCTCCACCTATCCCGGTTGGGAGAAGAAATTGTGATATGGTGCTCTGCACAATTCGATTTTGCTCGACTTAGTGATGCGTTCTCTACTGGTAGTTCGATAATGCCCCAAAAAAGAAATCCAGACGGAGCCGAGTTAGTCCGAGGCAAGAGCGGTAGAATAATTGCATCATTGGTTAATTTAATTACTGTGATTAAGGGGCTTCCAATGGCCTACTCGAAAGATTTACAAGAGGACAAGGAACCCGTATTCGAGGCTGCTGACTCTCTATCAATCTCTATTGCAGTAATGACGGCAATGCTTAAAGATATGGAGTTTAATGTCCAAAACCTTAAAAAGGCTGCAGAGATTGGATTTACTACTGCAACAGATTTAGCGGACTGGATGGTAAGGGTCTTAAATATTCCTTTTCGAAAGGCCCATAATATCGCCGGCCAAATGGTCAGCATTGCCGAAGAAAAAGGTTGTAGACTTGACGAATTATCACTGGCAGAAATGAAAGCGGTAGAACCAAAATTTACAAATGACGTATTTTCAGTTCTAGGAGTTGAGGAATCGGTTATAAGCAGAAACAGCTTTGGAGGAACTGCACCACAAAATGTAAAAACCGCAGTAAAAAAAGCCCGTGAAAGGTTTTTGTAATGCGGTATATATTTTTGTGTATTTGTATTGTTGGTATTAGTATACCTCTATGGTCGTGTGGTAAAAAGGGCAGCCTTGAGAGGCCTCCTACCCTAGAGAAGCAAGAATATCCGAGAGTTTACCCGCAATGAATCAATTTAATTATCAAAATGGGAGGTTATTTGCTGAAAACGTTGATGTGGTGGAAATTGCATCAGCTCTTCGGACGCCATTTTACTGTTATTCCAAGGCTAGTTTAAGAGAAGACTACCTCGCGTTTGAAAAAGCCTTAGACAAGTTAAATTCGAGAATTTGCTATGCTGTAAAAGCTAATTCTAATTTAGCCATAATTAAAACTTTTGGAGACTTGGGTGCCGGAGCCGATGTCGTCAGCGAAGGTGAAATTCGTCGAGCACTCGCTTCGGGAATACCCGCAACAAAAATAGTCTTCTCGGGGGTTGGGAAAACGCGTGAGGAAATGGAATTTGCAATTACCGAAGGTGTTGGTCAATTCAATATTGAATCTATAGAGGAACTTGAAACTCTGAATGAAGTCGCAAAGAAACTAAAAAAGATTGCATCAGTAGCTTTCAGAGTTAACCCGGATGTCGATGCACAAACCCACGATAAAATCTCTACTGGCCGAAAAGAGGATAAATTTGGAATAGATATAAATCTTGTACCACATTTATATCAAAAAGCGGCTGTGCTACCTGCGGTTGAACCTGTAGGGCTTGCGGTTCATATTGGATCACAACTAACGTCCTTAAAACCTTTCCGAGAAGCTTTCAAACGTGTAGCTGATATGGTCCACATTATTCGAAGGGCCGGACATTCTTTATCCCAGTTGGACCTTGGAGGTGGCCTCTGTATTACTTATAACGATGAAAGGCCGCCTGAACTCCAAGAATATGCTGAATTGATTCAGAACACACTTGGTAAGCTAGATGTTCACTTAACTTGCGAGCCTGGTCGAATTTTGGTTGGTAACGCAGGTATTTTAGTTACCTCTGTAATTCGGATAAAAAAAACGGAAAACAAACGATTCGTTGTTGTTGACGCTGCCATGAATGATCTTATACGCCCTGCTCTTTATGACGCCAAGCATGGCATTTCTTCGGTACTCCAACCAACGAATGAAAATACCTTACTCTCGGAAGTGGTCGGTCCAATTTGTGAAACGGGCGATATTTTCGCTCGTCAGATTGAATTACCGGAATTATTTGAAAACGATTTACTTTATTTTAAATCAGCAGGCGCCTATGGTGCTGTTATGTCGTCAACCTATAATTCTCGTCCTTTAATACCAGAAATTTTGGTTGATAATGTTAAATTCACCATAATTAGACCGCGTCCAAGTTACGACGATCTTTTAGGTTTAGACCAAATTCCGGTTGATCAAGACAAGTTTGAATAGTTGGTCCGTAATAATCTTTTAACAGATCATAGTTAACAATCTTTAAAGAACCGGAATTTTTTCAAATATCTTCTATGACCCCGATATATGGTAGGCCACGATATTTATTTGCTAAATCTAATCCATAGCCAACTACAAAATGTGGGTCGATTTTAAAACCCACATAATCAGCTTCAATATCTACCTTTCGCCTTCCAGGTTTATCAAGTAGTAGGCACGTTTTTACCGTGGCAGCATGACGTTTCTTCATCATTTCCACTGCAAAAGCAATAGTCCTTCCCGATTCTAGAATATCATCAATGACCAAGACCGGACGATCGGATACATCTTCAATTAAATCCTGTTTAACAGTAACTTTACCGGAGCTATTTGACCCGAGCCCGTAGCTAGAAAGACTAATAAAATCAACCTGCGCAGAGCCCCCATTAGTTTCTAATGCTCTTATCAAATCAGCAGCAAATACAAAGCTGCCTTTTAATATGACAATAACGAGAAATTCTTTAGGGTAATCAGCAACGATTTCTCGCGCCAAGGCATCGACGCGCTTGGAAATCTGGGCCTCAGAGAATAAAGTTTTCAAAGAAGTTCGGTTTTTAATTTTGGACACCAACTAAAGTTTCAAAAAATACAATGCAATTTACCTATATTTTGTCAAATCAGAATCATTTAATTAATTTTTTGTTTAAATCTTTTTCAAACATTCTAATATTCTAATATTCTAATTGGAAGATAAAGGACATAGGACGGACATATAGGTACATCGTATGCCATACTTTGCAAATACAGAAATTTTGAGGAAGTATTTTGTTTTACGGTGAAGACGTCATTAAGTTCCAAAATGTGGGAATGCGTTACGGCTTAGGGCCAGAAATTCTCCACGATATTTCTTTACAATTAAAGGAAGGAAGTTTCCACTTCCTCACCGGAGATAGTGGAGCCGGCAAGTCATCTTTATTACGTTTAATGTATTTAGCTCATCGACCTTCAAGAGGGTTAATCTCGTTATTTGGAAAGGATATAGCAACTACACCTCGTCATATTCTGCCAAAGTTACGACGTATGATGGGCGTTGTCTTCCAAGACTTCAAACTTATAGATCATCTCACAACATTAGAAAATGTAGCATTACCTCTTCAAATTGCTGGTGCTCCCGAAAATGAAATAAAATCCAAGGCTTCTGAACTTTTAGATTGGGTCGGGCTATCCAAACAAATGGCCATACTTCCGCGGTCACTATCTGGTGGTCAAAAACAACGGATCGCGATCGCTCGCGCCGTTGTGACTCGGCCAAAACTAATCTTAGCCGACGAACCCACGGGCAATGTCGATGATCATATTGCAAAACGTTTGATGTATTTATTTGAAGAATTAAATAGAAATGGGACCACTATCTTATTAGCCACCCATAATAAAACGCTCTTAACCGACTTTCCCAAGCCTACTCTTCAACTCCTAAACGGTAGTTTATCCCTAGCAACAATAAAAAATCATCAAACTGAACCTCTCAGGACCTAATTCAGTAATGGCTATTGATATCTTACCACTAACCCGAGATCCAGCTAGCAAATATGTTCCTTGGTTTATCGCATTCATGGTTTGGCTCGCAACTGTAATTGTAGCAGGAGTCTTAATCTTATCTTCTTTCGCAGATCGCTGGCGTGCGGACCTTAAAGGGAACCTCACCGTACAAGTTCCAGAAACCAAAACCGGTAAGTTTTTTCAATCGGAAACGGATTTAAAATCTGTATTAGCCTTAATAAAATCGTTTCCCGGAGTTGAGAGCGCAAAAGAAATTTCAAGCAGTGAAATAAAGGATCTTCTGACCCCTTGGCTTGGACATAATATTACTTCCGAAACTATGCTTTTACCCCTGCCGAGGCTCATATCAGTAAAAGCTAAACCCAACACAAAAATTAATTTAGAGAATCTTCGAGCTGAATTAAAAAAAGTAATACCTGATATCCAAGTGGACGATCACCAGATATGGTTAGACAAGCTTGTATCCCTAACGGCCATTCTTGAAGGAATTGCCCTAATAATATTATTACTCGTTATTACTGTGTCGGTAACAACGATAATTTTCGCTACAAGAACGAGTCTAAAAATACATGGAAATTTAGTTGACCTTCTGCACTTGATGGGCGCCCAAGATCGATATATTGCCGCCCGTTTTAAACGCTACGGGATTTATATTGGGTTAAAGGGTAGCCTTATAGGAACTTGTATGGGCTTAGCCACACTCTTTATATTGAGTTTTATTAGCTATAAAATAGATCAACAACTGTCACTGCCTCTAACGCTAAGTCTTTTGCAATGGGCATTGATAATCTCTACGGGTTTATTTGCCATCGCTATCACTACTATAACTGCATGGATCACAGTTATTAGGATCCTTGGTCGTATAATGTAAACTGAATATTATGAGCCTTGGTTTGAGATATAGAAAAGGACGCCCTTTTAAGAAATGGGGTATTGGGATTCTGATATTGTTCTTATTTTCTCTCATGATTTGGTTAGCAGGACTGCTTTGGTTTGTACACAATGTCCCAGCAACCCCAACTTACAATCCTTTGAAAACTGATGCTATAATCGTCTTAACTGGAGGGTCGGAGCGACTCGAGGTGGGCATGGACCTTTTGTCAAAGAGCTACGCTAAATATTTGTTTATCTCGGGGGTTGCTCGTGGTGTGGATGTAAAAGAACTATTAAAATTAGTCAGCCGCAAACCTAATGAGTTTGCATGCTGTATAGCAATCGGTTACCGCGCAGATAATACAGCCGGCAATGCTATAGAGACTTCTATCTGGATGTCTAAAAACCAACTGAAATCTCTCCGATTAGTAACAGCCAATTATCATATGCCCAGAAGCCTTTTAGAATTTACGCGGGCAATGCCTAATATTCGGATTGTTCCACACCCTGTTTTTCCTTCACAGTTTAAACGTAAGAATTGGTGGCGGTGGCCCGGAACAGCTGAACTTTTAGCAAGTGAGTTTAATAAATATATAATCGCTCAATTCGGTTTAAAGAATAACCTTCCTACAGAAAAGAATAAGCTATGACCATTGCTCGCACATTCTTTTACCACACAATTTATGGTATTTGGGCTTTCCTGATGTGCTTTGCTTTTCTTCCATCTCTGATACTACCTCTATCGGCAAGTAAACTTATCGCAAGGTTTTGGACTAATTCTGTATATTTTCTTCTAAGTAAAATATGTAACCTAACCCATAATATTGAAGGTAAAGAACTGGTCCCGGAAGGGCCCGTCATAATTGCCGCTAAACATCAGTCTGCTTGGGATACTCTTATCTTCCCTTTAGAACTTGAATGTCCAACTATAATTCTGAAAAGAGAGTTATTTTGGTTACCATTTTTTGGCTGGTATGCAAAAAAGTATGGAGCTATAGGAATTAAAAGAAATGGCGGCGCCTCAACGATACGCAAACTTATTAGAGATGCACGTGGACCTGTTTTAAACGGCAGATCGATAGTAATCTTTCCTGAAGGGACACGCACTGCACCAGGGCAAAAAGGTTTTTATCACAGTGGGGTCGCTGCACTATACAAGGACTTAAAAATACCTGTAGTACCAGTAGCTTTAAATTCTGGCCTTTTTTGGCCAAGGCGAAAACTCATTCGACGATCAGGTATTATTACTCTGCGTTTTTTGACTCCAATACCTCCAGGACTATCCCGCCAAGAATTAATGACAAGACTCGAAGCAGAAATTGAAAACGCACAGCAGGAAATTTGTAATTTTAAATATTCCAAATAACACTTGGGTAATTAACTTTTCTCTTCTCCTTGTACCCTATTTTTTAAAAGTCCAATGCCGTCGATTTCGACTTCCAAATGATCTCCTGGCTCCAAATAACCGGGGGGATCATGTTCAATAGCTGAACCACCAGGGCTACCTGTACAAATCAAATCCCCTGGTTCAAGTTGAGTAAAACGAGAGATATAAGAAATAACAAAAGGAATATCGAAGATCATCATTTCAGTTCCTCCATTCTGACGCTCTTCACCATTAACTCGCGTTATAATTCGAAGCTTCATAGGGTCTGCTATTTCGTCATCAGACACCATCCAAGGGCCCATTGACCCTGAACGCCATTGGTTTTTAACAGGACAATTTTGTGTTCCCCGGCCAATCCAATTTCTTACGCTACCTTCATTAGCAATAGTATAACCGCCGATATGGAACATTGCTTTTTCTTCTGGAATATGGCGCCCCTGTTTACCAATAACAACTACCAGCTCTCCCTCGTAGTCAAGTTTATCAGCATCGTCGAAGCCACGGATTATGGGTTCCTCGTGTGCAGAAAATGAGTCACAAAAACGCGGGAATATACTTGGCCAATCCGGACGACCATCTTCGACTACCTCATGGTAAGCATAGTAATTTCGTCCAACGCAGAAAATTTTACTGGGGTTAACAATAGGAATGCGGAATATAACATCGTTTATCGGGATGGTATGAGAAAAATCATTTAATATCTTCCCTAGAGTGCTAGTTACGGTGGATCCTGCCTCTAAAAATGACTTAAGATCACGAATATTTCCGCCGTTTGATAGCCGCCCAGATAAATCAATAATCTCTCCACTTTTTATTATCCCAAAGCATTCATTTCCTTGATAGTAAAAACTTACAAACTTCATGTGATCCTCGGTTTATTGGTAAAGTATAGCTCTTTATATGTTTGCCCTATTTCCGGCATTGATCAACTAGCATTGATAGCGTCGTTAGCATTTCATCCTTAACACCTAAGAGTTCTAAGTGTTTGACAGTTTCCTTAAGGTAGCACATGTTCGAACCATTAGCCCCATTTGCATATGCAATCCTTTTGGCGATTTGGGGCATAGACATTTGACCAACGTATAGACGGTGATCGTGATTTACTACCAAGGTATAGGCCTTTAGTCGAAGACCCCTAACATTAATTATTACAGGTAAGAAATGATATACTTGTTCTTTCAATTCTCGCTTGCTTAGATAATCAAGAACAAAATCACGATCTCTACCAGATATAAAAAATGCCAATCCTTGACATTCTCCACCTAAATCTAATCCCAAAGATAAGCCGGGGTTGTCGATAGTTCCTCTATAGCTTTCGGAAGAAATACAAAATTTACGTTGCCAGCCTTTTAAAGTAGCCTTATGTGTTTTTTTGAATGGGAATCCGGGATTCCACATCAAAGATCCATAGGCAAAAAGCCAAAAATCACCCGGTTCATCAATAGATAACTGCAATTGTTTCATTCTCAGCTAACCTATACCGACCGATTGACAATAGCCACTCCGACAACAGCCAAGACTAAGCCTAACAAAGCGAGAGTGGTAAAGGTTTCTTCGAACATTAGCCAACCCATCAGGGCTGTGGTCGGCGGACTAAGATAAATTAGGCTTGTAACCTTTGCGGTAGCACCACGCTGTACTAAAAAAAAGTATAGGCCAATGGCTATGACAGAAAGCCCGACGGCTGACCATGACAAGGCAAGAAAAAAATTCATATTCCAATTGACTTCAAATGGCTCAAATAAAAAGGCTAGAATTCCTGCTAATAGGAATGAAATGGCATTCTGAATGGTAACCGCAGCGCGGATATCGACCCCGACACAATAATGTTTTTGATAAATTGTACCAATCGTAATCCCAGATAACGCTAATACCGCGAATAACGTTCCCCACAAAGTTTGGCCAGAAAAATCAATTTGTTCCGCTACCACTAAGCTTAATCCGAGAAACCCCAGGCCAAGACCCACCCATTGTTTATAAACTAACTTTTCACCTAACATCATCGATGCAAAACATCCCGTGATTATAGGCTGCAAACCCACGACGAGCGCCATCATACCCGTCGATAGACCAAGATAAATTCCATAAAATACGCCTATTAGATAGGTTGTTTGAATAAGCAAACCAGCAACCACTAGATGGAAATTTAAACTAAGTTTGTTAGGCCAACGAAAGGGCCAGATAAAACAAATACCAACTAAAATTATTAAAGCCAAACAAAACCTGAGCGAGAGAAAGGTTAGTGGAGGAGCGTAAGGTAAACCATATTTTGCAGCTATAAATCCACTCGCCCAGAAAAAAATGAAAAATGCCGATGCTATGTAAAGAAGGCCCGACTGCTGGTATTTTTCTGTTATAAACTTCATATATTTATCGTTATTTTGAAATCTCGAAAATCTTTTTTGAATATAAGAATATTCACTCGGTTTCATAAGCTCGACGATAACGGATTAGGTATCTATAAAGACTTATGGCAACCAATCAATTAAACCGAAAACGGATTGTGATCTTCTTGGCAGTTATTGCCAGCATTGCCACAGTCTATTACTGCGGCTGGATGTATATAGCATTCAAAATCGAGAGCGGTTTTTCAAATTTGAAAAAAAAATATATCACCACCGATTTGCAAATCAATCATAAAGATATCGAAATTTCCGGCTTTCCGTGGGGCTGGTGTTTAGAAATTGAAAGACCGAGACTTAAATTCAAAAATCGCTTTTTATGGACCACTTCTCTATTAAAAATAAATTTAAATTCATGGGATTATAAAAGTTTTGAGTTTCAAACATTTGGGAGTCATCAAGCACACATTTATAGAAAAAACTCTCTGAAACATATTAATGCCAAGATGAAAACGGGTACGGGTCGACTGAATTTAGATCGATTTGGTAAAGTTCAAGAAATTAAATTCAGCGTAAAGGAAAATTTGATTCACATTCCGCCGGCAAACCAAATAAAATTTAAGAAGCTTAGCGGATCGCTGCATCTAAATAAAAAATACGAAACCAAAACTGTGACACACAAAGGTCCTTCAGTAAGGATGGAGATGGATTTAGCGAGTTTAGTAATTCCAAAAAACCTTCTTCCAAAGATGGAAAATCAATTCGCAAAAATAAAATTTTCAACTGACTTACATGGAATTTTTGAGGGGTCTAATCTAAAAAATATATTAACAAATTGGACTAAACAAGGTGGGGTGATAGAAATTAATAAGATGATCGTAAATTGGGGGAAATTAAAAGTTTTAGGTAACGGAACCTTTGCACTAGATGAAAATCTTCAACCCATTGCTGTGCTAAGTGCTAAAATTACTGGTCAAAATGCAACTATTAATTCGATGGTAGTTGCAGGACTAATCAAAGCAAGCACCGGTATGTTATTGAGCTTCATAACTAATGCCATGGCAAATAAAAAAAGAGCTAAAAATCGAGAAATCAAAATTTCTTTAGCGGTACAAGATGGTTTCCTATATCTGGGGCCTATTAAATTTTTGAAAATACCAAAAATCAGATGGAAATAAGAAATTTAAGCCTCGTCGGGAGGCTTAGGCGGGATATGTTGACCAACCTCTATGACACTCCGACGAATTTCACGTGTCCGAGTGAAAAGTGCTTCTAATTTTTCTCCATCTTCGTTTCGTATTGCCCGCTGTAATCCTCCTAAGTCTTCTGTGAGACGACCAAGCATTTCAAGGACCGCATCTTTATTATTAAGAAATATATCTCGCCACATAATAGGATCTGAAGCTGCTATCCTAGTGAAATCTCTAAAGCCGCTAGCTGCAAACTTAATAACTTCGGACTTCAATCGTTCTTCGAGGTCAGTAGCAGTCCCAACAATAGTATAAGCTATTAGGTGTGGAACATGAGAAGTAATAGCTAATACTTGGTCATGATGGTTGGGGTCCATATACTCGATCTTACTACCGGCAGAACGCCATAAATTTGCCACGCGTTCAATTGCAGTGGGATCGGTACCCTCAACTGGAGTCACGATTGTCCAACGATCCTTAAAGAGCGTATCAAAACCCGAACCCGGTCCTGAGTTCTCTGTCCCAGCTATGGGATGGCAGGGTACAAAATGTACACCGTCAGGTATGTACCTCGCTATGGATTCTATCACGCGGCCTTTGACTGACCCTACATCACTCACAATAGCACCTTGCTTTAGCGACCCGGAAATATTTTTAGCTACAGTCTCATAGGCTCCTATCGGTGTACAAAGAATTACTAAGTCCGCGCCCTCCACTGCCATTGAAATATTATCTGTTGAAGAATCAACAAGATTTAATTCTAACGCCTTACTTCTTGTTTGCTCTGTGCGTGCATAAGCAACAACTTCTTGTGCCAAATTATCCCGCCGAATAACTCTGGCCAGAGAAGAGCCGATCAACCCGATTCCGATAAAAGAAACTTTTTTAAACAGTATATTTGACATGATTTTTATTTTGCTAAAAACTCTTCTACAACTCCGACAAACTTCTCTAACTCCTTTTGTTTTCCCACCGTAACCCGAAGGCAATTTGGCAATCCATAGCCACTTGTTTCCCTAGGTAATATCCCTTTATTGGCAAAGAATTTCATCGCCTCTTGAGCATTGTTACTTTCATTATCCCCAAATTGTACGAGCAAAAAATTCGCCACACTGGGATATACTTTTAAACCGCACTCAGTGAGTGCGTCTCTCAACCATGGTAGCCAGACAGTATTATGCTCCTTTGCTTCTAACATATGGCTAATATCTTCCACAGCGGCTTTACCCGCCGACTGTGCAGGGGTGGACAAATTGAAGGGGCCCCTCAACCGGTTCAATACATCGACTATTGGCGGGGGAGCATAACACCAACCTATCCGTAATGCGGCCAATGCATAGATCTTCGAAAATGTTCGTGTAACGACCGTATTTTCTCCACCGTCGACTAAATCGTACCCAACATTGTAATCTTTATTGGTTACAAATTCTGCGTAAGCACAATCTATTACTAATAATATATCTTCGCGCAAACCAGCACGAAGTCTCCTCAGTTCATCTGATGTGATGTAAGACCCTGTTGGATTATTTGGATTGGCGATGAATACAATTTTCGTTTTGTCACTAACCGATTCAATCGTCGCCTCTACATCAAAAGTTAGATTATTTTCTGGAACTTTAACCGGATTTGCACCGACGCAATACGCTACTATTGGGTAAACATTAAAAGCATGATCGCTTATTAAAACTTCATCGCCAGGCCCTGCATAACCACGTGCTAAATTATATAACAACTCATCTGAGCCCGCTCCGCATACAATATTTTCTGGGTTTAATCCATTTACTTCTCCAAGTGAAGCGCGGAGGTCAATCGAATTACCGTCAGGATACAAATGGAGTAAATTACTACATTTATAAAACGCCTCGATAGCCTTTTCACTGGGTCCAAGAGCACTCTCATTAGCAGAGAGTTTTATGGGAGAAAAATTTCCCGGAACTTGGGATTTACCAGGCACATAGGGCGCAAGTTCCATAATACCCGGGCGACATTTAAGCATTCTACTTCTCTACTCTAAATGGCACGGCATAACTGCCAATTGGCTGTGCAGTCATGAAGCCGGTCCCGTTTTCTAAAATACTAGCTAACCTTTTATCATTTACATTCACAAAACCGTTGACTTCAATCAAAAAAATTTCGCTCAAATTAGTATTATTTGTTAATGGGACTATAGCCAATGGTGACAGGCCCGCTGAGGATAATGTGCTCGTTAAACGAGAGCGGCTAATCAACTCGTTTAATTCAATAATAATATAGCTTTTATCATCCCCTGTTTCCAAAGGTGATAAATTTGCAATCAGTAGAGCTTCGACATCGCCTCCTCGTCTATTTCCCCCAGAAATAAATGGCAATTTAGCGCAAATGCGTAATAATTTCCCGTTCCCCTGACTGCCCAGTAAAGGCCACCAAGGTTCATTCTCATCTATCTGAGGTAACGGTAAAATACCTGCTGTTGTTCCACCTTCAGCAACAACTCGTAGTACACCACGGGCAGTTTTATGTCTTCCCATAGGTGTCTGTGAACCGAAGTGGTCACGCGCGATATCCCAATAAGATCCGTCTTCATTATCCAAGACAGCAATTTTAAATTCTCCTTGGATTATTAAGAAAGCTGAAATTAGCTCCCGCCAAATACGAACTAATGCACCGTGCGGTAAATCACCTGTATGTCGTTCCAACAATTTTCTTAAGACTTCCGCCTCGCGGGCTGGCCAAAATATCGGCCCATCCACTTCTTGCTTAGCTTTTTTTACCTCAGAAACTACTTCGGTACGTTGCATTATTAAATCATGTATCGATCGGTCAATTTGATCAATTTGGCCTCTGAGTGTCTCTAAATTTTTTTCCGCAGTCATAACAATCTCTTGTTAACGGTTTTTATATCATGAAAAGCTTGGCTATGCGTTTATAACGCGCTAGATCTATAACAAAAAGCAAAGAAAATATTACTAAATTTTTTACTTCGACATAGCTATCATAAAAATTTTAATATTAGTTAATTCAAATCGGTGTTACAACGAAGGCTAAAATATTGTCATTAAAACCAATATCCGAAGAAAATCTACCAGGACACCATGTCGAACTTGGTATCGATCAACCGCTGCGACTTGACTCTGGCGAGAAATTTGGTCCGTTTAACATTTCTTATCAAACCTATGGAAAATTAAATAAAGGGAAGACCAATAGTATTCTTGTTTGTCATGCTTTAACCGGAGACCAGTTTCCTGCTGAAAAACATCCTATCACTGAAAAGAATGGTTGGTGGGAACTTATGATAGGACCTGGGAAGGTACTTGATACTGATCGATACTTTATTATTTGCTCAAATGTGTTAGGCGGTTGTATGGGAACAACTGGTCCAAGTTCTTTGAATCCCAAAACAAAAAAACCCTTCGGGCTTGAATTTCCAGTGATCACTATCGGAGACATGGTTCGCGCACAAAAACTTCTAATAGACCACCTTGGTATTGAAAAACTTTTCTGCGTGATAGGCGGCTCTATGGGGGCAATGCAAGTCCTAGAATGGGCATCAAAATTTGGTGACCGGCTTCATACCGCGGTGCCAATCGCTGGAGCTCCACGTCATTCAGCACAAAACATTGCATTCCATGAAGTTGGAAGACAAGCAATCATGGCAGACCCTGAATGGTGCCAAGGTGACTATATCAATCAAAACAAACGTCCTAGGCGAGGACTTGCTGTTGCAAGGATGGAAGCCCATATCACTTACCTTTCAGAGCCTGCACTTCATAGAAAATTCGGACGGCGCCTTCAGCAGCGTGACCAGATCTCTTACGGTTTTGATGCGGATTTTGAAGTGGAATCATATTTACGACACCAAGGGAGTAGTTTTGTAGAACGATTTGACGCGAATTCATACCTTTATATTACACGTGCCATGGATTATTTTGATTTAGCGGCAGAACATGAAGGTGTGCTTGCAAATGCCTTTCGTAACACCAAGGTGAGATATTTTATCGTCTCCTTTTCGAGTGATTGGCTTTATCCTACTATTGAGAGTCGTGCAGTAGTGCACGCGCTTAACGCAGTTGCCGCTAATGTTAGTTTTCTTGAAGTCCAAACAGATAAAGGCCATGATGCCTTTTTGTTAGATGAACCTGTTTTACATGAGACACTTTCGGGGTTTCTAGAAGGCGCTATTCGGCATAGTGGATTAGGATTATGACCAATATTGCTTCGGGTGAAACCCTCAGATCCGATCTAAAAATTATCAGTGATTTAATTCCACCAAGTAGTAGGGTCCTAGACATCGGATGTGGTGATGGTGCCCTTTTATCTTTTCTCGCTGAAAATAAAAATATAGATGCACGAGGCATAGAACTCAGCCAGGAAGGAGTCAACGCCTGCGTCGCTAAAGGCTTGTCAGTAATTCAGGGTAATGCTGATACAGACTTAATTGATTATCCATCAAATGCGTTTGACTACGTTGTATTGAGTCAAACATTGCAGGCCACGCGTAATCCCAAAGAAATTCTTACAACCTTAGTGAGGATAGGTAAGAACGCTATAGTTTCATTCGTCAATTTTGGACATTGGCGCACCAGACTCTCACTAATGCTCCACGGGCGAGTGCCGGTACCTGAAAAAAATGGTTTTAACTGGTATGACAACCCGGATATTCATTTGTGCACAATCCTCGATTTCGTCGACCTTTGCGGCAATCTGGGTTTGAAAATCGACATTGGCCTATCGCTTGATAGAAATAGCCGTGTCCGTCCTATCAAAAGCCGCAGTCACACAGCAAATCTCAAGGGCGAGCAAGCAATCTTCTTACTCAGTCCAGATGCTTCTTAGTTAGGGGTCACAATTTTATAGTGTGGTCTTCTGCTGCGGCTGGTTTCTTTGCTGATTGTAGGCGCATGAATCTGTTTTTTGCATTCGATAATTAATGCGCCGCCCAAAGACGGAAATAACCCTTTACCTATTTTTTCCATGGCGGGCGCCGAAGCCATCATTAGAGCATGTGACATGGGTGGTATAAATAACGCCCTTTCAGTTCTTGTCGGAGTAAAAAGTGTTTCCCTAAGTAACCGTTTAGCTTGTGCAGGCGTATATGGGTTGCCATATCCAAAGGGCGTATGATCCATTCTCGCCCAAATACCCGTTCGATTAGGTACTACAACCATTAAACTCCCCTCTTCGCCGAGAACTCTCCAAACTTCACGAAGCATAGGCCGTAATTTCTCAGTACACTCAAAGGCATGAACTAAAAGGATTTTATCAAAATAGGAATCAGGAAGAGGAATTCTTCCTTCGTCGCATAAAGTTATTCTACCCATTTTTTTCTCTGGCCAATGAAGGATACCCTGTCTCGCCGGCATTACCGCTATCGTTCGCTCTGCTTCTTTTTGAAATATATCTAAAAAAGGGATAGCGTAACCCAAACCCATCACACTTTGGGTATTAACGTTTGGCCAAACCATGCGAATAGACTGCGCAACCAGTTTTTGCGCATTTTTTCCTAGAACGCTGTTATAAAAATTTTTTAAATCAACAACATCCAACCACATATGTTAATCTTATCATAATAATTACTAAAATGGTGTATCATAGTATTGGCGCGTTAAAATGTCTTTGGTATTTTAAAGAAAAAAGTGACACTTCAACTCAAGGGAAAATTCAATGACTAAAATGGAAATTGAACAAATTGCTACCCGAACCGATAATTACGTATATCTAATAAAGGAACACGGACAAGGTAGAGTTGGCGTTGTTGACCCCTCAGACGCCGAGCCGGTGATCGAAGCACTTGACCGCTTGGGTTGGGAACTTACCGATATTATTAATACCCATCACCACAACGATCACACTGGAGGCAACCTTGAGTTAAAGGAAAAATATGGATGTACCATTGTTGGACCGTTGGCAGACCATGATCGCATAGCTGGAATTGATATCGATGTTAAGGACGGCGATATCTATAAATTTGGTGACTTGGAGGCGATAGTATTTGATACACCCGGACATACGCGAGGCCATATCGCATACTGGTTCAAACAAAATAGTTCTTTATTTTGTGGTGATACTCTTTTTGCTCTCGGCTGTGGCAGAGTTTTTGAGGGAACTTTCGCACAGATGTGGGACTCTTTGGGTAAGCTTCGCGAACTACCGGATAATACTGTGGTCTATTGTGCCCACGAATATACACAGTCAAATGCTAAATTCGCAGTTACCATTGAAAAAGATAATGCGGCGCTGATTGAAAGAGCAACTGAAATCGATTTGTTACGCGCCGAAAATAAAAGGACTGTGCCTTCACTTCTTGGTGTCGAAAAAGCCACTAACCCGTTTTTACGCGCAGATATACCATCGGTAGCCGAAGCGTTGGGACTAATTTCAAAAGACCCCGTTCAGGTATTTAGCGAAATACGTAAACGTAAAGATAACTTCTAAGATATTTAAAGATAATTATAAAAACTCGGTTTTTAATCTCGAGCAACACACATTGCGATACCCATCCCCCCACCGATGCAGAGCGTTGCTAGACCCTTAGATGACTCGCGTTTCTCCATTTCATGGAGCAGTGTTGTCAAAATTCGAGCCCCGGAGGCCCCGATTGGATGGCCGATAGCAATCGCGCCACCGTTAACATTCAATAGGTCCTCATTCCAACCTAGATCTTTTCCAACCGCTAATGCTTGAGCAGCAAAGGCTTCGTTTGCTTCAATTAGGTCTAAATCGTCAATTGTCCAGCCAGCTTTTTCCAAAGCCATACGACTTGCTGGTATAGGGCCTGTTCCCATAATTGAAGGATCAACTCCAGCCTGCGCCCAAGATACAATTCTCGCTTTTGGCTTTATGAATCGCTTCGACGCTTCCTCCTCTGTCATTAAAACAAGCGCAGCCGCTCCATCATTGATGCCAGAGGCATTTCCCGCCGTGACCGTTCCTTCCTTAGAAAAAACAGGACGTAAATCGGCAAGCGATTCTATTGTAACCCCGGCACGAGGATATTCGTCACAATCGACTTTAATCGATCCTCCCCGTGTTTTAATTAACACAGGCACAATTTCGTCTACGAACGCCCCATTTTTTTGTGCTTGCTCCGCTCGTTGTTGTGAACTAGCAGCAAACCGGTCTTGCTCTTCTCGGCTTATCTGAAACTGTTTAGCAATATTTTCTGCCGTACACCCCATATGATAACCATTGAATGCATCCCATAACCCATCCCGGATCATTGTATCGACCATTTGGGCATCACCCATTTTCTTGCCGTTTCGGAGATACATGCAGTGCGGCGCCTGAGTCATACTTTCCTGTCCACCAGCTACAACAATAGTCGCATCATCATTTCTAATTGCCTGGAATGCCAATGCAACTGTCTTTAGACCTGATCCACAGAGTTGATTCACACAGTAAGCCGGAACCTCGATCGGCAAATTTGCAGCCATCGCAGCTTGCCGTGCAGGGTTTTGGCCAGCGCCAGCTGTCAAAATTTGTCCCATAATCACTTCTGATACATCCTCAGGCACAACATTAGCACGTTCCAACGCCGAAGTTATTGCTGCCGCTCCGAGTTCAGAAGCAGATAGTTTAGAAAATATCCCGTTAAAACTTCCAACTGGCGTGCGAGTTGCGCTCGCAATGACAATATTTTTCATATTTTATAAAAACTCCAATCCGCATGTTTCGGCATATTAATAACCGTGGAGTTCGTTTTCAGCAATTATTAACCTTGCTACGTCCATAGTCATGTTTCCGTTGAAAACTTGGATCCTTTGAGTCCTATACTAACTTCCTTGAGGATGTCGGGATCATCTATTGTAGCTGGTGTGACATATGGCTCTGAATTAGCAATTTTTTGCAAAGTACCACGCAAAATTTTCCCAGAACGGGTTTTAGGCAAACGTTCAACTATCAGCGCGGTCTTAAACGAGGCCACCGGACCAATGGTGTCTCTAACTAATTGGATGGTTTCATTAACAATTTGATCACCCTCACGATTTACACCCGCATTTAACACCAGAAACCCAAGAGGTACCTGTCCTTTTAAAGCATCATTTATTCCTACCACTGCACATTCCCCAACGTCCGGATGCGACGCCAGAACCTCTTCCATGGCACCGGTCGAAAGACGGTGTCCTGCCGTATTGATAATATCATCAGTCCTTGACATAACATATACGTAGCCATCCTCGTCTAGGTAACCAGCATCTGCTGTCTGATAGTAACCGGGAAATTCTGTAAGATAAGATTGATGATATCTTTCATCAGCGTTCCATAGTGTCAGCAGGGACCCAGGCGGCAGAGGAAGTTTAAGAACTAATGCACCAATTTCTCCATTTTTCACTTCTTTCCCACCTTCGTCTACAACACTCAAATCCCACCCCGGAACGGGTTTACTCGGTGACCCGTGTTTCACTCTTAATTTTTCTATCCCCAAACAGTTTGCCACGATTGACCAACCTGTTTCAGTTTGCCACCAATGATCTATCACAGGCACATTTAAATGCTTTTCCGCCCAGATCAGTGTATCCGGATCCGAACGTTCTCCTGCCAGAAACAACGCTTTTAAACTAGGCATCGAATACTTCTTTATCAGTTTTCCAGCCGGGTCTTCGCGCTTAATCGCACGAAATGCTGTCGGAGCGGTGAAAAGTTTTGATACTTTATGATCTGAAATAACTCGCCAGAAGGCACCCGCATCTGGAGTACCTACCGGTTTCCCCTCGTAAAGAATTGTGGTTGCCCCCGCTAAAAGGGGTCCATAAACAATATAGGAATGTCCTACCACCCATCCTATATCTGAAGCCGCCCAATATACATCTCCGGGTTTAACATCGTAAACTGCCCCCATAGACCAGTTAAGCGCTACAGCATGGCCGCCATTATCGCGAACAACCCCCTTTGGTTGGCCTGTCGTCCCAGAGGTATATAAAATATAAAGAGGATCTGTTGCGTTTACGGAGACACAATTATGAGGCTTCACCTCGGACATTGCATCATTCCAATCTAAATCTCTCTCCGTCATCTCACAAACTAAAGCATCGCGTTGGACAATTATTGATCGGATAGGCTTATGTTTCGCGAGTTTAATTGCCTCATCAAGTAATGGCTTATAAGCAACAATGCGTCCGGGTTCTAGTCCGCATGAAGCGGAAACAATCACTTTAGGCATTGCATCATCTATTCTGACTGCTAACTCATGAGATGCAAAACCTCCGAATACAACCGAATGAATAGCACCAATTCGTGCGCAGGCCAGCATTGCAACAACAGCCTCCGGAATCATAGGCATGTAAATTACGACCCGATCACCGTGCTTGACACCTTGATTGGCTAAGGCTCCTGAAAACCTAGCCACAAGGTCTCTTAAACTCCTATATGAATACTTTTTAATGGTATTCGTAATCGGACTGTCATAAATCAAGGCACATTGGTCAGCGCGCCCATCATCAATATGACGATCTAACGCATTATAACAGGTATTAATCCGTCCACCAGAAAACCAACGATAAAAGGGGGGTCTTGAAGTGTCTAAAACCGAATTCCACTTTTTATCCCAGGTAATAGCACTAGCAATATTGGACCAGAATTCCTCTTTATTATTCAATGCCTCAGAATAAACTTTATCAAAGTCTTTAGTCATAGCCCCTCCCAAATTATTCGTGTAGCTATTGAATTTGACGGTGTTTAATATGCAAATATTTCAATGGTGTCGGCACCAATATCTTGAGAAGATCGATAGCGGCCAAATCCAAAATCAATTGGATATTATCATTTACAAATTTTTAATAGTTTATCTTTTAATATAAGTTTTTGTTTTTTTATTTGAGCAACTTTGCTCTGATCCGGTTGAGGACGATTAAGTTCTTCAAGTAGTTTATTTTCCAGTTGTGCATGGTTTGTTTCCAATGAAGACCTAGCTTCATCAACGATCATATTGACCTCCATAACGGTTTATAGGGCTAAAACATAACTTAGGTATCACCAGCATAAAACACCATGCTGATTCGGCAGGATTTATTTTTTACCGACAGGTCTTCGAAAATCATGCCGTTTAGGTTAAGACTGCATATCCATTATGATGTTGGCCATTATCATCGGAGAGTATTTTGAAAACACCTCTTTAAGGTACCAAAATTAATTTCATTGACTATCTCATTACTTGCCGAAAAGCACGCCTTATAATAAATTTGCAAATATTAAATTCAAATTGAAGAGAGTATAAAATGGGAAGAAAACCAACCCCGAAAAAAAGCAGGCGAACAACTTCAAAAACTAAAAATCCTCTTGTTGGAATTGTTATGGGTAGTCAGTCCGATTGGGAAATTATGCGGCACGCAGCCGACACACTCAAAAAACTAGGAATACCAAATGAAGTCGCTGTTCATTCCGCTCACCGAACACCTGAACGTCTAGTTACTTGGGTCAAGGATGTTGAAGAAAGGGGAGCTAAAGTATTTATTGCTGGAGCAGGAATGGCCGCCGCGTTACCGGGGGTAGTTGCAGCCATGACTCCTAAGCCCGTCTTTGGTTGCCCTATGGAAACCCGCGTCATGGGAGGTATCGATAGCTTATTATCTATGGTGCAAATGCCAGGGGGTATTCCGGTTGGCGTCCTAGCAATTGGCCGAGCCGGAGCGGTTAATGCNGCCCTTTTGTCAGCGGCTGTTTTAGCAATAGGTGATGAGAAAATAGCAAAATCTGTTGACAAATTTCGAATTCAGCAGACAAAAGCTGTTCCTATCAAGCCAAAATGATATTTGTATTTCAACACTTGCGTAGAGTACGAAGTACTTTAAACGGATCGGGAATATAAGAAGAAAACTTGTCTAGACTACTACGTGCAGAATTTATCTTCATTATGTCAGAAATTCTGCGATCAAGAAACGACCATGTGTCAGCGTTTTCTTCTGATTCGTCATTCAGCCAGACCAGTGTTGTAGTTGAAATTACACCATAGAGCAAAGCGCGCTTGGTATAGAAACTAAAATCTGCTGAACGATCTCCAACTCCATACCAAATGGTATCAACAGCTCTATATGCTGCATCAATCGCTATCGGAAAATTTCCGGGTAGAGAACAATATGCAATAGACCTTCGGAAGGCTTCTTTATTATTAGATAAAATTGAAAATCTTAACTTTACAGCCAAGACAATCCGATCCCTAATTCTCATCCCTTTAATATCCACTGCCGNTAGACTATCAAGCAATTGTCTATCAACCCACGTACTNTAATATTTGACCACTTCTTTTACCCCACCGGGGAAATAGCTTTCTATCATTATTGGTTCTATTTTTGCATCTTTAGAGCCCGCTTCTAGCGCAACATTTGTCCACCCATCAAATGCAACATGCCAAAGAATAGACTTTAACAGAAGATCTTTTCGTTCCTGACGTACGTGTTGTTTCAACATTCGGTTATTAGGCTCCTATTACCAATCATTTTATTAATGAGGAAAAGGGGGTAAACCAAACTTTTTTGCTTCTTCAGCGAACACAAGTAATGAAAGATTATCCATTCTCATAGTATATAAAATTCCATCGAGATGATCAATTTCATGCTGGAATACTCGTGCATGGAACCCTGTAGCCTCTCGTTCAATCAACTCACCTTTTGGCGTGTAACCACGATATTGAATATGCATATATCTTGGCACCGCACCCGTTAAGCCTGGCACGGATAGGCAACCTTCCCAACCCAAGGTCTTCTCATCTGATACTGGAACCCATTCTGGGTTAATAATTTCCGTCATAGGAGCAAAATCGGTTTCTGGGATATTCCCTTCCTCCTGTTCCTCTTTTGGAGCAGCGAAGATGACAAGCCTTTTACCGACATGCACCTGCGGTGCCGCTAGCCCAGCCCCTCTGACATCAGCGAGTGTTTCGTGCATGTCTTTAATAAGATTGCGCACGTTGCGTGAAGTGGGATCTGAAATAGGATCAGCCTTTTCGCTCAAAACCGGATGACCCATTTTCGCAATTTTTAGAATAGCCATCAGTAAATACCAGGGCCCAAATTATTTAATAATTAAATTAATATTATATTTGCGATCAACTCAATGTCTGTAAAATTTCTTCCGTCATCTTCTTAGCATCACCAAATAACATCATTGTGTTATCACGGAAGAAGAGCTCATTATCAACACCAGCATAACCTGATGACATCCCTCTTTTAACAAACAATACGGTTTGTGCTTTTTCAACATCTAAAATTGGCATCCCATAAATCGGACTAGCAGGGTCGGTTTTTGCTGCAGGATTAGTTACATCGTTAGCCCCTATAACATAGACAACATCAGCTGTAGAGAACTCATGATTAATTTCCTCCAACTCGAAAACCTCGTCGTAGGGAACATTTGCTTCAGCAAGCAGTACATTCATATGACCTGGCATTCGCCCCGCCACAGGATGGATGGCATAGAAAACTTTAACACCCTCCTTTTTCAAAACATCCCCCATTTCTCTTAGGGCATGCTGCGCCTGGGCCACCGCCATCCCATAACCGGGAACAACGATCACTTTTCTAGCATTTTTTAAAATAAAACTTGCATCTTCAGCACTACCTTGCCGAACAGTTTTATCTCCCTGACCAGCTGCAACTGAGCCCTCTTCTGTTCCAAAACCACCAAGGATAACATTGAAAAAAGAACGGTTCATGCCCTTGCACATTATGTAGCTAAGAATTGCACCAGAAGAACCAACAAGTGCGCCGGTTATAATTAAGAGCGTGTTGTTCAGCGTGAACCCAATGCCACATGCCGCCCACCCAGAGTAAGAATTGAGCATAGAGACCACGACTGGCATATCGGCGCCTCCAATGGGTAAAATTATCAAAAACCCAAGAACAAAGGAAAGAACTAACAATAACCAATATACGTTATAAGATTCGGTTAAAGAAAACCAAGCTATCAATCCCAAAGCAGAAATACCAAGTAATGCATTTAGAAGATGCTGACCTTTAAAAACTAATGGTGTCCCAGAAATGATTCCCTGTAGTTTAGCGAAAGCGACTAAAGAACCCGTGAAGGTTATTGCTCCTATAAAAGTGCCGATAGACATCTCTACCAAGCTTACAGTTAGTATTTTCCCGACTCTGCCAATACCATAGGACTCTGGTGCATAAAGTGTTGCCGTTGCAATAAATACCGCTGCTAAACCGACAAGGCTATGAAACGCGGCTACAAGCTGAGGCAGCGCCGTCATATGAATTTTTACAGCCGTAATAGTTCCAATAGCGCCACCGACAATTATACCTGCAAAAATCCAGCTATAGCTGAGCACCCCAGGATTTGCGAGCGTCGTGCAAATAGCAATAGCCATACCGATTATACCTATTACATTTCCACGACGAGCAGTTTCAGGCGAGGACAAACCGCGCAGTGCCAAGATAAAACAAATTGCCGCTAGTAAATATGCTACTCCAGTCGCTTCTTCAGACACTATTTAATCCTTTTTACGAAACATATGAAGCATACGTTGTGATACTATAAAACCGCCGAAGATATTTACTGAAGCTAAAACAACAGCCAGAAAACCCATTATTTTGGAAAAATTTAATTCCATAGGCCCCGCAGCAATTAATGCACCAACAATTATTACTGAAGAAATAGCGTTGGTTACGCTCATAAGAGGTGAATGTAAGGCAGAGGTGACATTCCAGACTACGTAATAGCCTACAAATATAGCGAGAATGAAAACCGTAAATAATGCAATTAGAGAGCTCATAGGGGCAGTTGCCACGGCGGCGTCTGTAGCTTCTAATATTTCCGCTGGGCCCATATTTAGCCTGCCTTTTCTTTATTAATTGATTGACAAAGACTGGAATGAACGACTTTTCCATTATGAGTGACTAGGCAGCCCTTTACGATCTCATCTGCCCAATCAATTTCCAATTCCTTGGTTTCAGTGTTCACTAATGGTGTTACGAAATTTTGTAAATTCTTTGCGTACAGTTTGCTCGCATCAGACGCTAAACGACTTGGCACGTTAGCGTGACCAACTATTGTTACCCCGTGCTTAACAACAACTTTTCCCAATTCACTAATTGGGCAATTTCCGCCTTGTTCAACTGCTAAGTCAACAATTACAGCGCCCGACCGCATTGCTTGTACCGTTTCTTCAGGAATTAACACGGGAGCAGGACGCCCAGGTATCAAGGCAGTGCAAATAGCGATATCTGTCTTTATTAATGCCTCCCTTAAAACTTCCGCCTGCCGTGATTTGTATTCATCCGTCATCTCTTTGGCATAGCCCCCAACCGTTTCAGCGTCATGGGAATTATCTGAATCTACCTCTAAAAATATTGCACCTAAACTTTGCACCTGCTCCTTTACAGCTGGTCGCACATCATAAGCAGAAACAACNGCCCCTAACCTGCGTGCAGTTGCTATCGCCTGCAATCCAGACACACCAGCGCCCAGAATAAGGATGCGGGCCGGCGGTATGGTGCCCGCTGCCGTCATCATCATGGGAAAAGCACTATGATATTCATTTGCAGCATCCAAAACTGCCTTGTATCCCGCAAGATTAGACTGAGATGATAGGACATCCATCGATTGTGCTCGACTTATTCTTGGTAATAATTCCATCGCGAAAGATGTCAAACCCTGCTCTGCGTANATTTTAACTTGTTCCGGATTCGATTGCGCGGACAAAGAACCAATTAAAATTGCACCACGTTTCATCTTTGAGACATTATCGGCTGTCTGATCTGTNCGAGAAAAAGGACGTTGAACAGTTAGAATTATATCAGCGTCGCTAATAGCAACATCAGCACTTGGTACAATGGCTGCTCCTGCTTCTTTAAGGGNAGCGTCGGATATTGAAGCCCNATCTCCCGAACCCGTTTCTACTAAAACTTCAAATCCGAGTGCAACGTATTTTTTTACTGAGTCGGGCGAAATAGGTGTTCTTGCCTCGTCAGCCCATCTCTCTTTAATAACCGCGATTTTCATCGAACTAATAGTATAAATTACCTGTTTAGAAGGGTCATAGGCCGCACAATGCCTGTTTGTCGGCAATTTGCCAAGAGGATATCACTCAAATTTTTAAGCAAATAAAACTTTTATTAACTACTTATGGATAGTGTNACTAAAATAAAGCCAAAATACTTACGATTGGCAATGCAATCTGTTAAATAAACTAGATTATGCATTAGTTTAGCCTTAATCTCCTTTTATAGAATCCCAAGTTCAGAAGCTATGCAAGGCACATCCGTAAATTCTTTTATATCTTTTACTNTCGGTAAAATAACGAAAGGAAATTGGTTTCGGAACTTTGATAGCGTCCGCTGGGTTTCAATNAGTGAGACAGGACTTTCGTCAGATTCACTTATCACGACACCAGCAATTTTTATGCCGTAATGTGATACTGCCTGAAATGCAGTCAGAGTATGACTTAATGTTCCAAGATAAGAGCCAATTACAAGCACGATAGGTGTACCCAATTTGGCCATAAGATCCAGTACTGTCTCCGTATCATTAAGAGGTACCATGACCCCGCCGATTCCCTCGATCAGTAAAATTTGATCATTTTTCATTTTAGATTTACAGAAAGCGGCGACATTTTCCATAACTAAAGGACGGCCCTCTGANTCTGCAGCCAAATTTGGTGAAATGGGGTCTTTAAATCGCCAAGGAGAAATTTGATCAATGTTATCTTTTGTTACTTCTCGACCGAGTTCATTCAAAATCATAGCAGTATCAGTTTTGTAGAAATTATTTTCATCAAAACCTGTTATAATTGGTTTTATAGCTTCGACAGATTTATTTGCCATCCGAATTTGACGTAATAAAATGGTGGTCACTATCGTTTTACCAATCTCAGTACCGGTACTAGAAATAAAAAACGTACGCATTACAACAAACCAATTTTCAAAACTGTAGCAGCCAGTCTATCTATCTCTTCCTTGCGGTGTTGGGCCGAGAAAGTAAAACGCAATCTGGCCGTCCCTTCGGGTACTGTGGGTGGACGTATTGCAGTAACAAGAAACCCTTCATCCATAAGTTTTTGAGATGATTCCAGTGCCTTATTCGAGGTTTTAGTGACGATAGGTATTATAGGGCTATCCGCATCTGGCAGGCCCAACCGCCTTGCGAACCGCCTTGCATTAAGGATAGGGAGATTAGTCAGCTTTTTATTTGTTTGTATNATTTTCAATGACGCAACTGCGGCAGCAACGACGGATGGTGGCAATCCAGTTGCATAAATAAGACTACGACCGCGATTAACTAAAAGATCTATCACAGCCCTTGAAGCACAGATAAATCCCCCATAAACACCAACCGACTTTGACAAGGTACCCATTTGTAGAGAAATTCTATCACTTACACCTAATTCAGCAGCGCTTCCCCTTCCTTGGCCCAACACCCCGAATCCATGAGCGTCATCTGTCAAAATTATTGAGTCAAACTCCTCCGCCAAATTGCATAAATCGACCAAAGGGGCTAAATCGCCATCCATGCTAAAAACGCCTTCGGTCATAAGAAGACAATTTTTATATTTATGTCTTTTTTGTTTTAGTATAGCCCTGCAATCAAGGATATCGTTATGCATAAAAAACACACTATCGGCTGTTGATGCCCTAATTCCCGCACGCATACTAGCATGGGATAGCTCATCCGCGATAATCAGATCATTTCTTCCTGCTATGACGGGTGGCACACCAAGATTAGCAAGATAGCCGCTACCGAATACTAGTGCAGCCTCAGTCCCTTTGATATTGGCAAGCAAACTTTCTAGTTGTTCATATAAAGGATGATTTCCTGTAACTAGCCGGGAAGCACCGGCACCAACGCCATATTCTAAAACTGCATTGACGGCTGCATCTTTCACATCCGGATGTTGCGATAAACCTAAATAATCATTGCAACAAAATGATATTAAATTCTGGCCCGCTCGGATAACATTGCATGCTTCGTCTCTACCTGTCTCTTGGAGCGAACGAAGTAAATTCTGTTGATCAAGCTCTTGAAGTTTGGCTTGCGCCATCAAATCAACNGTCAATTTAAGTTCTATCCCTTCTTTTTCTGCAGCAATAGTGATATCTGCACACTACACCTTTATGATCCAAATTTATCGTACTAATATAGGCTAAATATTTGGTGGGAAGCGATGGCTCTTTCAAGTAAAAATGTATCCAATCATATGGCCGAAGGAAAGATGAATACAAAAGTAAGGCATAATTGGACATCCAAGGAAGTAGAATTATTATTCTCCCGGCCTTTCAATGACTTACTATATGCAGCACAATCAATTCACAGAGAATATTTTGTATCGAATGAAGTTCAAATAAGCACACTCCTCTCTATTAAAACTGGCGGTTGCCCCGAGGATTGTGCCTATTGTCCGCAAAGTGCACACTATAATACCGAGACAGATAAAGAAAAGTTATTGAATATTGATTCGGTTTTAGCTGCTGCCGAAAGCGCCAAAACCGAGGGGGCAACACGATTTTGTATGGGAGCGGCCTGGCGCAGCCCGACAGATCGTGACTTAGACTTAGTTTGTAAGATGGTAGAAGGAGTCAAAGAAATAGGCCTTGAAACTTGTGTCACACTTGGAATGTTAAAAGAAGGGCAGGCCCAAAAACTACAGCAATCTGGACTAGATTATTACAACCACAACATCGATACATCNAAANACTACTACAACGAAATTATTTCTACCCGTTCCTATGAGGATCGCATACAAACGCTAAGCAGCGTTCGTGACGCAGGTGTCAAGGTTTGCTGCGGCGGTATAGTCGGAATGGGCGAAACCCGTCAAGATCGTATTGATATGCTGACCACTTTGGCTACGCTCCCAGAACACCCCCAAAGTGTTCCAATAAATATGCTTGTACCTGTCAAGGGAACACCTTTATCAGATTCTCCATCTTTAGATATTATTGAATTCGTCCGAACAATCGCTGTTACAAGAATAATTATGCCGGCATCTGTCGTCCGCCTTTCTGCTGGCCGAAATGCTATGACTGATGAGACGCAAGCCCTGTGTTTTATAGCTGGAGCCAATTCGATTTTTTATGGTGATGAATTACTTACTACAGAAAATCCGGAACGGAAGGCAGATATGTTGTTATTTAATAAACTTGGCCTTAAGCCGATGAAATAAGGATATGAGAAAACTCGGCATTATCAAAGATCCGAGGTTAGCACACCTATGGCGCCCATATACCCAAATGAAAACCGAGGTCAATCCATATACCGCGGTAGAAACGCGCGGTGCCCAAATCAAACTATTGGATGGTCGTTGGCTAATCGACGGTATTTCGTCTTGGTGGACAGCTTGTCACGGGTACAATAACAAACACATAATAGATGCGATGCATAATCAACTCGATATTATGCCTCATGTAATGTTCGGAGGACTNACCCATGAACCAGCCTTAAAATTATCTGCCCGACTAGCCTCTATCCTTCCAGGTAAAAAAANCTCAAAAGCCTTAACTCATATATTTTTCTCGGATTCGGGATCCGTCGCTATTGAGGTAGCTTTAAAAATGGCTACGCAATACTGGCGGAATTTAGGGGAACCAAATCGCAACCGATTTGTCTGTTTCAAAAATGCATATCATGGGGATACTATAGGTGCGATGTCAGTCTGCGACCCCGATGATGGGATGCATGCTATTTTTAAGGGCGCAATCCCAGAGCAAATTATAACCGAAATACCCAATAGTATTAAGAAATTTAAAGAGTTTGAGAAACTACTCGAGGTTAATGGGCGTAACATAGCCGGACTTATTATTGAGCCATTAGTCCAGGCAGCCGGTGGATTGAAATTTCATGATACTGAAATTTTATCAAATATTTATAATATTTGTGTAAGGCATAATATATTATTTATAGCAGATGAAATTGCGACCGGCTTTGGTCGAACCGGGTCTATGTTTGCTTGTGACCAAGCTGACATAACGCCCGACATCATGTGTCTCGGCAAAGCTCTTACGGGAGGAACTATTGGCATGGCGGCNACCGCAGCAAATGCTAAAGTTTTTTCTGCATTTTTATCCGACGAAGAAAATAAAGCTTTTATGCATGGACCAACTTTTATGGCTAACCCATTAGCAGCCACCGCAGCAAATGCTTCTTTAGATCTGTTTGAAGACAATCAAAGATTAGAACAAGTCAAGACAATCGAAGATGATCTTTTAGTTGACTTGGAACCTTGCCGTGATGTTCCAAGCGTTGTTGATGTACGCGTCAAGGGAGCAATAGGTGTAGTTCAGATAAAGGAGCCGTTGGACATTCACTGGCTGCGTCATCGTTTCACCGAAGAGAACGTCTGGGTTAGACCGTTTGATAATGTCATATACCTAATGCCACCATTTATTATAAGTAAAGATGAGCTAAAGACACTAACCAAAGCTATTTTAACTGTAATAAAAGAGTGGGCTGTAAGAACCCCGTAAACAGAATAGTTGGTTTAAAAACCCTCAATCTGTATGCGCTTGCGTTCTAATTTACGTGTACGACGTACCGCCTCTGCTTTCTTTCTTACACGACGCTCAGAAGGTTTTTCATAAGAACGGATGCGTTTCATTTCACGCCAGATACCTTCACGTTGCATCTTTTTCTTTAACGCCTTTAGAGCACCGTCAACATTATTATCCCGAACAAACACTTGCACAGTTTTACATATCTCCTTTCAGTAAAAATAAGACAAATAGGTCTTACCCTCAATTTTGGTGTGTCTATCTAACAAAAAGATTGTAGGAAGGAAACAGTAAATATTACATAAATTATAAATAAAAAATTTAATTTTTAAGAGGTAGTTTTGCTTGTTTAGAGGCATTTAGTTGCCGTTCTTCTAGTATTTTTAAGTCAAAATCAGTAATGAGTTCATTAAATAACCTATGCCAATTCACCTTTGCGGATAAATGTGTGAATACGGAACCGAGCCCAACTGCAGCTCGATCCATCAATACAAACTCGCGAGGTGGTTTTACGCCACCCAGCTGGTGTAATTGCTTATGTACTTTTGCAGCAACCTCCGCTCCATACATTTTACTATCACCTTCTTGAATTTGGCGTTTCTTATCTTGCAATAACGGAGCATAAATAAAGCCTGCCCAAACATTAAGAACATCGATAATATCTTTAGTAAGATTCTTAAAACCCCATGTTTCATAGGCTTTGATGGCTAATTCTTTATCATTTTTTAGTAAGGAATTATATAAATCCAGAACACCCTGAACAAAACTTGCTTCAAACATCCGGATACAACCAAAATCTAAAAGATTTATTGTTCCATCGGCTCGGACTGAGTAGTTACCCAAGTGNGGATCACCATGGATACATCCGTAAGAATAGAAAGGGACGTACCATGCGCGAAAAAGATTTTGAGCGATCTTATTACGTTTAATTTGAGAGTCNTCCCTCGCGGNTAAAAGATTTTCACCGTCAAGCCAACTCATACTCAACAAGCGGTCAGTTGACAGCTCTGGAAAGATTTCTGGTATGTGAACATTTTCTTCAGCGCTCAACATGATTTGATATAATTTGATATGAGCTGCTTCTCGAGTGTAATCGAGTTCCTCCCGTAAACGGGAAGAAATTTCAGCATGGATTTCTTGCGGGTCAATCGCTTTATCAAAACGGCGATAAACAGAAAAAATTATTTGCAGCTGCCCAAGATCAGCTTCAACGATTGAACGCATATCGGGATATTGTAATTTACAAGCGAGAGGCTGCCCGGATTTGGATGTGGCCCGATGAACTTGACCTAAAGACGCGGCAGCNGCGGCGACATGTTCAAAGCTTTTAAATTTATGTTCCCAATTTCGGCCAAGTTCCGAAGCCATACGACGTTTTACAAAAAGCCATCCCATAGCAGGCGCGTTATTTTGCAAATGACCTAGTTCTTCAATGTACTCCTGTGGTAAAAAATCCGGCACTGTTGACATAATTTGTGCTACTTTCATTAAGGGTCCCTTCAAACCTCCAAGGGCGTCCCTTAATTCTTTAGCGTGTTCAGCTTTATCAAGGTTAGAACCGAGATATTTAGAGGTTGCAAGGCGCGCCGCTAAACCACCAACGGCTCCACTAACACGTGCATAACGTTTTACTCGCCCGCTGAAAGTATTTCTTTTCTNTAATTTCTTATCTTCCATTTGAGTTATTCTAACTTCTCTAGTTCGTCTATAAATCTTACGATCACGTTCAAGCCCTTAGACCAGAATTCCGGGTCTGATGCATCAAGATCAAAAGGCGCGAGTAATTTTTTATGATGTAGTGTGCCACCCGCACGTAGCATATTTAAATATAGATTCTCAAAACCTTCCCAACCATTTTCATAAATAGAATAAAGAGAGTTTACCAAACAATCGCCGAAGGCATACGCATAAACATAGAATGGTGAATGTATAAAATGTGGTATATAGGTCCAAAAATATTTGTATTCTTCGTGGAGACGGATTGATGGACCGAGACTATTTCGCTGCACATCCATCCAAATTTTACAAATTTGTTCTGCAGAAATTTCTCCCATGCGTCGCGCATTATGAACTTGTAGTTCAAACTGATAGAAAGCAATCTGTCTTACTACG
Organism: Rhodospirillaceae bacterium; assembly: GCA_002712335.1. The sequence goes on along the minus strand of PATI01000049.1, from coordinate 11,987 downwards.
GTATTCAGCATATCTTCAACTTTGCCGGCAAGCATGACTTTTTTTCTCTTAAGATTGTTTTCATTATCTAAAAGGGAGCGAAAGGTTAACATTTCGCCAAAAACTGAAGCGGTCTCAGCTAGGGTCAATGGCGTATTGCATTTTAAATGCCCCTGAGGCGAAGCCAACACCTGATGTACGCCGTGACCAAGTTCGTGAGCTAAAGTCATTACATCACGTGGACGCCCCATGTAATTAACCAGCAAATAGGGGTGAACCGATGGCACGGTCGGATGTGCAAATGCTCCACCGACTTTACCGGAACGGGGTTGTGCATCTATCCATTCATTATCAAAAAATGTTTCCCCAATTTTGGACAACTCAGGCGAAAACGCTTGATAAGCCCCAAGAACTATTTCTTTTGCAGTATTCCAGGGAATGGTGTAATTGCCATCTTCAGGTAGCGGCGCGTTGCGATCCCAATAATCTAATTTTTGCTTTCCAAACCAACGAGCCTTTAACTTATAATAACGGTGTGAAAGCATGGGGTAGGCACTCTGCACTGAATTTATAAGTGCCTCCACAACATCGTCCTCAACGAAATTCTCGAGATTTCGCGAAGATTGTGGCATAGAAAAATTCCGCCAGCGATCATCGACCTCTTTATTCTTTGCCAGTGTGTTTGTGATAAGACTGAACAAATGGATATGCTTTTTGAAATTCCTACCTAAAGCTTTAGCCGCCTTCTTGCGAACCCGAGGTTCACCATCAGAAAGATCATGAAGAGCCTCTTCAACAGTCTTGTACTGATTTTCTATTTCAATTCGCATCCTAGCCATGGTTTCATCAAATAAACGTACCCACGCCCCCTGCCCGGCAATCCGTTTATCTTGCAATAGGCGCTCCATTTCTTCCTTCAAAACATGAGGTCTGAACATTCTTAAATCGCGTATCCAACTGGAATAACTTTTTAGTTTAGGTGACGTCAGTTTTGCTTTCAGCACTTCATCATCCAGCTGGTTTAATTCTATTTTGAAAAATACTAGTTGGGCTGAAATTTCTGTTAGGGTTTCTTGCGTGGTTTGATAAAATCGACTGGTCTCAGTGGAGAGTACATCTGTCGAATGGCACAGCTGCGCATAGCTCATAATTCGTGCTATGAGTTGATCAATCTTCTCATATAATTGCACTGCTCCAACCAACTCATCGCCCGACAATTCAGCAACATTTCCAAAATATCTTTTATGAAAGGCATTGGCGTCGCGCCGGCATTTCTTGAAATCAAAATCTAGCTTTTTACTAGCAGGGTCGTGATAGAGATCTTTAAGATCCCATCGTGGTAACTTATTTTTTTTTATTGTCATAGGATCCTCCTAGGTTGCCAGTAGGATATAGGGTTTGTTCTAATAGAAACCAACCTCCGTAAAAAGGATAGAGACGCATAACGGTATTAGATTAAATCCAGAAACATAAATTTATAATTTTTCTTCTTAAAAAAGGACTCATGCAATGCGTATCGCAGCTGTAGACCTCGTTAGTAATACCTGTTTTCCAGCCCTTGCTGCTTATGAATTAGGCTTTTTTCAAAAAGAGGGCCTCGATGTCGAAATAGAACTAGTCGCCGCTTTAGGAGCAACTAAGGCGCTTCGAGATGGAAATGTCGACGGTATAATAGCTGGATCTGTTTTTGATTTACTTACTGAATTTCCAGATTGGAAAGGGACAAAGTTATGTGTTGCCTTATCACAGGGTACACCTTGGCTATTAACTATAAAATCTGATCTCTTGATCGAATCGGGAAATATTATTGAATTAAAAGGCTTAACGGTTACAGCCGCCGAGGGACCAGACCTTGTATTAAAGCAATTACTCCGTACCGGAGGCCTCGACCCCGAAAATGATTTAAACATTATCGATTTACCCGGTGCCAAAAAACGAAATGTCTCTTTTGGTATTTTTGCAGCTGAAGCCCTTTCACAAGGTCGCATTGATGGTTATTGGTCAAATGCAATGGGGGCACATACCGCTGTTAACAGAGGGGTAGGGAAAATTCATATAGATGTCCGCAGAGGAGATGACCCCGGTGAGGTTAGATACGCCACTTGTGCAGGGTTAGCTGTTACAGACAATTATCTTGAGAAAGAGCCCGAATCGGTAGAAGCCGCCGTAAGGGCAATTGTCAAAGCACAGCGAGCACTTAAATCCGATCCATTAATTGCGATCAAAGTAGGAGAAAAATTATTTCCTCCGGAAGCAACAAATCTCATTTCGGATATCATAAAGAGTGATACACCATTTTATGATCCCTCTATATCTAGGACTACTATTCGACGTATAAATGCTTTTGCACAGTCAGTAGGTCAACTGACCGAACCAATACCATACGAATATGTCGTCGCCGAAAGGTGTATTCCAATCTGGAAAGAATGAATAAGCTTGTATATAGCGCCTACAAGTTTCAAAGTTTCATGGAAATAGTAATATACTTTTTTTTAAAGAAAATCCGTGTCTCCAACTAAACGGGATTAGTGCACCAACTGAATTAATATATATTGACTAATTAAAGTATCAATTGAGAGCGTGAGCTGTAAGATGGACCAAATGAAAAATTTAATAGAGCTTTTTTATGATCAGGTATTAAAGAAGGGTGATGCTCCCTTTTTATGGTCAAAAAAAGAAAGCACATGGCAATCTATCACTTGGGAGGAAGCAGCCAAACGCGTCGCTAGCCTAGCAGACAAACTAAAAACCCTCGGAGTTACGCCTGGTGACAGAGTTGGGTTAGTCTCAGAAAGCCGCCCTGAGTGGCCTATCGCCGATCTCGCTATCATGGCTGTAGGGGGAATAACAGTACCCGCCTATGTTACAAATAGTATCTCAGATCATAAATATATTTTGGAAGATTCTCAAGCAATTGGAGTTATAGTATCGTCAACTAACCTAGCAGAGAATGTACTTCCAGCAGCGGAAAAAGTAGCTAGCCTAAAATTTGCAATTTCATTTGATCAAAAACTTGAAGTTCAAACAGATCGTATATCGTTGCACAGTTTAGATACAATTGTTAATTCGTGCACTGACACTGCGGCAATACTCGATAACGCCGCAGAGAGTATATCACGTGATGAAACCGCCTGCCTTATTTATACTTCAGGGACCGGAGGGACACCTAAAGGGGTGATGTTAAGCCACGGAGCTATACTCTGTAATTGTATTGGATCTAATGAGTTACTGCAGGAGATGGGGCTTGGTGATGAAGTGTTTTTATCATTTCTTCCTTTATCGCACTCCTACGAGCATACCGCAGGTCAATTTTTCCCAATCATGATAGGGGCACAAATTTATTATGCAGAAGGTATAGATAAATTGGCCCAAAATATGGAAGAGGTGCACCCCACTCTTATGACCGCTGTTCCCAGATTATATGAAGTGATGCACGATCGTATTAGAAAAGGTGTAAAACAGGCAGGCGGCATCTCTGAAAAACTTTTTAATAAAACAATTCATCTCGGAAGAAAAAAATACGAGAAGCCCGCTAGCTTGTCTCTATCTGAAAATTTGCAAAATGCTGTTTTAGATAAACTCGTGCGTTCAAAGGTAAAAGGTCGATTTGGTGGCCAGCTCAAAGCATTAGTTTCAGGCGGCGCACCTCTGAATTATGATATTGGAATCTTTTTTACTGCACTTGGTATAAAGCTGCTTCAAGGCTATGGCCAAACTGAAAGTGCACCTGTGATAAGCTGCAACCCTCCTTCTGATAATCGAATAGACACCGTTGGAAAACCAATGAAAGGTGTCGATTGCCAAATAGCAAATGATGGAGAAATTATTGTTAAAGGGGAGCTGGTGATGCAAGGTTATTGGAATAACCCAGAAGCAACTAGAGAAGCCATCAAAGATGGGTGGCTTCACACGGGCGATATAGGAGAATTCGACGGAGACGGATATCTCAAAATAACTGATAGAAAAAAGGATATTATCGTTAATTCTGGGGGTGATAATATTTCTCCACAACGTATTGAGGGAATGTTAACGACCCAGCCTGAAATTGGACAAGCCATGGTTTATGGTGACAGGCGTCCACATTTAACAGCTCTAATCATACCAGATGCGGAATACGCGGCTGCTTGGGCTAAAGAAAACGGACACTCAAAAACTAACCTAGAATTTGTTGTTGAACGACCCGATTTCAAAAAGGTAATGGTTAAAGCTGTTGACCGAGTAAGTAACAATCTTTCTGGTATTGAAAAAGTCCGCCGATTTACCTTAAGCCATGAAGCATTCACAATTGATAATGAAATGTTAACACCTACCCTAAAAATTCGGCGACACATTATTCGCGAGAAGTTCTTCGAAAAATTAGAGGCTCTTTATGGAAGTCAAACTTAATAAACTACCCTTCCCAGCACCAAAGTTCGCTAAGGCCCTTATCTTGCTTATGATGAGCACAATATTCTTTCAGAGCTGTACTATTATCGAAGAACGACTGCTAAAACAGATTGCCACAGATGCTGAAATAAAACTTGATATCAATAAACGGCTTTTTAGCGGTAAAAACCCCGACTTATTTTTTAACCTTCATACAAATGTTTATCAAGGAAGAGTAATGCTTACAGGCACGGTAGGGTCAGAATATCAACAGCAACGAATCATAGCACTGACAAGTGGCATACCGGGCATCAGAACAATTTACAATAATGTTCAGATCACAAAAACTGGAAAGTTTAAAAATACAGCAAATGATGTCTGGATCAGTACTAAACTTAACTCCCAACTTCTTGCGGAAAAAGGTGTTAAATCAGCAAACTATCAAACTCGTGTTGTAAATTCGACAATTTATCTAATTGGTCGGGCACTATCCCAAAAAGAGCTAAATAAGGTTTTAACTATCGCTAAACGTATCAAGCATGTAAATGGTGTGGTTCACCATGTATTGGTGAACCCTGTAAAAGTAAATTAATAAATATGACAGTGACCGTAGAAAAAAATGAATTAGCTTTGATAGTAGGGGCCGGGCAAGGTTTAAGTGCCTCACTTACGCGTCTTTTCACCTCAAGAGGAATAAAAGTCGCGTTGGCATCACGCAATATAGATAAGCTAGACTCGTTAGTATCTGAAACGGGTGCAATTACTTATAAATGTGATGCGGTTTCCCCAGGAAATGTCGCTGATTTGTTTAATAGAGTGAGTTCAGACATTGGACAACCTGATATAGTAATTTATAATGCGTCTAATCGAGTGCGAGGCGCAATTACGGACTTAGATCCAGNTTCAGTTCTACAGGCAATTAAAATCACATGTTATGGCGGCTTCTTGGTCGCCCAGCAAGCGGCCAAACTTATGGTACCACTTGGTCGAGGGTCGATTTTTTTTACAGGTGCTTCTGCCAGTGTAAAGGGTTACCCAAATTCCGCCACCTTTGCCATGGGTAAATTCGGCTTGCGTGGATTAGCGCAAAGTCTATCCAGAGAACTACACCCAAAAAACATACACGTTGCCCACTTCGTGATTGATGGCGGTATTAAACAACCGAATGATCTGCGGGTCGATAGAGGATCCGATGGATTTTTGGACCCCGACAATATAGCCAAGACCTATTATGATTTTTTGCGTCAGCCACGTGACAGCTGGGCATGGGAAATAGAACTAAGGCCATGGATAGAAAAATTTTAGTTTTCGACCAGTTAGCTNACNTCTTCACCAAATAATACCAAGGGATCTCCTGGTATCCAAGCTTTATACTTTTTCATAACATTCTTAAAAAGTGAACTCGATAAATGAAAATTCAACCAACCCTGCAACATTTTATAGGGAGTTTGATCGAACCAAGTTTTATCAACAAAAGCAAATTGTCGCACAAAAGGAAATGCCGCTATATCTGCCAAAGTTGTTCTTAAATCACATAAACCGAGACCTTGGTTTTTAGTCAGAATTTCGTTTAAATAAATAAGAAATTTTTCACCCTCTGATCTGTAATATTGTTGCGAAAACTCTGGATATTTTATGTAATATTTATATTTATCCAGAGTGATTTTAAATTCATTATCCAAGAGGTTAACAAGTGCCCCAATCTCATCTATTGGTTCTAACCACCTATCCGGATCTCGAAGATTAAGCGCCCAATGCATGATATCAAGGCTTTCCTCCAATACTGTGCCATCCGCCAGTTTTAAAACCGGAACTGTTCCTTTAGGCGATAACTCTAACATTTCTGAAGGCTTGTCGCTTAACACCACCTCCCTCAATTCACAAATGATACCGGATTTTTTAAGCACCATTCTTGAACGCATAGCATAAGGACAACGCCTAAATGAATAGAGTAAAGGGTAATCTGACATAATTACTAATTCCTCTTATCATTTCTAATTGATCCATTCTTTCTTATTTTTCTCAGTTCAATTTGATGCTGTCTTTCTTTTAAAGCAGAAAGTTTTTTCACACTGATTTTACCATAACAATGTGGACAGGATATTCCTTNTACAAAATTTGGACTTTCTCTATCCTTATCAGACAAAGGTCGACGACATGCACTGCATTGTTTAAAAGAGCCCGGGGCAAGATTTTTATCAACCGTCACGCGGTCATCAAATACAAAACATTCTCCGTGCCACAGACTCTCTTCATGATCGACGGTTTCCAAATATTTGAGAATGCCACCATCTAGATGGTAAACCTCNCTAAAACCTTTTTTGAGTAAATAGTGCGTAGCCTTTTCACAACGTATACCACCAGTGCAAAACATCGCCACTTTTTTATGTTTTTCAGGATCTAAGGCTTTGTCTACAAAACCTGGAAATTCACGAAAAGTTTTAGTTTCCGGTGAAACTGCATTTTTGAAACTCCCGATTTCACACTCATACTCATTCCGTGTATCAATTGTAATAACATCTGGATCTTGAATTAGCTGATTCCACTGGTCGGCATCGACTCTAATTCCAGAAAGAGATTTTGGGTCGGTATGAGGGATGCCCATACTAACGATTTCGTTTCTGGTTTTAACTTTCAACCGCTTGAAGGGCTTTTTCTTTGTAAAGGATTCCTTGTAAACTAATTTAAAAAAACGAATATCAACCTTAAGGTGGGATAAGAGATTATCAATGCCAGCCCTGCTGCCAGCGATCGTGGCATTTATACCTTCCTCCGCTAATAAAATGGTGCCGATTATTTGATTGTCTTCACAAACTTTTTTCATAGAGATCTTCAAAATTTCAACATCATCTATCTGAACAAAATGATAGAATGCCAAAACAACAAAATCTTTATTACACTTCTTTTTACTTATCATAGAATCATACATGCCTTTAAAGGGANGGAACTATTTATCTCTAATAATCCCATAAGTGATTAAAATAATATTTTTATCTTTTACAAATAAAAATAACTAAATTATTCCTATTTAAATTCTTTGACTATCAATGTTGACTCTAATTATATCTTATAGCTGCACTTAAATTTACACACTAGGAACATCGTGAACTTTTATTGTTTGTATGTAATTTTATAAACTGATGTTCCTGCACCGTGAGCCTCAAAAATAGGCGGGTGTCAAAAATCGGAGATTATTAATGTCAGAATCATCATATTCGCCGCCGAAGGTATGGAAGTGGGAAAAAAATAATGGTGGCCCCTTTGCATCGACCAACCGACCTATTGCAGGCAAAACTCATGACAAGGAGTTACCTGTCGGCAAGCACCCTCTCCAGCTATACTCTTTAGGCACTCCCAATGGTGTTAAAATAACGATCCTACTCGAAGAGCTCCTCTCATTAGGTTTTAATGATGCGGAATATGATGCATGGATGATTAANATTAGTGATGGAGAACAATTCGGGAGTGATTTTGTAAAAATTAACCCTAATTCAAAGATACCCGCCTTAATGGATCATAGCACTAACCCACCGACACGGGTTTTTGAGTCCGGCGCAATTTTATTATACCTAGCCGAAAAATTTGGAGCCTTTTTGCCCAGTGACAGGGCTACCCGCGCAGAATGTCTATCGTGGCTGATGTGGCAAATGGGCAGTGCACCGTATTTAGGGGGCGGATTTGGTCACTTTTATCACTATGCACCAATCAAAATCGAATATGCAATTAACCGTTTTGCCATGGAGACAAAACGCCAATTGGACGTTTTGGATAAACACTTAGCCGTCAATCAATATATATGTGATGACGAATATACGATTGCAGATATAGCGATTTGGCCTTGGTACGGTGGCGTGCTTTTAAATAGACAATATGACGCTGCTGAGTTCATTGATGCGGAGGCTTATACCGACGCTATGCGTTGGGCAAGAGATATCGACAAAAGGGAAACGGTCAAACGCGGTCGGATGGTCAACAAACATCGCGGGGAATTGAATGAGCAATTACACGAACGCCATGATGCGAGTGACTTTGAAACCAAAACTCAAGATAAAATTATTGGATCAAAACGACCTTAAAGAATTCAAATTTGGGAGTCTGTTTTCACTTATCATTTTAAATTGGGCTCCACCTCCATTAAGCTATTATCAACTTTTTCCTCTAAATCTAAATTTTTGAGCATTCCAAGAGCTGATAGGTAAGTGTCCAGTATATATTCTTGTTCCTGTCTCTGATCAGGCTCCATTTTCCTAATTCTTATAACTTGACGCATTATTTTAGGATCAAAACCGGTTCCTTTGGCTTCAGCGTATATTTCACGAATATCTTCCATCAACGCTGCCTTTTCCTCTTCTAACCTTTCAATTCGATCNATGTAGGCACGNAAATGGTTGCGCGCNACGTTTCCAGTCTCCTCTGACATATTATTCCTCTCGATNTANAAAACGTTAACCCATANTTGGTAAGGCGTAGTTCAATATCTGATGAGTAAACGAAAACTAAAAAGATTTAATGGCTTTTCAGTTCAGGACGTAAGGTTCGGATCTGACATTACTTTTTTGAAAGCTTCTTGTTGATCCAATGTTGCCTCTTTTTGATATTTATTTTTCCAATCCTCATAGGCCATACCGTAAACTTTCTGTCGAGCCTCTTCCATGGTCATAGTAAGGCCCCGTTCCTTGGCGGCATTTAAATACCATTTACTTAAACAGTTCCTGCAAAAACCAGCGAGATTCATAATATCAATATTTTGGACGTCTTTTCTTTTTAAAAGGTGCCCTGTGAGAACTCTAAACGCGGCTGCCTCTAATTCTATTTGGGTTTGGGAGTCAATTTCAGACATTATTTTTTTCCTTTTAGTTTTAATTTGATCTTCAAATCCATCTATTNCCGATTTATATATCATTCTTGATAAATAGAAACTTACAAAACACATTGCACAAAATAATAGGGTCGTTACTTTATTTTATATTATTAGCCACCTCCATATTCCTATAAAATCAACTAATAGGAAGGCTATTTGTAGGACCATTAAACTGTAGTCTTTGATCACTGCGGCTACAAACGTCCAAGACGAAGATGAAATGGCGAATAATAGCCANCCCCATGCACTCATAGGCAAATTAAGTGCTAGGATTAAAGCACCAATAACACCTGCTGCTGTACCAAACCATTTTAACAAATTGAATGAATAGGAATGCTCTCGCAGCAAGCTAGATTTTTTTTTCAACTTACACATTCGCTTTGCCGTAAATACTAATTATAAGTCATAATAGACTTATGGATCTACAACCAGAGATAAATCTTAAAAAGCTTTTCTATGTCGGAGTCGAGGCAGTTTCCCCCGAAAAACGTATTCCCGGCCACCTTCCTAAGAAACCAAAAGGTAAAACAATAGTAATAGGCGCCGGGAAAGCTTCTGCGTGGATGGCCAAGGTTTTAGAAGAATTATGGGATGAACCACTTTCAGGAGTTGTTGTGGTTCCATACGAGTATAAAAAAGATACAAGAAATATAAAAATAATTGAAGCAGGTCATCCAATTCCAGATCAACAAAGCGAGAATGCCGCTCATGAAATGATGGAAGTAGTCTCGAATTTAAATGCTGATGACCTTGTAATAAGTTTAATGTCCGGTGGAGGCTCNTCTTTGCTGGCGTATCCTATTGAAGGAATATCCCTACAAGACATTAAACTTATTAATCGAGCACTTTTGAACTCGGGTGCGNGTATTAAGGAAATAAATACCGTTAGGCAGGCCATGTCTGCTATTAAAGGTGGACAACTACGCTTAGCCGCACTACCCGCGCAGATTGTTACATTGGTTATGTCTGATGTTGCCGGAGACGACCCTTCAATAATTGCTTCCGGCCCAACGATTTTACCAACCGATGGTGAACCAGTTTCTGATATATTAAAACGCTATGATCTAAATATTCCAGATAAGTTAAAGAAGATTCTGACCAACAGAAGGCTAATTATTGAAAACAGAAAAAGCTTTCAAGCGGATACTGTTAATATTATAGCCCAGGCCGGCGACGCATTGGAAGCGGCGGCTACACAAGCCAAAAATTGGGGCTGGGATGTAATAAATTTAGGTGACTCAATCTCCGGCATAGCTACTGAGATTGCCAAAATTAACGCGGAGGAAGCCCTCAATATAGCGACTTTTCGTAATACGGCCTCCCCCCCCCTTATTCTGCTCTCTGGGGGCGAGGCTACTGTTTCCCTTAATAGCTCAACCGGGTATGGAGGGCCGAATTCAGAATATCTACTTGCTTTAGCACTAGCACTTAACCACGACCCCAAGATTTGGGCATTGGCCTGCGATACGGATGGTATAGACGGTAATAGTCGAAATGCTGGAGGTTTTTTAACACCCTACAGCATCGCTGGCGCAACGGAATTGGGTGCGGACCCGGCAGGGCTGCTCGCCGCACACCGAAGTGCTGAATTTTTTGATATTCTTGGTCATAATGTTGTAACTGGCCCCACGTTAACAAATGTAAATGATTTTCGTAGTATTGCTATATGCGCTGGCGCGTATTAGCACACTGTTCTATAAATATGTAATGCGTAGATTCCGTCAGGCTAAAATTGTCGCCACATTGGGCCCCGCCAGCCACTCTTTAGAGTCTGTGCGGGAACTTTTTGATGCGGGCACAGATGTCTTTAGGCTTAATTTCAGCCACGGCTCACATGAAGACCATGCGGCCCGCGTTTCTTGGATCCGTGAATTAGAAATTGAAACTGGTCGGCCTGCAGCAATCCTCACCGACTTACAGGGCCCAAAGGTACGAGTGGGTAAGTTTATGGATGGAGCCAGCGAACTGTCCGTAGGAGATACCGTAAAACTTGACCTAAATAAAAACCTAGGAGACTCGAGCTGTATTCCTCTTCCCCACCCAGAGATCTTCACTATTCTCAAGGTTGGAACTGAACTATTAATTGATGATGGAAAGTTATGTTTAAAGATAATAAAAGCTGAATCACAAATTGCGGAGGCTGAGGTTGTTACTGGGGGTTCTATTTCCGACCATAAAGGCGTGAATATACCAAATGCGGTTTTGCCTATTTCTCCACTAGGGGAAAAAGACCGGGAGGATTTAAATTTTGCACTCGAACTAGGAGCAGATCTAATTGGCCTCAGTTTTGTTCAACGCCCCGATGATGTTTTAGAGGCAAGCGAATTAATTGGCGGACGTGCAAGTATCCTCTCTAAACTAGAAAAACCCAGCGCTATCGATCAGCTAGATCAAATCATAAAAGTTTCTGATGCCATTATGATTGCTCGGGGCGACCTGGGTGTTGAACTCCCGCCAGAGGATCTACCAAGCCTTCAGAAACAGATCATACGAAAATGCCGACAACAAGGTAAGCCAGTGGTGGTTGCAACTCAAATGTTAGAGTCCATGATAGAAGCCCCAAAACCGACCAGGGCGGAAGCTTCGGACGTAGCGACCGCTATTTATGATGGGGCAGATGCGGTGATGCTATCTGCTGAAACCGCAGCTGGAAAATATCCATTAGAAGCAGTTAAAATGATGGATAGCATTATCCACCGAGTGGAACGCGATCCCGAATTTTGGTATCGTACAAACAGCGAGCATAGAGACCCGGAAGCTAACGCTCCTGATGCAATTACAG
>PATI01000048.1 GCA_002712335.1 Rhodospirillaceae bacterium | reverse complement strand
CATTAAGAGGTCGCGTTGAGGGTTTAACTCTTATAACACTATCTGCTCTAATGGTGGGTCCGTTTGGCATCGTCCTGATGTGTATCTCGGATATATTTTGGTTGGGGCTCATCGGTTCTTTTATTGCGGGAAGCTCGATTACTTTGACGGGAACCGGAGTTCAAACCTTGATGCAAAATTGTGTGGATGGGAGCATAAGGGGACGAGTTTTGAGTTTATATGGGGTTTTGCATCGTGGTGCTCCGGCATTAGGTGCTCTTATTATGGGTATTATGGGCGATATTTTTGGTCTTCAAGCCACTCTTGTTGGTGGCGCACTAATTTTGTGCGTTCCTGTGTTGTTATGGATTATTCCTCGTTGGAAAGCTTTGAGACCGGCATTGGAAGAAGGGGCAAGTGTAAAGTAAACATGTCTCCGGTCACATTTTTAAAAATATAACTTCAAAAATGGCGTATTTCGCAAAATTCAATGCAATCACGGCTGCGTTAAAGCAACGAAATTTTGCATGGTATTTTGCTGGAAGCGGAATAGGCTTGATCGGAATTTGGGCGCAGAGATTGACTGTAAGTTGGTTGGCGTGGGAATTCACGAAGTCTGGGTTTTGGCTTGGTGTTGTTGTGGCTGCAGACCTCTTACCAACTGTGATTCTAACACCGATTGCAGGTGTGGTAGCCGATCGCGTTAATCGTCACCGTATGATGTTTATTACCCAATTTTTGGGGTTGTTACAGTCCCTAGCTTTAGCAATTCTCGCGTTTATGGGTTTTCTTAATATATGGTGGTTAATCGGCCTCACTTTATTTATCGGAATAGTCTGGGCTTTCAATACTGCTGCCCGGCTCTCTATGGTGCCTAATTTAATGGATCATGAGCATGTACCCTCAGCGGTTGCGATGGATTCTGCAATATTCAACTTGGCGAGATTTGTTGGACCTATGCTGGCAGGATATTTGATTGGCGCAGCAGGAGTGGAAATAGCATTTTTGATCAATGCGGTTACCTTTGCCATTTTCCTAACCTGCTTGAGCAGGGCCAAAATGGTCAGGGATGAACGCGGGGCGAGAAGCACTGCCAATATTTTTGTCCAATCCACTGAGGGTATGAGATACGCCGCAAAACATCCTGGGATTGGCCCTGTTTTGGTTGTTATTATTGCGCTGGCCATTGGCCTAAAACCTGTATTAGAACTTTTGGCGGGAGTAGTGGATACTGTATATAAACTTGGGCCTGCGGGGTTGGGTAACCTGATGGCGGCGGCGGCTGTTGGTGCGACGCTGGCAGCAGTCTGGTTAGCACAACGCGGAACTGTACTTGGCATGACAAATATTGTCATTAAGGCGCTTTTATTTGGTACCCTTAGCGTTTTTGCTTTCACCTCCACGGAATCCCTCATTTTTGGTTTAATTTGTGCAATGTTCATTGGTGCTGCGATTGTCGTAGGAGGAACAGGGACGCAAACGCTAATGCAAAATGCGGTGGATGGTGCGATGCGAGGAAGGGTAATGAGCCTTTATGGTATGGTTTATCGTGGTGGGCCAGCCCTGGGTGCTCTTTTGATGGGATCTATCGCAGAGTTAGTTGGGTTTCAGACGGCATTGGCCTTCGGTGGGATTCTTTGTGTGGTGGTTTTTATATGGATTATTCGTCAGAGAAGTAGAATGGTGGAAGCACTAGAAGCCCGTCCAAATGATAAATAAGGAATTTGATTATCGATTTGTTTATTTTATAAACTTTATTCATTGAACCGGTTCAATTGGGTAAATACTTTGGACGAATATGGTCGGAAAAATTAAAAGCCCAAATCTTGGAGATGGACAGAGGCCGGGAATTATAAGTGTTCTCAGTCAATGGAACTATGGGGTTTATACTGCCGGTAGCACCATTTCCTTGTTTGGAATGTGGGCTCACCGTTTGGCCGCTGCATGGCTTGCTTGGGAGCTAACGCATTCTAGCTTCTGGGTTGGTATGGTAGTGTTTGCTGATCTTATACCTACCTTATTCTTGACCCCGTTTGCTGGAGTGATGGCAGATAGGTACGACCGGCGGGTTTTGAGTATGATCAGCCAGCTGATGGGTATGTTTCAGGCGGCCGTATTGGGGTGGATGTATCTATCCGAAAAGTTTACGGAAAGTTCTGATATCTGGTGGTTAATCGGCTGGACCGCTTTCTTAGGGGTTGCCTGGGCATTAAATACTGCAGCTCGGCTCTCTATGGTCCCTAATCTTGTTGAACATCATTATATTCCCCCAGCAGTGGCCCTTAATTCAGCGATATTCAACTTAGGTCGCGTGGTTGGACCCATTTCCGGAGCATTTTTAATTGAATATTGGAATGTTGGTATTGCTTTCCTTTTTAATGCGGTCACTTTTATATTCTTTATCATTTCATTACTAGTTATTAGACAGGTTAGAAGTGAAGAGAAACCCAATAGAGGCTCCAGTGTTTGGGCACAATCGTTAGAGGGTCTCCAATATGCCATCCGTCATCCAGGAATTGGCCCAGCAATGGTCTTGCTGATAGCGATGGCGATGGGTGGAAAAGCCCTTTTGGAGGTTTTACCGGAATTTGCAGATGAAGTGTTTAATAGAGGGGCGAGTGGTTTAGGCGAACTCACGGCTGTCTCCGGTGTTGGTGGTCTGGTTGCAGCAATATGGTTAGCAAGAAGAGGGCATGTAAGAGGTTTAACTCGGGTTACAATTTTGGCTTTATTGGCGACAGGTATAGGTATTTTTGGATTTGTAGTCACCAATTGGTATCCTTTGGCTCTATTTAGTATATTTATACTCGGAATTTCTGGTATTTACGGTGGTACTGCAACTCAAACCCTTATGCAGCATGCGGTGGATGGTGCGATGCGAGGGAGAGTCATGAGTTTATATGGAGTGATTCATCGGGGGGCTCCGGCTCTCGGAGCTCTTGGTATGGGCGCTGCTGCAGAGCTAGTAGGAATTCGTTGGGGAGTTGCATTGGGAGGAATTTTATCAATTGTTATTTGGTTTTGGATGTTAGGTCGCTCAAAATCAGCGTCAATCTCTCTGGAAAAAACCAGGTAGTTTTCTTTTGACCCCGATTATTTTGTTTCTTTATCTTTCCTTGTTCCGTGATTATGCGCTAGGTTCTGCCGCAATACATATTAAGTGCCCGCTTGGCGGAATTGGTAGACGCAACGGACTTAAAATCCGTTGTTCGAAAGGACGTCCCGGTTCGAGTCCGGGAGCGGGCACCATTTTNGTAATTCTCTGATAGTAGGGAGACGAAAGTAGGAAAAATGAAAACAGCTAAAGATTATTTAGAAGAAGCAAATGCGGTAGTGCGCAAAATTGNCTTTAATGAGGCTATCGAAAAACATAAATCAAAATCTGCAATTTTTATCGATGTAAGAGATAGTTCTGATATTGCAAAAACAGGTACTATCGCGGATGCATTAAAAATCCAACGAGGGTTAATTGAATTTGTCGCTGATGAAGCCACGGGTCTTTATAATGAGAATCTTAAGAAGGATTCAGAGTTAATTTTAGTTTGCGGTGCGGGAGGACAAGCGGCATTAACTGGGAAAACATTGATAGATATGGGTTATACAAATGTTTCTAATTTGGGTGCTATAGGAGATTGGCAAAAAAATGGCGGTCCAATGAGCAAGTCGTAATAAGTTGTTCCGTCTTCATTTAAAAAGTATTTAAGAAGTTTTAGCACAACGATGGGGCTACATTAGGAAACGAAGACTGTTTTTAATCCTGAATTTTGCAGATGCAGTAGCAATTTAGAAGTCGGGGGTGTACCCGTCCCTTTATATCAGCACTACAATAAATCTTTTTATTTTTAGGCTTTATTTTGTCCAATAAAATGTCTCAGTGGTTCTAGGTTGACCACAATTAAAGATGTCGGAGAATTGTCTAGGGGGTGGTCCATATCTTCAATTATTACAGCCGCCCCCATTAAAACCACAACGACAATTAAAATCGCAATAAATCCTGCAATGCCTGGTAACATAACAGCTATCATTAGAGTATATAGAATGCTGATCATTGTTAAAAAATATTCATATGCGACAGGAATCTCTGCTGTCGAACGATGCAGAACATAAGATACATCCCTGCTGAAGCCAGATAAATTAGGTCCATCATGTCCTTCCGTTACGAGTTTTTTTATTAAAATATCGGTTTGATTTCTCATCGACACGATGCCTTCTTTAGCTGGGTCAAATAGCGTGACTTCGAAGTTTTCAGCCCAACCTTTAATATCTTTACTTACATTTTTTTTATTTACGAATATTCTGAGTGAACCAACAATACGACAAACCGCATCCTCTATTGAATATAGCCTGCTATTTACCACCGAGAGTTTGGCGCCAAGGAGGATAGCTATACCAAAGCCGATGACACCAATTATAATCCCGGGGTTATTAATCTTTGGCCACCAAGAAGCCGATTCAAAAAACCATATTAACATTTTTAATGATAATGAGAGAAGAACATAAGGATACAGTTTGGAAATTATATTCAGAATTATTTTATAAGGATTTTTATCATCCATTTTTATACCTTATTGACATGAATCTTTTCCAACGTCGCCTATAACTATGTTTATACTTTTTGAAAAAATTATCAAATTTGATTTATTGCGCGGGGGTCTTATAAGTTGCCTAACTTTCAACCCCACTTTATTAAAAAAATTGGGAAAATATGGAAGTAATCGCAAACAACTTATTATATTTTTAATCCGTTGGTGCACTTTCTGACTCAATTTGGCAGCGGCGTAAAAGTCGTACTTCATCACTTGGAAAATCAGTTCTTGCATGGGAGGAGCAGTAGTTATCCCATAAAAGAAGATCGCCCGGGTTCCAAATATGTTCATAAACATGCTCTGGCTTTTCAGCAATATCGAACATTATATTAAGGATTTCTTCACTTTCCTCGGGCGGCAAACCCTCTATTTCTGCCGTCATCAAGCGGTTAACATAAAGGGCTTTCCGGCCTGACCGTGGATGCATAATGACGACTGGATGTGAGTGGTGCTCCAGCAACTCGCCTGCTCCTTCAGCTGTGTTGCGCTCTTTGATTCGGTCATAATCATAGAGATGCAAAGCTTTACGTCCCTCCACTCTTTTCTTAATTGCTTTCGGTAAGGCTTCATAGGCCTTGTAAAGATTGGTAAATTTTGTATTACCACCCCTTGAAGGAACCTCCATTGCATATAACAAGGTTCCAATATGCGGTTTTGGTTTGTAAATCGTGTCATGATGAAACATCATTTCACCATCTGGTAAAGTGCCGATTGGTTTACCTTTCTCACGGATGTTTGTAACGAGCATAAAGGCATCATCTAGTTTACTGTAGTCCTCTGGTCTGGCTTCTTTAGGCTTTGGCCGTTCACCAACCTTGCCAAAACAACCTGCAAAGCGTAGTTGCTCTGTCTGGGTCATATGTATCTTGTTGAAAAGGAGGACTATATTATCCCTCCATGCTTCATAAAGACCTCGGATTGTTTCTTGATCTAACTCCTGGGCGATATTCAGGTCTAAAATTTCAGCACCAAGTGCGGAACCCAAGGGCCGGATTTTAAAAGCTTTGGTCATTATAGGTTTCCTCCGAATATACCGTGCATAAAATTAATACTAGGACTTGTGAACCATCTGGTGTCATTCTAAAAATTAACTAACCAAGTTTAATAGTGAAGGAAAAATAAATCATGGCATTATATTATCAACGGTTGGTTGAAGAAGGTAAAGAATACTGGTGGTGTGCATGCGGTCAAAGCAAAACCCAGCCCTTTTGCGATGGATCACATAAAGGAACAAGCGTATCCCCAGTACAATATGTTGCAAAACGTGACAGGGCTGTAACATTCTGTGGCTGCAAAAGAACACAAAACCAGCCTTTATGTGATGGTACGCATGAAACTTAGAAATAATGGCTAATATCCTTATAACTGGTGCGGCAAGCGGAATTGGGGCCGCTGTTGCGAGGCGCATCGCGAAGCCGGGGCACTCATACATGCTGCATTCGAGAAAAAATCATTCTGGTCTAGAGAAAATTGTTGTCGAATTGCGTGAGCTAGGTTGTGAAGTTTATTCAATACTGGGGGATTTAACTGATAAAAAATTCGCTGAGAACCTCGTTTTAGAAACCGTTTCTCACCTTGGGGGTGTAGACCAGATTGTAAGTAATGCAGGATTTGCAGAGCGAGGGTTATTTGGTGATGTTGATGCAAACTCAATAATTAATGCAGAAAAGGGAATGCCTGAAGCATTTTTTCATATCGCAACCGGTGCTTTACCGTTTCTCAAGAAATCATCTTACGGTCGAATTGTCGTTGTTAGCTCTTTTGTTGCCCATGTTTTTGCAATTGATGGGCTTTTTCCTGCCACCGCGGCCGCTAAAGCTTCTCTCGAAGCGTTAGCAAAATCGCTCGCTATTCAACTAGCAAAAGATGGCGTGACAGTTAATTGCGTGGCTCCGGGCTATACAGAAAAAGATTCTTCCGGACACTCTGCGTTGTCTAAAGCTGCATGGAAAACCGCTGAAAAGAAAATTCCTATGGGACGAATAGGCACTCCAGACGACGCGGCAGCATTAATATCTTTTTTGTTGTCTAAAGAGGCGGGGTTTATAACTGGGCAAACTATTCACGTTGATGGAGGGCTGACCCTTTAGTAACTTTAATGTTTCATTCGGCAGCTGATAGGCCAGCTGAAATCTGATAGCCATACTTTTTATCAAGTTCAAGTTTTCGGCAAATATTAATACCCTTAGCAAGGTGTTCAGGCGAAATCGGCTTTAGCGGCTTACGCAAAGGACCAGCGGGGAGACCAACGGCTTCCATTAAGCATTTTACAGCTACCGGATTGATAGCTGAATATGTAAAATGTAACATTTGTAAGTTATTGAGCCATGCGTTTCGGCAAGCTATTGTATCCTCCCAATCATTCCAAGGCGTTGAGATTGTTACCATTTCCTGAGGGATTAAATTTCCTGACATGTTAGCCGTACCCTGACCGCCTAGTGACATTAATGGTATAACAAGTCCCAACGTCGGACTATCGCAACACATCAACGACATGTCTGGGTTGCCGGAAATTGTTTGGGCGATCTGGCCAACTCGAGCTGTAGATTCTTTATTAACGATAATATTGGGGTGTTCAGCTAACCGTAAAATAGCGGTGTGTTGTAGGTCCGTTTTCACTCTTGGTGGATTGTTATATATCCCAATCGGGATATTACTGGCGTCTGCAACTTCGAGGAAATATTCGGTGATATCGTCTTCAGGTGCGCATATATAGGGAGGCGCAGCAATTATTGCGCCATCGGCACCTTCCTTGCCGGCATATTCAACGTAGTTGATTGTTTGCTCCGTGCTTGGCCCTGAGCAACCATACCAAAACTCCATTGTCCCGGTTTTCATTTTAGAAGTTTCAGAAATTATAAGGTGACGCTCATCCGGTGTAAGCATGGATACCTCACCCGTTGACCCCATAATTAAAACTGCTGAAGTACCGTTTTCCTCTTGAAACTTTAGGAGAGAACGAAACCCCTCAAAATCAATAGACCCATCTCTATTCATTGGTGTGATTAGTGCAACGAAAGAACCTTCAATACGGCGTTTTGTCATGACACTTTCTTTTTAAAAAAAATCTACCCATGATTTTAACTCAAAATACTTTTTATTAATACTAAACTTTATGATTGTTTTTAATTACTTTCCAAACTCGTTCGGGTGTAGCAGGTAATGGAAGGTCCGTAACACCATAATCTTTTAGAGCATCTAAGATTGCATGAATGATTGCAGACGGCATTCCACAATTCCCGGCTTCGCTGCCTCCTTTTACCCCCAACGGATTATTAGTTGATGGTTTTAGCCAAACATCTGAAATTATATCGGGCATCATGTCAGCACGAGGTAAGCCGTAATCCATGAAAGAGCCCGTGAGAAGCTGTCCATTTTTTTGATTATATATTATTTCCTCGACCAAGGCCTCACCAAGACCTTGAGCTATCGAGCCATGAAGCTGACCTTCCAACGTTAATGGATTTACCACAACACCCACGTCATCAATCGCATAAGAACGGTCAACCTCAATTTTACCGGTTTCAGGGTCAACCTCGGCCTCGCAAATCATGCAACCGTTTGGGAAACTATATGTGCCTTCTTGGTGACCTATACCATCAATCCCGATGCCAAATTCAAGTGGCAGACCGGCACCCATATACGAAGCCTTAACTGTATCCTTAAAGGTTATCGAACGGTCTGTACCGTTTACTACAAATTCCCCATCTTTAAAAACTATATCAGCCTCTGAAACTTCAAGTAACCAAGCGCTAATTCTTCGTCCTTTATATATTACCTCATCAGCGGCATGTTTAAGCGCTGAACCTCCGGTGGCCATGCTACGTTGTGCAAAGGTTCCGCGCCCGAACAAAAACTTGTCCGTATCTCCCTGAAAAATACGAATTTCCTCTAATGGAACTCCTAGCCAACCGGAAATCATTTGGGTAAACATGGTCTCGTGGCCTTGACCGGTAGAGAGTGTCCCTACGTAAGCTGCGATACCTCCATCAGGTTCCACGCGGATTTCCATTCTTTCCGAGAACGTTCCCGCGCGCTGACAATGTAGGGCTAGTCCTATACCACGTAATCGTCCTTTGTTTATCGACTGTGCCTTGCGGTCGTTAAAATGATCCCACTTAACTAATTTTATAGCTTTCTGAAGAACACCATTGAAATCACCGGTGTCATACACATAACCCCCCGGAGTTTTGTAGGGCATTTTGTCTGTGCCGATTAAATTTTGGCGGCGAAGATCAATCGGGTCAAAACCCATTTTGATTGCGGCATCGTTTATTAGACGCTCCAGAGTATAGGTGGCTTCTGGCTTACCTGAACCACGATAAGGACCAAGCAGTGTAGTGTTAGTGAAAATTGCGGTGACTTCCGCATATATATGTGGAATGTGATATGGGCCTGGAAAACTTATAGTGGCGTTTCGGGGTGGAATCCCAGCCCATATACTTAAATAAGCGCCAACGTCTACAGTAACTGACGTTTTGAATGCTATAATTTTCCCATTTTTATCAAAAGCTAATGACGCTCTCGATAGAGGGCTTCGCCCGTGCATGTCTGTTAATATGGCTTCAGTTCTTGTTGCTGACCATTTCACTGGTTTGTTCAATTTACTGGCAGCCCAAACTACCAAAATGTCTTCTGGGTAAACTTGTCCTTTCATTCCAAAGGCCCCGCCGACATCTAACGCCATAACACGAATATCATTTTGAGGGATATCTAAGGTATTTGCTATAACTTGTCTGACCTCATGGGGTTCTTGAGTACTACTACATAATGTCATACGGCCATCGGTCTGGTCGTAATAGGCAAGGGTGCATCTTGTTTCAAGAGTATTGGCTGTTGTACGAGGATACTGGATTGTTAATTCACTTACGTGATGTGCGGACGAAAATTTTTCGTCGATCTTTTTAAGATCACCAGATTTAATTTGAAAGCTAACGTTTCCGTCAGCTTGTTCCCATACCTTGTTTCCTTTCTTTTTGTAAGCATCAACAAAAGTAACAGCGGGTAAGACTTCATATTTGACTACCAATAGTTCGGCGGCATCCTCCGCTTGTTCCCTCGTTTCTCCAATAATTAAGGCAATACCTTCACCAACAAAACGAACCGTATCATTTGCTAATAACGGCTGCGAAGGACAAAACGCCTTACTCTCTGAGGGTAGTTCTGGGAAGGAATGGCAGGTTAAATCGCCAAGTTCATCTTCCTTTACATCTTGACCTGTAAGAATTTTAAGAATACCGGGGGCGGTTGCAGCAGAGGTGATATCAATTTCAAGAATTTTTGCGTGAGCATGCGGTGAACGTAGGATGTACGCGTGGCAAAGTTGAGGTAGCGCAATATCATTCGCGTATCGAGCTTTACCTAGCAGCATGCGCTCGTCTTCAATCCGGGGTATAGGTTCTCCCAATCTTATTTGGCCACCCTTATACATAGTCTCATATGCTAAAATTCATTATAGAAAACTTCTTAGAGGTTCGGCATTCTTGAGCCATCGTGTCATTGGCTACTCTCGCAAGGAATGTACCAGTTTTTGCCTTCATTAAGTCTTCAAGGGGAGGATTGGGTAATGATATGAGTTGTTTGTAATCCTCGTCGGCTTCCATTAATCTGAATCGCTCATCTAGATTGTGANCTGGCAGAATNGCCTTTATACGCTTACCAATATTTTCAAGCCTCGGGGCTACCTTGGATATCTGTTCAAAAAAATCACCTGAAAAGATATGTGTATAGANAACGATCAGCATAGTGTTTTCCTAGTGTTTTTTACTTGGATCAATTGTTCCGCCGAAGTCGGTTGAAATTCCAGCGGCGATGTAGCCTCCATCAACATACAAAATGTGTCCATTTACATAGGATGCTTGTTCCCCAGCCAGGAACAAAGCGGCATCAGCCATTTCTTCAACTGTACCATAACGGCCATTGGGTATTAGTTTTTTGTAACCCTCTCTGGTGACATCATTATGCGTAACCCGGGTGAGTGGAGTGTCAACAGGCCCGGGTGCAACAGCATTAACTGTAATGCCGAGCGGAGCGAGCTCTAAAGCGGCTTGACGGGTCAGCCCGATGACTGCTGATTTTGATGTACCGTAGGCGGTCCGACCGGAACCAGCGCGAGTGCCGGCAATTGAGGCTATGTTGATGATACGACCATAATTTTGTTTTATCATTTCTCTTGCTGCCGCTTGGCTACATAAGAATGTGCCCATCAGGTTTACCTTCATCACCCGGTCAAATTCTTCAGCAGTTGCGTCCAGAAAGCTATGACGTTGGCCAGTTCCAGCAACGTTCGCGATGACATCCAATCGACCGTATTTTGAAACACAATTTTGGACTAGATTTTTGACTTTTTCTGCGTCCGTGATGTCCACAGCAACACTGGATGCATTACCTCCGTTTTTATTTATTGTTTCTTCAGTTTGGGCCGCACCTTCCCCGTTGATGTCTGCTACCAGAACAACGGCACCTTCTTCGGCAAAGATTTTTGCAACGCCTTCACCGATACCACCAGCTGCACCTGTGACAATAGCTATTCTGTCTTTTAGTCTCATTCGTTCACCTTTATTCTATCTTCAATTTCGTGAATTTCAGGATGCCTTAGCATCATCCATGCAAGCAATAGCATGATTATTGATGAAATGATTCCAATGATGTAAAACCCAAATTCCAATCCAACCATACCAGCTAACGCACCTAATAAAAATGGTCCTATCATTGAGGTGACGCGGTTCATTGTTCCCCGAAGCCCAATGGCTTTTCCTTTTTCATTAGGTCCGACGGTTCGTAACATTAGCGTAATTACGAGAGGTTGATGAATCCCGTTTGATACAGACCTCAACCCGGACACAAAGCAGAAACCAAGATAAGCCGCAATCAGTGGGGAAACTTCTATGAAAATGCCAAGTAAACCGGTGATGCCGGAAACGACTAGTGCTTTTCCTATAAGGGGAGTGATGGAAATAAAAATAAGGGCTGCAAATATTGAAGCCCAGAGTAGCCAGAAAGCTGAGAACCGTCTGCGTAGTGNCGTAGCAGCTAGAGATCCTGCGGCGGCGGCTAAAGAGGAAAAAGAAATTAAAAATCCGATTAGGGTGGCTGGAATTCCAACGTATTTCTCGAGCCAAACTATATAAAATGTACTTTGAATATTATTGCCGATATGAACCATCATTCCTAGAAGAATCACAATGGCAATGGTCGGTGAGGCTAACAATTTAAATGATTCATAATAATCTGTAGTCCTTGGCATTAAGGAACGAAATGTAATCGGTGGTCTTGGTGTTTCCGGACTTTCAATAAGTTCAATTGGACGAGCAGATGACTTGGGGAGCATTAAGACAGAAACAATGAATCCAACTCCGCTCAAAGCCACTAAGCTGAAAGCGGCTAAAGGACCTGACCAATCCCAAACAGCTCCAACAGCTGGCGGGCCTATTATATGNCCAGACCTAATGATTGCTCCCAACCTAGCAGCATATTTCGTACGACCATGCATAACTTGTCCGACAAGGGTTTGNGCTCCCATCCAACCGATTGAGTCACACACACCCGATAAAAGCTGTATTAAGATAAGAGCTGAAATATATGGCAGGAGTGGGTACATCAGTGGGGTAGTTAGAATCATAATGCCAATAAAAATCAAGACACGCTTGGTTCCAAGCGTATCCATAAGTGTGCCAGCATGAATTGACAAAAAAAGTGAAAGAAGTGGACGGCAGCCAAGAACAAAGCCAAGGGTAAAACCTTCCGGAATGCCCATATTTACTCGCGCCCAAATAGGTACAATGACGAGGAGCATAAAATGGGTGGTGGTGCTAAACGTTCCAATTCCGTAAACCGCAAGCTGCGTTTTAAGGGAAACTTCTTCAGAGGGTTTTGTTCTTACTGGTTTACTTATTGGCATGATTGAGTGCTAGAATAACACGGTTACCTGAGATACGAAAATATTTGAAAATTATCGAAATATAGTTTTGGGAAATGTAGGACCATTTCGTAATGAATGACCCGTCTAAAACATTGAGTTCAAATTTTGANCCAGGTTCTCTGGTTTTTTCTGATAGGGTGCACCGGTCTGTATATAACGACCCAGCCATTTTCGATTTAGAAATGGAACGCATTTTTGGTCGTGCATGGATTTATATTGGGCACGAAAGCGAGGTGACGGAGAAAGGTGACTATGTTACTCGACTCGTTGGCCGGCGTCCGGTTATTCTCAGCCGTCATTCTGACGGAAATGTTTACGTTATTCATAATAGTTGTGGTCATCGTGGGGCTAAAGTTTGTGTGGCAGCGCAAGGAAATGCGAGGCCACTTCGCTGTCCTTACCACGGCTGGACTTTTAAGTCTAATGGAGACCTTGATGCTGTTTCCATGCCTAGAGGCTATGGAGAAAAAATGGACTTGGGGGATCCTTCTCTAGGTATGCGCAGGCTTCCCATGGTGGAAAATTACCGAGGCTTTGTGTTTGCATGCCTTGATCCTTCCGCTTTGTCACTCAAGGATTGGCTTGGTCCGGCTATTCAGAGCATTGATGACATCGTTGATCGCTCTCCGAATGGCAAAGTTTTGCTCACTGCCGGCGTACATCGATATATTTTTCGGGGCAACTGGAAGTTTCAGATAGAAAATACTGTGGATATGTACCATGTGCCCTTTAGCCATGAATCAACACTTACGCCACAGGGGCACCAGTTTTCCAGGAGACATGGTGATAAAGCAGGATCCACCATAAGTGATAAAGGTGCAGCCGCGAAGCGCTGGGAGCAGCGAGAGTCGTGGGGCGCCGCAAGGAATGGCCACAGTTATACTGGTCACCAGCCAGTTGCTGATAATAAACGAGATGATCAGATTTTTCAGCGCTACGTAGAGAGCCTAAAAAGCAAGCATTCCCCTCAGAGGCTGGCAGANGTCATTGAACCTCGTCGCCACAACACGGCATTTTATCCGAATATGTCTCTGCAGGCGCTAAATCAGCATGTCAGAGTGATATGTCCATTATCGGTTGATAGAACTGAGGTGTTGGTCTGGCCCGTTCTCTTTGATGGTGCTCCTAAGGAAATGAATATGGATATTATCAGAGGGCTAAACGTTACTCATTCCGCTGCTTCATTAATTCAAACAGATGATTTGGAAAATTTTCACCGCTGTCATTTGGGAATGGATGCACAAAATTCTGAGTGGGTATGGTTTGCAAGAGGGCTTGATACCGATCAAACAGACAACCAAGGCGATACAATTAATACGGGCACTGCTGAGTTGCCTCAAAGGGCACAATTCAAAGCGTGGCTGCATTTAATGACACCGTAAAAGTTCTCTTTATCGTTTGTGACCGGAATGTTAGGGTCCGCCGGCTTCTATTATAAAAGGAAATCTAAATGCGCGCTGTATTAGTTGAGGACTTTGGCTCTATAGAAAATCATAAATTGTGTAATGTGGAAGATCCATCGCCAGCTAACGGTGAGGTTTTGATAGATATCCACGCAATTGGTATAAATTTCCCAGATACGCTTATGATGCAAGGCTTATATCAAACTAAGCCGGAACGACCTTTTACTCCGGGTCGGGATGTTGCTGGAATAATATCTGCGGTTGGAAANNACGTTGAAGGTCTTAAAGTTGGCGATAGGGTTATGGCGATAGTTCCTTGGNGTGCTTATGCTGAACAATGTGTCGCATCACCCGCCCGATGTTTTCATTTGCCAGATGATGTTAATTTTGTCACGGCGGCGGGAATGGCAACAGTTTATTTGACTAGTTGGGTAGCACTAATGGAGCGTGGCGGTTATCAGCCTGGAGAAAAAGTACTGATACTCGGTGCAAGTGGAGGTGTCGGTCTCGCCGCGGTGCAAATAGCAAAGGCACATGGCGCGTTTGTTTTGGGGGGAAGTTCTTCAGAAGAACGCGGAAAAATAGTAAAAGAGAATGGTGCAGATGCAATCGTTAATTTATCGGTTGATGACATCAACGAGAATTTACGTCAGCAGGTATTTAAAGTGGCAGGAAAACAGGGTGTAGATATCGTTCTAGATCCACTGGGTGGTGATATTTTCACAGCGGCACTTCGAACTTTAGCATTTGCTGGCCGCATTGTGTGCATCGGCTTTATTGCGGGTATTCCAGCTGCCCGCGCGAACTATTTTAATGTTAAGAACGTCACGTTAGTTGGAATGGCCCTAGATTTACATTTTCGTTTTAAGCCCGAGATAATCCAAATGGCTGCCGAAGATATTTTAAATTTACTAAGCGAAAATAAGATTAACCCTCGAATTGAGGGGGTCTATGACCTAGATGAATTTCAGAAAGCATTGGCGCAATTCAAAACAACCAAAAGCCCTGGTAAACTTGTATTGACCACAGGGCGGAGCTAGTCGCATGTCAAGCCGGACGGAACGAATTCTAAAAGCAGCACTTAAACGAAATCAGAAAACCCTCTCAGAATTTGATAGTAAGAGGGTGCTTGCGGCATATGGGTTACCNATTAGCCGCGAAATATTGGTATCATCTCAATCAGAAGCTAAGGCCGCAGCAAAGAAGGTTAAGTATCCTGTAGTTTTAAAAGCCTGTTCTGCCGATGAGGCCCACAAAACAGAGAAGGGCCTGATAGCAGTCAACCTGGCATCACAGTCAGCTTTAGTAGATGCATTCAAGTTACTTAAAAAGAGAGCTGGTAAGAGTTACACAGGGGATTACTTAGTTCAGGAAATGGTTTCTGGTTCTAGGGAAGTAATGATTGGGATGCACCGTGACCCTTCCTTCGGACCCGCGGTAATGTTTGGGCTCGGAGGGATTTTTACTGAAATATTACAGGATGTGACATTTCGTATTGCCCCTCTTCGTAAAAAGGATGCCCGGGATATGTTGAGGTCTATAAGAGGAACTAAAATTCTTGATGAGGTGCGTGGAATGCCAGCAGTAGATAGGGATATCCTGTGTCATGCTTTAATGGCAGTTGGGCAGATTGCTCTTGATCACCCCAACATAGAAGAAATTGATATAAATCCCCTGATTATAAGGGGTACAAGGCCTATCGCTGTTGATGCGTTAATTGTGCTTTCTGATGAGACTTCAGTTGGAAACTCTTCTTGATATGGTAGATGTCTTCGATAAATTCTTTTCTCCCAAAAGTATATGCGTGATTGGCGCATCTTCCACGACGGGTAAGCCTGGAAATGTAGTTGTAAAAAATATAAAAGACTTGGGGTTTAGCGGTGATGTATACCTTGTTAACCCCCGAGGAGGTGAAATCGAAGGATTTAAAGTTTATAAATCCGTCGATGAACTGCCGGCAAACATTGATCAGGCCGTAATAACTCTGCCAGCATCCCTTGCTCCTGAAACCGTCAAGTCACTTGGTAAAAAAGGGGTCAAAGCAATCGTGTTGGCAGCTAGCGGGTTTTCCGAAGTTGATCAGGTAGGAGAAGCTCTTCAGGACGAATTGATTGAAGCAATCAAGGAGTCAGGTGCGCGCGTCCTAGGTCCTAATACCACAGGCCATGTATCGGTACCATCAGCATATACCTCCAGTTTTTTTCCATTAGGAAAAATTCCGCGTGGTTCGGTTTCGTATATAACTCAAACCGGTAATTTTTGTGGAATATCTTTACGCCATATTATGTCTGCAGAAAACTTTGGAATTGCACGTTCTTGCGGCCTTGGTAATAAAGTGGATGTTGATGAATGTGATTTACTGGAGTTTTTTGGACGGGATCAGGATACGAAATCTATTTTTCTCTATCTTGAAAGTATAAAAAACCCAAAAAGATTTTTACGTGTGGCACGAAGAGTGTCGATTCAAAAACCGGTTTTTCTTTTAAAGGGCGGTGCATCAGATGCGGGGGCACAGGCGGCGGTGGCGCATACAGGGTCATTGGCAGCAGATGGGCGGGTCGTTGATGGAGCAATAGACCAGTCGGGAGTTACACGGTTACACAAATACTCCCAATTATTTCATTTAGCGAAGGCCCTAGACAAACAAAGTTTACCTCGCGGCAATCGAGTTTCCTTTTTATCTCCTTCTGGAGCCTTTACCGTTTGTCTCACTGATATTTGTCGATCTCTTGATATGGAAGTTCCAACACTAGAAGAAAAGACAAGAAAAAGACTCCAAAAATACGCTCCACCATTTATTCGCATGCGTAATCCGGTGGATATCTTTGGGAGTGTTGGATTGGTGGGTTATGAAAAAGCGTACGGCGATGCGTTGGATGCTGTCCTAGCCGATCGAAATATTGATGCCACTGTCGTAATCATGATGCTGACTTCAGAAACCGGAATTCCTAAGTTAAAATTTTTGGCAGAAATTTCAAAGAAATATCCAACTAAGCCAGTTTATGTAACCTTCATGGGTGAACATAAACATAATGTAGCTGCCAAAGAATATCTCGAACCAATGGGTATACCTTGTTATATGCAAGTTGAGGAGCCTTTTGAGGTTTTGTCTATCTTGGCTAAATGTCGTACGAATATGCGGAGCCGTTAAAAAAGTGATGTAATTGCTCAAAAAACTTACCCCGGGATAGTATCTAAAAAAAAAGTTTTTATAAAGGTGAGGCAATGGGTATTAGGAATGGGGCACAATATCTTGACGGAATTCGCGATGACCGTGAGGTTTGGTGCGACGGGGAACGAGTAAAAGATGTAACTAAAGATGCTCGGTTCTCTGGTGGAGCCAGGACAATGGCCGAACTATGTGACCTCCAAAGTAGGCCGGAAATGTTGGATGAGATGACTTATTCATCACCCAAAACCGGTGACCCTGTCAGCTTGTCATTCTTGCAGCCAACATCGACCGAAGATCTTAAACGTCGTCGGCATATGTTTAAAATTTGGAGTGATTACACATGTGGGATGTTTGGCCGAAGTCCGGATTTTATGAATGTCATGTTGTCCGCCTATGGAGCAGCTTCTTCGGCATTTGACTCAGAGAAAAGCAAGTTTGGTGAGAACGTTGCTAGTTATTATGAGTTTGCTCGTGAAAATGATGTTGTGACAACCCATGCTCTTGTTAGCCCGCAAGTTGACAGGTCGCGAGCCCCTGATGCTCAAATCAAGGATATTGCAGCGAGGGTCATCTCTGACAACGATAAAGGTTTTGTAATCAATGGCGTCCGTATGTTGGCAACGTTAGCAGCTATAGCAGATGAAATTGTCGTGATGCCGGCACCATCTTATCCGTTGAGTGATGTGGAGGAAGCAAAATCACATGCCTTTGGGTTTGTAATTCCAGTTTCTACACCGGGACTTAAATTAATAGCAAGACCCTCTGTAGTGCACCAGAACGCCGGGTCTCCTATGGACTTTCCGTTAGCCAATCACTTTGATGATAGCGATTGTATGATTTTGTTTGATAATGTGCTGGTTCCATGGGAGCGAACTTTTATCTATCGGGATATCGACGTTTATAATAACGCCCAACGGAACACACACACTCATACCCATACATCCCACCAGTTTGCTACTAAAGATTTAAGTAAATCAGAATTCATGCGTGATTTAGCTTTTACGATTGCTCGATCAACAAAGGTTGATGAGTTCTTGCATATTCAAAATATGCTGGCAGAGCTTATTCATGTTACCGAATGGGTAGAAGCTTGCATTAGAACAAGTGAAATAGACTGTTTCTCGGGTCCAGGAGGAACTGTGGTACCTAGGCGTGAAGCATTACAAACAGTTAAATTTATGTTTCCTCCTCAATTTCGGCGTGCCTGTGAAATAATTCAGACCATAGGGGCGGGGGGTATGTTTATGGTGCCATCCTTTAAAATGCTGGATAGCGAACTGGCGCCTGAAATAGAAAAATATTTTCAAGCTGCCAACATTGATTCTCACCAGCGTATTCGTTTATTTCGCCTGGCTTGTGATGCTGCTCTTACAAGTTTTTCGGGACGCCAGCAGCTCTACGAACGCTATTTCGCCGGTGACCCGGTCCGTTCGTCAGCATCTTATGCGAAGTCTTTTGAAATAACTTCCTCTATCGACCGTATCACCTCGTT
Organism: Rhodospirillaceae bacterium; assembly: GCA_002712335.1. Next base: position 16,158 of record PATI01000048.1, on the reverse strand, counting down.
ACTGGATAGGTGGGAGAAGGAATTGCCTAAACAGTCTTAGGGGTAGTCGGTTAACTCCACTTCGTAACCATCAGGATCCTTTATGAAGGCAATGTGGTAGTTCTCGTTTGTCGCCATAGGAGTGGGATCTTCAACAAACTCTATACCATCTTTTTTCATACGGGCACATATTGCCATCATGTCAGGGAGGCTGAAGTTGAGGTGCCAGTATGAGTTTCCGATTTCAAATCTTACTGAAGTCGCAAATTCCTGAACCAACTCGATGGCATGATTGTTAGCTTCATTTCCATATGCAACATATGCAGCATGGTGACCACGTTTCTGGTTGGTACGTCGCCGCGTAACCTTCATACCTAAATATCTAGTGTAAAAATGGATTGATTCTTCGAGGTCGCGGACCCTCAATGCCGTGTGACGAATTCTGGCCTTTCGAAGCAAATTCGGTTTCCCTGACAAACTTATTAAATAATCACTGAGGGTTATTTTCGCAGTAATCCATAACAGCCTTAACCATTCCTACATAGCCAGTGCAGCGGCAAAGATGTCCGGACAACATATCACGAATTTCTTCCTCGGTGGGTTTCGGGTTTTCTTTAAGGTATGCTGTCAAAGACATTAAAATACCAGGAGTACAATACCCACATTGCAAACCATGATGTTTCTTAAATGCTTGCTGGAGTGCAGATAATTCACCGTCATTACTAGCTAAACTTTCAGAAGTTTCTATTGTTGATCCGTCTGCCTGAACTGCAAGCGTCAAACAGGCACGGGAAACGGTCCCGTCAACAAGGATCGTACAAGCACCGCAAACTCCATGTTCGCAGCCGACATGGCAGCTTGTTATTCCAATTTCATGGGTGAGAAAATCACTGAGTAGCATTCTTGGTTCTGCATGCCCAGTTACTTCCTCGCCGTTAAGTTTCAAAGTAACAGGGTGGCGTGTATCTTTATTTAATTGCGGCATGACTTAGCCTCTTCAATAACTCTGCGTCCGAGGCGCCGAACCAATTCACGACGATATCGCGCCGTCGCATGAATATCGTCGTATCCTCCCAAGTCCCAGGCAAACTCGTTAAGAGCATCTTCAAGTCTTTCTCCTTCCAATAAATCCCATTTACGTACGGTGGGGCGATCAGCAACGCCTCCTATGCCTAATTTAATATGGTTGCCGTCTGCTACTGCTGCAAGAGCAACAATGGCAAAATCACCGCGACGCTGTGCCATTTCAGTGAAAGCATAGCCCTCCCCTTTCTTTGCTACTGGATACCGGGCCGCTACTACCATCTCGTCTGTCTCTTTTGCTGTTGAGAGCATACCGGTCTGAAATTCGTCGGCGATAAGGGTTCGTTTACCCTTAGATGATTGTAAATCGACTTCCCCACCGAGGACGGCAAGACATAGAGGTAATTCAGAACTCGGATCAGCGTGAACTAATGACCCGCATACAGTTCCCTTGGCACGGGTTTGGTAATGCCCAATATAGGGGCATGCAGCAGCTACTAACGGAAGACACTGCCCTAGGCGCTCCCACTTCATTAAATCTCCTTGGCGGGTGGCAGCACCCATTTCAACATGTTGACTAGTTTCCCGGATGTAAGAGAGAGATTCTACCTTGGAAATATCTATCAATATTTTTGGTTCAGCTAAGCGAAAGTTTAGCATGGGCATTAGAGAAAGACCCCCAGCAATAATGCGGGCATCCTCTCCACCTTGCGCAAGGGCGATAACAGCCTCTTCAGCAGAGGCAACCTTTAAATAATCAAAAGATTTAGGTTTCATTTTAAAAATCCTAGCTTACGAAAAATCTTTAGCCACCATGGTGTATTGCGGGAAACAGGCTTACCTCCAACTACGGCGGCGAGCCGTTGAAAAAATTGATTTACTAGAGCTTTAGCTGCCCCTTCAATTAATCGTCCTCCCACGGATGCTACAGTCCCTGAAAGGGCCACAGAATAGTCATAGGTTATTTTTGTTCCGTTTTCTACCGCCTCTAAAGAGACATGTCCGCTACCCTTTGAGGTGCCAAGAGGACCAATTAAACCGCCTGATAATTTTGCCCTTTGGTTTTCTACTAATCCAGAAAGAGATACGTTAGCTTTAAATCGACCCCTAACGGGACCTATCCCGAGAGATACATCTGCTTTGTAGTTATTTTCACTAATCTGTTCGAGTTGATGACATCCAGGGATCACTGAAGCTAAGGCATTTGGGTCAAGCAGTGTTATCCAAATTTCCTCTGGTGAAGCAGGAACGATAGTTTCACCAGCGCCATTCATATCATCAGAATCAGAGTCTTTTGGCGCAACCGGTATATTATTTTTATCTTCGGGAGGAAGTTCTTCTCCATGTATCATGACACTCAGGCGGGCTGGGGTCATGGGTAACGTTATATCCTCAACATCAATGGCATCTGCAACAGCATTAGCGAGGCAAACCGGCGTTGACATGCAGTTACCCTCACCTATCCCTTTTGCACCTAGTGGTGTTACCATTGATGGCGATTCCATGTGGATGATTTGTGGTTCTGGTACCTCCCAGCTGGTAGGAACAAGGTAGTCCGCGAAGGTACCGGTTAGAAAACTGCCATCATCGCCATATACGAACTCTTCATAGAGAGCACACCCAATGGCCCAGGCGAAGGCACCATGAACTTGTCCGTCTGCAATCAGCGGGTTTAGTAACGTTCCAGAGTCATGCAAAGTAACGTAACGATCAATGTTTACTTCGCCAGTGTTTTCATCAATTTCAACTCCACAGAAATCAAATACAAAACCGTACGTTAAAGAGGTATTAATTTGGTCTTTATCATTAGGCGATTCTAACTCTGGGGGTGACCAAGAGCCGGTTTCACGAACACAAGGTTCCATTTCATCCGGTAAATTTCCAGGTGTCCAGTGTGCAGAGCCAGCGGCACGGTAAAAGTTTATGCCATTTTCCGGATTTGTAACATCCCGAATTTTGCCTTCTACAAATTCAAGTTGGTCCGAGGGGACATTAAGCGTTTGGCTCGCAATCCGAGCTAATTTGGCTTTCACCTTTTCGGCTGCTTTTTGACAGGCAACAGCCGTTGCTGACGAAAATCGTGAAGAGTAATTACCGGTTGCTATTGACCAGGCATCCTTTGCTGTATCGAAATCTAAGTTGACCTTGATATGTTCCGGCGTCAGCCCCAATACGTCAGCAACAATTTGAGATAAAATTGTCATATGACCCTGTCCCTGAGGAATTGAATCAGCTGTTACGCTAACAGTACCCAGTGGATCAACATTCACAGTTGCGTTAGCTACCGCTCCGCCTTTCGGATTTCTTTGTCTTTCATCGCGAGGCAATATATTAGACAGATATCCCATATTGGACTGAGCTGGCTCAACAATCGCTGCATAACCAATACCATATTTCTTTCCTGCTGCCCGCCGTTCATCTCGGCGTTTCTTTAAATCATCTAAGGCACCTTCTTTGATCGCTTTTTCAATAGCTGCAGGATAATCCCCACTGTCCAATAGTGCCCCTGCGGCTGCGCGGTATGGAAATACACCCGCAGGAACAAGGTTTTTACGAATGACATCCAGCGGATCCATATCCAACTCGTGTGCGACTTTTTGCATCATCCGCTCAATACCATAATACATTTGAGGACCACCAAAGCCACGTACCATGGCAGACGGGCATTTGTTCGTCATAACAACGCGATTGGTGACCGCCAGATTTTTTATGTCGTATGCCCCAGTTAAAATTCCATGCATTCGATAAAGCGGACCTGGCATAGGAGCGCGTAAAAAAGCTCCGTAGTCATCCTGTTGATCGAAGCGGAAGGCGGTAACGGTTCCGTCGTTTTTTACAGCCGCTTCCATCTCGATAAGCCTGTTTGGGGCAGCGGCTGCAGCGGATAAATGCTCTAATTTGTCTTCAACCCATTTTACAGGTTTACCCACTCTTTTTGAGGCTAGACAAATAAGTACAACATAAGGAAAAATTTGAACCTTTATACCAAATCCACCTCCTGACCACTGTGGGGTACGCATCCGTAATTGAGAGTTTTTGACACGAAGTGCCATCGACATTACTGGGTGGGATGTGAAGGGCCCCTGATAATTCGATGATACGTCATACAAGTCTTCACCGGGATGAAAATCTGCAGTAACAACAAATCCTTCTAAAGGTGTTTGCGAATTTCGTGGGTAGCGAACCTTCATTTTGACGATTTTATCGGCATCATCGAAGGCGCCCTCTGGGTCACCGTATGAAAAATCTCGAGTTGATACTACATTACTACCGACAGCTTCATGAACTATCGGAGCGTCCTCTAAAATTGCTTTTTCCTGATCAATCACTGGGGGCATCGATTCATAAACGATATCGATTTCTGCCAGTGCATCTTCCGCTATATATCTGTCTCGGGCGACAACCAAGGCAACAGGTTCGCCTACATATCGCACTTTTTCAACTGCAAGAGCCCACTGGTTTATGGGTTGTCTTAAGACTATAAGAAAGGCTTCTGACATCTCCTTTACGTCTTCACCTGTCATAACCGCAGAGACACCGGGAATTTTTTCGGCACGACTTACATCCATTGATATAATTTTTGCATGGGCGTGAGGTGATCTTAGAATAGCCGCATGTTGTGTACCGGATCGGGTAGGGAGGTGATCCGAATACTGGGCCTTACCCATAAGTAAAATTTCGTCCTCAACTCTTGGGACCGGCTGTCCCAGGTATTTTTGGCCCTGCGGCTTATTTTTCATCGAGGAAATTTCCTGTTTTTTGTATAAAAAGATATAAATCAGTTTAATAAATAGTTTATAAATAGGTGTTGCCAGTAAATTACGCCATAATCAACCAAAATAACGGGTCAAAATGCCGCAAAAAACAAAATGTTAAAGTGATGCGGCGGCCTTGATGTTTTTTAAACCCAATAAACGCTGAGAATGAAAACCGGATTTTAAAATGGAAGACAATACGGTAGAAATTGATAGGTTAGTGGAACCTCATAAGTTAAATTTCTCTAAAAGATTCAATGTGTCTGCAGCCTTTATTGATCGTCATATCCTTGAGGGTAGAGGTGATAAAATTGCTATAAAAACATCAGAAGAGCAATGGAGCTATAGAGACCTCTCTGATGCGGTAAACCGATATGGGAATTACCTATTAAGTATTGGGATGAATCCCGGGGAACGTATAATGATGGTCATGTCTGACGTTCCGGATTTTATCGCGATATTCTTCGGAGCAATAAAAAGCGGTATCATCCCTGTCCCAGTGAATACAATGCTCAGGGCGGAAGATTATAAATACCTTATAACTGATTCTGCATGCGCCGGTTTGATATATAGTAAAATATTTTCTAAAACGATTAAGCGGGCAATTAAGGAAGCAGACTATAAACCTAAAAATATACTTTCAGCCGAAAATCTCAGGAATGCTGCTGCTGCTTTGTCCACTGAGTTAGCATTTTCTATAAACTCTCACCTAGATGATTGCTTTTGGCTATATTCGTCTGGATCAACAGGTAAGCCAAAGGGTGTCGTGCACCCGCACAGATCAATGGTTTGTACATCAGAGCGCTTCGCTAAAAATACTGTAGGTTTGAATGAAAACGACACTGTTTTTTCGGCAAGCAAATTGTTTCATTCGTATGGTTTTGGCAATGCGATGACATTTCCTCTATGGGTCGGAGCGACTATTGTTTTATCAGATCGGAAGGTAACTCCAAAAATGAGTTTCGAAATGATCAAACAATTTAGGCCTACAGTATTTTTTGGTGTTCCAACATTATATGCCCAGCAGCTTAGGGCTATGGAAACAGAGAAACCAGACCTGTCGTCACTCCGGATTTGTGTTTCAGCTGGCGAGGCTTTGCCCGGGGACGTATTCCGTCGTTGGCAGGAAAAAACCGATACTCTTATTATAGACGGCCTTGGGTCAACCGAAAATCTTCACATATTTATTTCGAACCGTCCTAGTGACTACCGATATGCAACCTCAGGAAAACCAGTATCTGGTTATAAAGTAAAAATAGTCGACGAAAAAGAAAAAGAAGTGATAGAACCGAACGTCATCGGCACTGTATGGGTAAAAGGCGAGTCGGCTGCACGAATATACTGGAATAACTCAGAAAAGACCTCGGCTACAATGAAAGGCGAATGGCTAAATACCGGTGATATGTATTATCGAGATGCAGACGGTTATTACCACAATGCTGGTCGCGGTGACGATATGATGAAAGTTGGAGGTCTTTGGTGTTCGCCGTTTGAGATTGAGGACCGACTGATTGAACATCAAAAAGTTTTAGAAGCAGCTGTTGTTGGTCAACTCGACGATGATGGCCTGATGAAACCGGCAGCCTTTGTGGTACTTAATAACATCAACGATGCTGACGACAGAATAGAAAAGGCGTTGGTCAGTCATTGTCGGAAAGGCTTGGCCCATTACAAATATCCGAGGTGGTTCCATTTCGTTGATGATTTGCCTAAAACAGCAACGGGTAAGATACAACGATTTAAACTGCGTGAAATTCAAGACCATGGGAGGAAAAATGAGCCAAGTTGTTAAAGGGCAGTGTCTTTGTGGGGCCGTAAAATACAAAGTAAAAATACCCGAGGAGCCAGTTTATTCCGGACTATGCCATTGCAAGGACTGTCAGCGATATACCGGAACGGCATTCGCTTCTAGTTTAATGGTTCTAAAAACCGATTTAGAGATTTTTGGTGATCTCAAGTTTTATGGCAAAAATACAGATCGAGGAACTATTATGGAACGGGGATTTTGTCCCGTTTGTGGATCTAACGTAGTTTGCAGATCGGAGGGTTGGAAAAAGTATTACGTGTTAAGTGCAGGTACTCTTGACGACCCGGCTGTATATAAACCTCAGGTTAATATTTATACTCGAAGTGCACATGCGCATGCATTAGAGGTGGGAAAAATACGTATTTTTGAGGGCCCAGTGCAGAGAGATAGTTAAATAAGTTGAAATAATTCAATTGGTTTTTTGATTACTTAAATAAAGAGGCTTGGATGGCAGATATACATCTCACTATGGGGGTCAATGACTATGACCATGTCCGAGATATTTTTACAGGCGCAGTCAAACCCAATGGTATTAAAGTAACTAGTTTAGTGATGGAAGTTGAAGAAACTTTCAAACGTTTTTTATCTGATCAGGAATGGGATGTTTCTGAAATTTCCTTTGCGATGTCTTGCCAGGCAATTTCACGGGGAAATCCTCCTTTTGTTTTAATTCCAGTATTTCCATCTCGTCTATTTAGGCTTTCCGGCGTTTATATAAGATCAGATGGATCTATAAAAACCCCCAAGGATCTGAGGGGAAAGAAAGTAGGTCTTCCGCAATGGGCTCAAACAGCTACGACTTATGCAAGAGGCTGGTTGACAGAGACGATAGGAATTCCACTCAGCGAAATTGACTGGTATCAACTAGGTCCTAATTCGCTAGGTCGCCTCGATAACACTGCTGAACAACCTCCAAAAGGCGTGAAACTGACTAATCTCCCAGAGGGATCACTTGCGGATATGTTAGTTGAAGGTAAAATTGATGCGCTAATCACTGCGGACCCTCCTCGCCGCATGCTTTCGGGAGACTCATCTATCAAGAGGCTTTATACGGAATTCGAGGGTGTTGAACGCGAATATTTCGCCCAAACAGGAATTTTTCCTATAATGCACACTATTGCGCTAAAACGTTCAACTTATGAAAAAAATCCTTGGATTGCGCGCAATTTATTTAATGCATTTGAAGAATCTAAAAACAATTCTGTAAGGAGGATGCGTGATATGAATGTATCGCAAATAGGCTTACCATGGATCCAACAATATATCGAACGCACAGCGGAAGAGTTTTTTCCAGATGGTGATTATTGGCCCTATGGAATTGAACGTAATAGAACCACGATAGATGCCTTTCTGCGCTTTTGCTCAGATCAGGGTGTTACTACCCGTCACCTTAAACCTGAGGAAATTTTTGTCAAAGAGGCTCTGGAGCCTTTTCATCAACTCAGGGTATGACTAACTTTAGTTAAATAATTATCTAAAAGAGCTCCCGATGGCATTAGTCCATTTGATATCATTAAAATAAATTTGTATATAACTTGGAATGAAGAGAGAGTTAGTGGGAGGAATTTATTGATTAAGAATAGTTCTTTAATGCTTTTGGTAGCTCTAATCTTCTATTCGGTTCCTTCTCACGGACAAAGTAGCCCCCCTAAATCGTCGATTTCGTCTGATCAACGGAAAGCTATTGAGACTATTATCAAGGATTATTTGCTCAAAAATCCAATTATTATTCGCCAGGCGATTAAAAACTTGAAAGAGCAGGAAGCCGCATCGGAAAAGGCTCGTGTTTTAATAGCCTTAAAAACTTACAAGAAAGAACTCGTAGAGGATGATACGTCTCCGGTTGGCGGAAACCACAAAGGAGATATCACAGTTGTCGAGTTCTTTGATTATAACTGCGGATACTGTAAACGCGCGGCAACTACTCTAAAGGCGTTGCAAACTAGCGACCCGAATATTCGGATAGTATATAAGGAGTTCGCTATTCTCGGGCAGAAATCTGTTGTCGCAGCAAAGGCGGCCTTGGCTGCAAATCGGCAAGGTAAGTATATTAAGTTTCATGAGGGACTAATGTCAGGCCGAACTGATTTGGACAGTATTGCCTCTTTGGCAAATTCATTAGGAATCGATTATTCTAAGCTCCGCAAGGATATGGCGAGCTCTGCTATAAAAAATATATTGCAAAAGAATTATAAACTTGCCAATGCCCTTGGCATTTCTGGTACACCGGTCTTTGTGATTGGCGAAAAAGTTATTCCCGGGGCCGTTGATTTGGAGACTTTAAAACAAGTTGTTCTAGAAGAAAGGGCCAAGAAGACGAAATAAAGTTTTCTTAAAAACCTGATTATTTTGGGCCTTTAAATATTAAGTTGACCAGACGATCAAAACGCAAATTTTATAAAATGATGCTAAGATTTCGAAGGTTTTGATCGCAATCTATTAAATTTACCTGTTTGGCGACAATATCCCATTGATTATTTTTAGATCTAATTTTATGTCCATACCAACCAGTGTATGTTCGCTTGTCACCAGCCTGAAATTCCGTAATCAAGAAAGTCGTGTAAATCATCAAAACGTTTTTGTTCTCAGTTGAGAATACGGTGACGTTGTTCACCAGTCTGGCGGTCCGCGATCTAGGTTGCTGAGACCAAGAAAATTCATTTTTCAATCTGTAGATTCTGTCTTCAAGACGCCGGCGGTCATCAAAGCAAACCGCAATTTCTTCACGAGGGTCACCAGCGGGTGCCGTGGCGGGGACCCAATATACACATTCTGGGATATAGAGATTTAGCCAGTCATCGAGGCGGTTTTGGTCCAGCAACCTTGCCTCCTTTTCAAGAAGAATTTGACAAGGAAAAATTATAGAGGGGTCGGTTATTTGCCTCTCCTCATCGTGCCAATCTTTAAAACTATCCACTAATGACTGATAAAAATCATCGCCAACGTAATAGGAAATGCGGGATGGGTCCTGTTGCATTAAAACCTTTTCTCCTCGATATCTCGTTTTATAACGAGTTCTGGGTCACTTTTCATAAGGTTTTTATATACTTGCATCGTCTCGCGCAGAAAAACTTCATCAGTGGGTGGACCGATTAAGTAACCATCATCATCTCGTTTTATCCGCCCTGGAATACCGAGCCCCCGATGCATATAGATCCATTCATCCTCAATTCCAGCAAGTCCCGTTTGAATTTGCTCGAAATTCATTAAATCGTCTATCTCTCCAAAGTTCGGAAAACTCTCTTGAGTTCGCATTCGGAGCGCATTTACAGCGCCAACACATCCCCCAAGCTCATCATCTTCGTCAATGACTGCTGTCCCCCACCAGGTGGTGTCGGTCTCCTTTAGCGAAATTGGTTGTGAAACTTGAACGTGGTTACCCAAGATATGCAAGTTAGGAAATATGTTAATGTTGATAGGTTCGGAGGAGGCAAGATCAAGGACGGCATTGGCTCGATCACCTAATTTTTGTCTTATTGCAGCTTCATAATGTTCCATGCCCGGGTGAGGCCCCTCTATTCGCCATAAACCGCCTGGGCTGGTGTCTACCGCAGGACGTTTATCCTTATAATGGTGCCCATTCTCGAAAACCTTCACATAAAAGGGTGCATTATCGGGGTTGGTTTTATAGTAAGCCATCCCTTTGTCTTCTTCTTCTCCTTCAACCAGCCGGTTTTCCATTGCCAATAGTGAACGATGAGAGAAAACTACATGATAACCGTCTGCGGAATTATCATATAGCAATTTCCAGTTTCCATTAAATTTAAGCCTATTGGCATCACAAAACGATATTTTTCCTCCAGGATGTCGGTCCAACCATTGGTCAAGGGGTTTTTTTATTCCTCCTAAGTATTCCTCGAGGGACGGCATTTTCGGGTTTAAAGTGCCAAAAATGAACCCGCGGTAGGATTTGACACGAGGTACCTGAGCTAAATTATATTTAGGGTCTGAGAAATCATCTGCATATCCATCTGGCCATGGCACCCCACTAAGTTTTCCACTATTGAAGTAACTCCAACCATGGTAGGGGCAAGCAAACGATTTTGCCTTGCCTTGAGCATGCCGGCAAACCGTTGCACCTCGGTGAGTACATCGATTATACAAGGCACGAATATGACCGGAGGTGTCCCTGACAACGATTATAGGGCGGAGACCGAGCCTTGAAGTAACGAAGTGGTCGTTTTCTGGTATTTGACTTTCATGAGCAAGGTAAACCCAAACTCCGCCGAATATTTTATTCATTTCCTGACGGAATATAGTTTCATCTGTATAGAGTCGTTGGTGAACTCGGTCCTCAAATATCAACCCATCGTAATCAAGATCGTCCCCTGTTTGGATTGCTGTATCGCTGCTGATACTTGAACTCGATGACATGTTTTCCTCTTATTGTTTTCAATTAGAAAAAATCAAAATATTCGTTTTGTTCCCATTGAGATATGCCATTTTCATCATCCTGATTGCCGTTTTCTTGAGTGTAAGAATTGTATCGATCTAATTCTGCATTCTTAATGCCTAAATAGTAGTCGACGTACGTATCTCCAAATGCTTCACGGATTAGTTGGCTATTATCAAGTTTATTCAGCGCATTTTCCAGTGATTTCGGAAGTAAAGTGCGTGGTGCTTCGTATGGAGCATCGTCAGCATCGCTGGGTTTTAAATTACGGTTTATTCCATCTAACCCCCCAACAATTTGTGATGCCATAAAAAGATAAGGGTTTGCCGCAGGTTCACCAATTCTATTTTCAAACCGTGTATTGTATTTCTCGGAATTAGCGAGTACGCGAATCATAGTGCCACGGTGGTCATGGCTCCATGTCGCACGATCGGGTGCAAGAGAATTTGGTGTAAAACGACGAAAACCATTGACAGTCGGAGTTGCAAAAACAACTGATGCAGGAGCATTTTCCAATAACCCGGCCATATAATTTTTAGCGAGGGGTGATAATATTTTTTGTTCTTCTTCGGAAGCGAAAAGATTTTTTCGGGTGTTGGAATCTACTAATGACTGATGGAGATGCCATCCACTAGGGCAATACCCTTTAAATGCGGGTTTACACATAAATGACGCTAAATAGCCGTGTCGCCGACAGACTTGGCGCGTCGCAGTCCGAAATAGCATAAAGTTGTCAGCTGCTGAAGTTACCGGAAGAGGGTCAAAAGTACATTCGATTTGGCCGGGACCATATTCGTTTTCGATTGAACGCAGGGGCAGCTCGAGTGCCTCATAAATTTCGGCAAGAGTACTTAAAATCGGTTGCATGAGGTCGAAATTTGTTTCGAGGTGATATGAATATCCGGGTTCAACAGATGAGGTTTCAATGGGTCTTCCGCGAATACCAGGGATACCCGAGTTTTGAGTGGTTAGTTTTTCATTATCAATTCGACGAAGGTACCATTCTACTTCTAGTCCAATGACAAGATCCATATTTTTTTTTTGAATACGCTTGGATTGTTTATTTAAAAGGTGGCGGCTCGAGAAGTGAAAAGGTACACCATTATCGAAATATTCGTCACAAAGGATCCAGGCCAGACCATTTGTCCATGGCAAAACTCTATATGTTAATGGGTCAGGAACTATTGTTAAATTTGGTGATCCTGTCATTTCATCTAAACCCATTCCACCGCCTTTAATGAAGGACCTAAAGACGCGACCACCGGTTGCGTCTAAAGTAAAAGTCGCAACATTTATGTTATAGCCGTTTGTCAATGAATTGAGAAAAGTAGGTACAGAAACTTCTTTAACGCGAGAGCTGCCATGACTATCAGACCATGCCATGCGGACAAGCTTAATGTTATCTGACTTTAATCTATGCTCGAGATCAAAAGAGCAGAATTTTTGTTCGTCAGTCCAAAGGTTATGGCGCTCGATAAATCCGCCGCTCATATCCGTGCCTCTGCCTAATTTATTAATGGGCCCGCAAGGTAACTAAATTTTACTATCCAAAACAGTTCCGCCATTATCGACCATATTTGGCTAGAGAATGCATCCACCCATGCATGCGTTTTGTCATATTTTCTATATCGTCATCCGTGAACCATTTTTTTGCGTCAACTTTATCTACCGGGTATTGAGGTCTGAGAAAATCTTCTTCGTACCCGTAGGGTACCGTTGCGTCTATTCCCATGCCACCTTCAAAACGGGTATTGGAGGCCGTCCATTCACGATCCCCTGCTGTCATCCGTTCTGCAGGCATAAAGGTTTGTCCCCGACCACCAGGAAGTGGGTTTAAAATATCAGTATGGGGATTAACCCGCGTTGTAAGACACCACATGATGTCATCCATGTCATAAATATCTGTATCTTCAGAAACAGCGATCGCTATGCGGGCCCCTTGAGAGGTAGACAATATGCCGGACAAAAAGTTACGTTGCCAACCTTCGTCAATCTTACTTCTTTTTTTAACTTGAATAATGGCACCGCCCCAATCTGTCATGCAGTAAGGGATATTGACGTCTGTAACAATCCCCGGCTGCATTCTTTGGCAAAGTTCATAAATTGCGGCCTCTCTGATGGTTGTATCGATGTTGTGTTCATCCATTGTATGCACACCAAGCGCAAAGATGATTGGCTTTGTATCAGGAGAACGCGTTGTTACAGCGGTACAGTGGAAGGTGGGAGCTTTGTAGGCTTTTCCCATATACCCTGACCATTCTGGATGAAAGTGGTGGCGTCCTTGCATCCCAGACTCTTCAGCTTCTGCCGTTTCAAAGCGTCGGTCTCTTGGGTAAACGTAGCCTTCTAATACTACTTCTGAATCTGCTAGCGCCAGTGCATCTACAGTACGCGCCTGAACCATACGTACAGGTGAACCTTGAAGTGCACCTGCAACAGCGATCTCGTCACACCCCTCTGGCAAAATCACATAGTCAAAGCCTGCGCCAGCCAGCATGGTGCATGAAGGAGGGACGCCAAAGCAAACAGTTATTGGAACTGGTTCATCTGATTTGTAATACCGACTTACGACTTGCCACATATGTGACCCAGGAGAAATCTGAAACGTCCCAATGTTACCCCAACGAAAATTCATTCGATTGTAACCTAGGTCAGTACCTCCTTCGAAGTGTTTCCCAGTGACACAACGAATTCCAGAACCTACGGTTAGCTCTGGTTCGAACTCGGTATGGCGCACGGGAACAATGAAGTCATTTACATTTTCCGGGTTCTCTATAACAACCTCTTGCACAGGAGCATCTTTTTGGTCAATGACAACATGAGGTATTGGGTTGCGAATAGCATCAGCGGTCATTCGTGTTCGAGTTTCATTATCTGGCCACCCAAACATTTTATTTATTAAATTCTGGTCACTGAGTAAGTTTGTAACCACACGGTTGTTGGGCTTACCTTTTATATTATTGAATAATATTGGGCCCCCGCCATCAAATTTCTTCTGCAAAGAAATAATTTCGAGATCAGGGTCAACTTCCTTGTCTGTTACAACGAGGTCGCCTTCTTCTCTCAGGTAGTCTAGGGTTCCGCGCAAATCATATAATTTTTCGGTAGGGCTGCCAGGCGCAGCGTCTTTTCGTGCCGTGCTCATTGTTATTATTTCCAATTTTGATTCAAAGTATGGAGTTTGTCTAAGGGACGTTTGCCTAAAACGCAAGAAGGGTAGTGGACATAAGTCTTCTGCTCGAGTATCTGAAGTGAAATTAAATAGGAGAGAGTGCAGTGAAAGCAGACGTGAATAACACTATTATTAACTATGAGACCTCCGGTACCGAAGGTAACCCATGGATAACCTTTTCTCATGCCTTGTGCAATAATTTGACTCTGTGGGATGAACAGACCGAAATTTTGAAAGAGAATTTTCAGATCTTGCGCTATGATCATCGAGGTTTAGGTAAATCTGCTGCTCCCGCTGGACCTTACACCTTTCCTATGATTATTGGTGATGCACTAGCCTTACTTGATCACATTGGAATTGAAAAAACTCATTGGTGTGGTTTGTCTATCGGCGGCATGATGGGCTATGGGCTGGCACAAGACCATGCCGATAGGCTTTTGAGCTTGATTGCTTGTGATTCGCGACCTGATGCGCCCCCCGATTACCAAAACTACTTTCAGCATCGAATTGATGTCGCAGAATCGGAGGGAATGGAAGGGCTCGTGGAGTCAACAATTTCGCGTTGGTTTACCAAGGAATCGGTAGATCAAAATATTGCAGTCTTAGATAAAGTAAGGTCGATGATCAGGTCAACAAATGAAATTGGTCATGCCGGTTGTTGTGAGGCATTAAAGACATTATCTTTCGGCTCTCGACTAGGGGAAATTGACATACCCACCCTGATAATTGGTGGAGCCGAGGACAAGGGGGCTCCGCCGGAGGCACTCGCCGAAGCAGCCAAAAAAATTCCTAATGCGAAACATGAGATTATACCGGCTGCTGGCCACATCTCCAATTTGGAGAATCCAGCTGGGTTTAATTCAGCATTAATTAAATTTCTAACAAGTATTTAAGTGAGAAAATAAACCTGAGAGGAATGATGCCGTCATTTGATATAGTTTCCCGAATTAAAATTCCCGAAGTTGATAATGCAATTCAAAGTGCAATGCGAGAGATGAATAATCGATTTGATTTTAAAGGGAGTTCGTGTTCAATCGAACGCAACGACTCAGTTCTCCAAATACTCGCTGATGATGAACTTAAATTAAAGCAAGTTCAGGAATTGCTCCGAGGTCATCTAGCCAAACGCAAAGTTGAGGTGGGATATTTTGAATTTAAGACACCAGAAAAGGCGTTCGGAAACTCTTTGAGGCAAAGTGTTCTAATAAAAGAAGGAATAGAACGTGAACTTGCGCAGAAAATTGTAAAAATCATCAAGACTTCCAAGAAGAAAGTGCAGGTGGCAATCCAAGGGGCAGAATTAAGGGTTACTGGAAAGAAAAGAGATGATTTACAGGCAACGATGGCTTTGTTAAGGGAATCAAAGTTTGCCCAACCGTTACAATATATAAACTTTCGAGATTAATTAAAAATAAGACAGCTTTGTTGAGCAAGGTAATAATTTAATGTTGCTCCTATTTTTCTACAGGAGCATCTGGTTCACTAACTGTATAGCGACGCAACATTCGTTGTTCGTCTGGCGGAAAGTCGGTGCGGGCATGATTAGAGCAGCGGTTATCCCATATTAAAAGGTCGTTAACTTTCCATTTGTGAGCGTATACGAATTCCGGTTTTTCGCAATGGTCAAATAGTTCAAGTAGAAGGTCTTCACCTTCTGCGGCCGGCATATCGACTATATCCTGTGTCATTAGTCGACTTAGGTAGAGTGTTTTTTGCCCGGTGTTCGGGTGGACTTTGACAAGGGAATGGCGCGCGCGAGGGAGCACCGGGTTCGCTGCAATAGTATGGGCACGGTCAACAGCTTCGTAATCATAAACGATACGGGTAACTAAATTTTCAACTAGCGTTTTAGTTTTAAGTGGTAACGCATCATAAGCCTTGTAAAGATTTGCAAACAAGGTATCCCCACCTCGAGAGGGTATTTTGATCCCATATAGGGTTGTTGCTCGGTAAGGGCTCGAACGGTGAGCGCCGTCAGAATGGAACATCATTTCACCATCTGGTAGGACACCAATTAGCTTTCCATTTT
>PATI01000047.1 GCA_002712335.1 Rhodospirillaceae bacterium | reverse complement strand
ATACAAAAAGAACCTTTATGAATGTCAGGGAACTAGGGACGCTGTGCATTGTTTTCAGCCTAAGCCAAATAAAGCACAAAGGCCTTTTTAAATAAAATGACGATATAGCCGTATTATTTTTCTAATTATCTGGCAGTGGTATTTTATATATGTATGGAAGGCCCTGAATTTCTGCCCTACCCCATCATGTATTTCTGACCACAAAGGCTTTGATTTGCGTAGGAGTCCCTTAAAATACCTTAGAAAAGTATCATTAAAGTATCATCAGTGAATAGGTTCCATAGATGTAGAAACCTAACTACTAAAATATATTTTAATCATATTAATGTTTTCAGATACTTAGATGAACCCTAAGGCAGTACTTTATACGTTAACCGTAACTAACCCTGAA
Organism: Rhodospirillaceae bacterium; assembly: GCA_002712335.1. The sequence continues at coordinate 16,499 of PATI01000047.1, read as the reverse complement.
AATAGGGGTTAGTTCCTCCTGCATGGTCTGTTACATCGAGTACCTCCTTTATGGAAGGTACAACCTTTTGTATTTCAACAGCGACGCCCTCTTTAAGGGTGACATTTGCCATTCCGCACCCCTGGCACCCTCCCTCCATCCTGATATATGCGCGTGAACCATCTACGTCGATTAACGAAATATGACCACCATGCCCTGCAACAGAGGGATTAACACGGGTTTCTAGAACTTCCTGAATTGCAATAGCTTCTTCTGTATTCAGGCCTACTTTGGGAATAGCATCTCTGTAATCTGCAACGCGCTGAACTTCGGGAATATAATGACGTAACATATTCTCAACGCCGTTTTGAAGTTGGAAGGCACTACCGACAAATTCTAAAAAAACAACTCCGTCAATATATCCTCTTAGTTTAATATCTCCTCCGTTCTGGGTTGCCGCTGGTTTTATTCGTGTTTCGATCAGTTCACTTAACTCGGCTACTATAGGGTCACTGTTATCAAGTTTAAGTTCTTCAATGTCCTTCGATACCTTCTCATCAACATTTGAAGTTACAGAATCACCGGACACGAAATAATCCATAATGGCGCCTAAAATCGGAGGCTTTAATTGTACCCAATCAATATTTTCAGATTTAGTGACTAAAATATGCTCTGTATCCAATTCAATTTTCAAAACTTCTGGTACATGCAAGATTCGTGCAGCTAGAGAAGAAGGGGCAATGTTTTCAGCACTTTCAAAAACAATCTTTTCCCCTTCGTTTACTTCTCGTCCAGGTAGAAATTTTAGTACATTGGGTTTTTCTGTCTCTGCCGTCTGAATAAACATATCAAGCACTCATTTTTAATTTCGACATTTGCAACTAAAAATACTCGAATTTTCTATTTTTATCTTATCTCTATATAATACTACTTTGACAATATTTCGAAATTAATTGGATCGCCCACTTGAACTGTAAAATTAGGAAGTATCGCATCACCTGATTTCAAGTTACTAATTTCGGCTCGTCTTTTTTGACGAGAAATACTCCGGATAGCAGCATAATAATCAATCGAATTTTCTTCCAGTTTCTTCAATTCATTTTTAACCCCAGCAAACTCATCAACGCCTCCCACAACCATTCGGGAAGTTGACCAAACACTATCAGTCTTTCTTAGCCAATGAGATGCAGGGTCTCCCATAATTTCGATAACTTTACCTAATGCATCCCGAGGATTTGATGGTCCTAAAATTGGCAAAACCAGATAAAAACCATCTGGAACACCCCAGACCGCGAGAGTTTGGCCTGCATCTTCAGAGTGGTGTTTTATTCCCCACTTATCAGCAACATCAAAAATACCACCTACACCAATAGTCGTATTAATGACAAAACGCTTTGTAGTCACCCAGGCGCGGTCTCCTTCACCTTGAAGCAGGTCATTTGCTAGAATCAGGGGAGATTTCATATTGCCAAGAAAATTATGGACCGCCTTACGGCCTTGATCGGGTATAACCAATGTATAAACATCAGCCAAAGGCCGTAAAACGATATCTTGGAAGAAGCCGTTAAATTTGAACATAACCCTATTAACGGGCTCTAAAGGATCATTGACCTCGTCAGTTACCTGAATATTTTTAGCGGATTGCGCATTTACCGGCAGAGCGTTTAAAAACGATAATCCAAAAATCGTGCATGTGAACGAAAATAAGATTAAGAAGCGGCGAATTCTAAAAATCAAGGTACCCATATTTAATCAACCAGGTTCTACAAATTTTGAACAAATAAAACTATAACCTTAACTTATAAAAGATTCTAAAAAAGCTAGAGTATTTGAGTATTAGAATCGATAATCAACTTCATAGTATAAGACCAGATCACTAATAATGAAATAGGTAACTAATATGCCAAACGAGTCTAAAAGGTCCCTCACTTGTCTATCTGGAGGCCAAATTTTGACCTTTGATAATGAAAACAAAACGTTTGACCAAGGTGAATTATGGATTGAAGGGAAAAAAATTATAGCTGTGGGTAATGCGGGAGAATTTAATCCACCATCTAATGTTCTGGTTCAGAAAATTGACCTGGCCGGCCGAGTTGTTATCCCTGGTTTTATAAATAGTCATACCCACTCCTACAGCTCTATCCTGAAAGGAACAGTAGAGAAAAACCCTTTAGATATATATATGTTAGCCGTTATAGCGGCAGGCTCTGCAATGAGCCCTCGTGAAACTTTCATAAGCGCCCAATTGGATGCGCTTTCCATGTTAAAAACTGGCATTACTTCTGTAATCGATCATTATTCTGAAAGACCGGCATTGACCACTGAAGGACTTGATGCGGTTTGCTCTGCATTCACGGGAATTGGTATAAGAGCAACTGTAGCAACCATGTTTGCAGATAAACCATATATAGAAACGGTTCCGATTGATAAAAGTTCAATACCACCAGTGATTCTTGAACAATACGCTAAACACAAAAAACCTGATTTAGAAAATTACTTCGAGGTAATGGCATCGGCTATAAAGAAACGCTGCGAAGAAGATGATCGCATACAAATTATTCTTGGGGTTGATGGACCTCAGCGTTGTTCTGAGAAATTAATAGAAATGACTGGAGAATTTCAAAGACACCATCACCTAGGCCTGCACACCCATATGCTTGAAACGAAAACTCAAGCAGTCATGCGTAAGCACAAAAAACAAAGTTTTATTCGCCATATGCTGGATCTCGGCATACTTAATGAAAAGTCATCTCTTGTGCATTTTATTTGGGCACAAGATGACGATATAGAAGCCGCTAAAGAGGCAGGGGTTACAATCGTTCATTGTCCCCAGTCCAATACAATGCTTGGAGCGGGTGTATGCCCGGTTCTCAAGTTAAGAAAAAAAGGTATACCAGTCGCATACGGTACTGATGGATCGAATTGTGGGCCTGCCAGTTACTTGGAAACCCTGCGTATGGCGGCCCATCTGATGAGATTAACTGATCCCGACTTTGAAGAATGGCCCGATGGCAAACAGATTCTGAAAGAGGCATATCAAAATGGAGCACGCGCGCTCGGTCAGGAAAAGAAATTGGGATCGCTCGAAACTGGTTTATATGCAGATTTTGTAGTACTTCGTCCTCAGGGACATTGGCACAGGCCGATGGGGAATCCATTTCTCCACCTGTTCTATTATGAGAATGGGCAGTCCACTGAAAGCGTTTGGGTAAATGGAGAGCAGGTCGTAAAGGACGGGTTTTTATTAACGATAAATGAAGAAGATTTATTATTGGAAGCAGAGGAGATTGTTGTCCGCCGCAGGGAACAACTGCCCAAAGATACTGTTGAAACAGTTGCTGCACAATACCCGTTATTTAGAGATATGATTATTAAAACATTAACATCCGACGATCTAAATATAGAACGTCGTATTAATCTAAACTGAAAATCTTTCTTGATCGGACGGTAGTACTTATAGCGAGCCAGAACTTTTGTTTTTTACTAAGCGAAACCGGTTCGCTCAAACGTCGCCATCCGCGTTTTACAAGTTTATCCAAAATTCGGCTATAATTTTGCATCATCATTATAGCGGGGATAATTTTCTTGCGATCACAGCAGGAAATTGCCATTTCTGCATCTATAAACCTTTGACGCGCGATAGATGCAAGTTCCGAACAAATTTTTGGAAATTTAGGGTGGCTAATAATACTCTCCGTGTCAGGGTCGGTAATTCCATACGCGGATAACATTTCTTTTGGAACGTACATACGGTTTATTTTAGCATCCTCATTCAGGTCGCGAAGAATATTAGTTAGTTGTAATGCTTGTCCCAATGCCACGGCTACCGGTTCCCCTAGTGGTTTTTCAATCTCAAAAATCTGATTTGCAAGACGTCCGACGGCACAAGCGACAAGATCACAATATTCTTCAAGTGCTAAAATCGTCGGTACTCGAACACTCGAGCTAGCGTCAAACTCCATTCCTTCTATTACTTCTAAAAATGTCTCCTTCCTCAGTCCAAATTGTTTAATAGGAACTGACAGGGCTCTGGATACAGGCAACTCGGGACAACCAGCGAAAAGCTTATCTATTTCGGCTCGCCAATCCGCAAGTAAACGTAACTTATCAATATTTTCCGCTCGACTATCCGCTATATCATCAACTTCTCGACAAAATGCATAAACGGCAAAAATGGCATTACGTTTTTTTGGCGGTAAAATGCGCATTGCCCAGTAGAAAGATGTCCCAGACGCTTTAACAACACTCTTAATGTAATCAGTTACTTCGACAGTTTGCATTTTTTACCAAGAAAAATACTGATAATTAAAAATTTCTGTACCTATTTTAACTTTGTTTTTTACCGGCGGATAGTCTCTGTGAAAAAGGCTACAGAACGTTTATGTTTTACCGAAATCATTGACGAACCGTGTTGATACGTTAAAACCAGCGCTCAAAATGTTTTATGGAGTATCTAATGTCTGACAAAAAGGGTGAGTGGCAATTCTGGGTAGATCGGGGAGGTACCTTCACCGACCTTGTAGCTCGCCGACCAGATGGATCACTTCATGCCTACAAGCTTCTCTCGGAAAATCCCGAAAGATACAAAGATGCTGCTATCCAAGGCATTCGAGACCAATTAGAACTAGATCCAAACTCACCAATTCCAGATGATGTAATCGAAGCTGTAAAGATGGGAACCACAGTCGCCACAAATGCTCTGTTGGAGCGTAAAGGGGACCGAACTCTTCTTGTGATTACCAAGGGTTTCGCTGACCAATTGCGAATTGGCTACCAAAATCGTCCTAAAATATTCGCACGGAAAATTGAACTTCCTGAACTCTTGTACGAGAGCGTAGTAGAAGTAAGCGAACGTTTCAGTGCGGACGGAAGGGAGCTCGAGCCAGTTGATGTTGAAGAAACCACCAGAGCTCTCAGCGAAGCATTTAAAGATGGCATTAGGTCAGTAGCCATTTGTTTTATGCATGGATATCGTTATCACAAACACGAGAATATTGTTGCAAAAGTTGCTCAAGATATTGGTTACACCCAAATATCAGTAAGTCATGAAGTAAGCCCACTGATGAAGTTGGTAGGGCGCGGGGATACAACTGTGGTGGATGCATACGTGTCCCCAATATTGAGACGTTATGTGGATCAGGTCGCATCCGCTCTTGGCAAAACTAAACTTATGTTCATGCAATCAAATGGCGGGTTAACCGACGCACGTTTTTTTCAAGGAAAAGACTCCATCCTTTCTGGTCCAGCTGGAGGTATTGTGGGTGCAGCAAGAACTGCAGAAATGGCCGGTTATACAAGGCTTATAGGCTTTGATATGGGCGGAACATCGACCGATGTGGCCCATTATAACGGAGAATATGAGCGAGCTTTTGAGACCCTTGTAGCGGGTGTCCGAATGCGCGCACCCATGATGCATATACACACCGTCGCGGCTGGGGGAGGGTCGATCCTTCATTTCGACGGTTCGCGATACCGTGTTGGGCCCGACTCGGCAGGCGCCAACCCAGGCCCAGCATGCTATAGAAGGGGAGGACCCCTTTGCGTTACCGATGCTAACGTAATGGTGGGTAAAATAAACCCTGACTATTTTCCGCAGGTATTTGGTCAGAATGGTGATCAGCCTATGGACGCCGGCATTGTTATTGAAAAATTTAAGAAGCTATCATCTGATATTGAAAAATTGACAGGTGACAAACGGAGCCCAATCGAAGTAGCGAACGGTTTCCTCAAAATTGCTGTCGATAATATGGCAAATGCCATAAAACAAATATCGGTTCAACGTGGATATGATGTAACCCAATACACTTTAAATTGTTTTGGTGGTGCCGGCGGCCAACATGCTTGCCTAGTAGCCGATGCACTTGGAATGAAAAGCGTTTTCGTTCACCCACTAGCCGGCGTTCTGTCTGCTTATGGCATGGGCCTCGCTGATCAGCGTGTAATGCGGGAGCGGGCTATAGAAGAAAAACTCAATACCTCATTAATTAAAACCCTCGATAAAGAAATAGAAGAGATGAGAGAAGAGGGAAACGCTGAAATGGAACAGCAGGGTGTCGATATTAAACGTACTACTACTATCGTAAAAGCTCATTTGCGCTATGAAGGGACCGATACGGCTCTAGTAATTGACTTTGGAACCAGTGATCAAATTATAAGTCGTTTCGAAGAAGCTCATCGCCAACAATTTGGTTTTATTTCCCCAGAAAAAAATCACATTGTAGAGGCTTTATCTCTCGAGGTGATTGGCGAGAGTGAAATCATTGAGGATCCGGTTCTCCATACGGACCCAAACGGAGCGATACCGGAACCGCTAACGACAGTTTCGATGTATTCTGCTGATGAAATGCATGACACCCCAATTTATGACCGAGAAACACTCTGCCCGGGTTGCAAGCTTGATGGGCCAGCAATTCTAAAGGAAGCAAATGCAACAACAGTCATTGAACCAGGTTGGCAAGCAGAAGTAACCCGTCATAACCATATTGTTATAACGCGCATTGCGGCATTACCGAAAAAGTTAGCTATTGGAACCCAAGCTGACCCAGTAATGCTAGAAGTGTTTAATAATTTATTTATGTCGATAGCTGAACAAATGGGAGGCGTACTTCAGAATACTTCGTACTCCGTAAACATAAAAGAACGGCTTGACTTTTCTTGTGCTATTTTCGACACCAGCGGGGAATTAGTTGCTAATGCACCCCATATTCCAGTTCACCTTGGGTCAATGAGTGATAGCGTAAAAACTATAGCACGTCAGCGGCAAGGAACTATGAAACCCGGTGACGTTTTCATGCTAAATACGCCCTATAACGGAGGAACACACCTGCCGGATGTCACGGTGATTACTCCAGTTTTTCAAGAAAAAAACGATACAGTTTTATTTTATGTCGCTTCCCGTGGTCACCACGCGGAAATTGGAGGTATTACCCCAGGCTCTGTTCCACCTTATTCAAAACACATTGAGGAGGAAGGTGTGCTTTTGGATGATGTTCAATTAGTAGCAGAGGGCAAAATACTAGAAGATGAAATAGCAAAAATATTTACTAATAATAAATTTCCAACCAGAAATTTTCACCATAACCTTGGCGACCTCAAGGCACAAATTGCTGCCAATGAAAAGGGCGTTCAAGAACTGCATAATATGATTCGACATTTTGGGCTCGATGTTGTGACCGCCTATATGCAGCACGTACAGGATAATGCAGAAGAAACCGTCCGCAGGGTTATCGACACGTTGCACGACAGCTCATTTGAATATGAGATGGACATTGGTGCAACAATCAAGGTTGCAATAACCGTCGACAAAGTTGCGCGAACAGCTAAATTGGATTTCACCGGAACTTCTGAGCAACAAAACAATAATTTCAATGCTCCTTCAGCGATATGTGTTGCTGCTACTTTGTATGTATTCAGAACGTTAGTTGATGATGACATTCCATTAAATGCAGGCTGCTTAAAACCATTAAAAATAGTAATCCCTGAGGGTTGTATGCTGAATCCTGTTTACCCTGCAGCGGTTGTTGCGGGCAACGTAGAAACCTCCCAAGCTATTACCGATGCTTTATTTGGTGCACTTGGCATCATGGGGGCAGCACAGGGAACGATGAATAATTTCACATTTGGAAATAATAACCATCAATATTATGAAACAATTTGTGGTGGCGGGGGGGCCGGAGAGAATTACAAAGGGGCTGATGGCGTTCACACAAATATGACCAATACCCGACTTACAGATCCAGAAATTCTAGAATGGCGTTTTCCAGTTCTTTTGGAAAGCTTCTCACTTCGGCGTGGCTCAGGAGGGGCCGGTAAATTCCGTGGAGGTGATGGAGTTATTCGAAGGGTCAAGTTCTTAGAAGGAATGACTGCATCAATATTATCAGGCCATCGAGAAATACCACCTTATGGTATGGCAGGCGGCGAACCAGGAAAAATAGGTCGTAATTATGTGATTCGTAATGATGGATCCAAGGAAGAATTACTAGGGACCGATTCCACTGAAGTTGAAGAAAACGATGTGATGGTAATTGAAACACCGGGAGGAGGCGGATACGGAAAAATCTAAGCCGGCCATTTACCCTCTAATAACATCTGATCTTTCTTTAGGATGAGCGGCACTGTTGCTTTACAATATGTGTGCTTTTCTAACACTTTTCCGTTGACGAAATGAAGAAGATCTAGTCCATAGTATGCACCTGCACGTTTTTCTTCCTCGAGAGTTAAAAGCCACCGCACCATTGCCTTACCAGCCTCATGATCTAAAAAAATATCTTCCGTGTAAAACCTCATCGTACCAAAAACACCAGAAAACTGAGGGGTAAACGTTTCTCGAATAGCTGCCAATCCAACATTTTTCTTACCATTAAATTCTTGATAAATTGAATCTTCAGAGAAATAAGACATCACACCTTCTATGTCTTCGCGATTAAACGCATCTGTGAATTTTACAACTAAGGTTTTTAATTCAATTCTCTTTTTATAATCAATTGGCACTATTCCCTCCTCCATCCTGCCACCCGAGGTTTCCAACTTTGTATCTTAAGGTCAACAATTTTCAGGGAAATATCATTGTCCCTTCTTGACGTCACGCAACTAGAACCGCAAAATCCCGCACCTTAAATAAAGGAGTTAAACATGGCACCAAAAGCCGGTGGCACCTCCCCCGGGGGCATCCACGAATATTCTATACCGTTTGCTGACGTTGGAGACCTTTTTAAAAAATATAGCCTACAAAACCCCGATAAACTTGCTCTGGTCGATGTAACGCAAGAAAAGTCGATAACATTTGGGCAATTGCACGCATGGTCAAACAGGATAGCTAACTGGCTTATCGAAAATGGTGTCAATAAAGGAGACCGTATAGCGCTTTTATCAGAGGAACGACTGGAGAAGCTGATTTTATGGATGGGAATCTGGCGTGCAGTGGCTGTGTGTTGCCCTACCAATGTTGAAATGAATATCTCTTATGTTGCAGAAATTGTTGGCCACTTGGAATGTAAGCTAGCGCTCTATGACTCAGAGCTTGATATTGCAAAAATGACCGACGGGATTGATATTAAAAGCATTGAATTTGGTGACTGGTCTAACGATATTTCAGGTGAACTTAGTAGTAATGAAGCCTTTGCACAAATTGCAGCCACTAATCATACACCAGAATGTGACCGCAGTTACTGCGAAACCGATGATGCAACCATTTTCTGTACATCTGGTACCACCGATAAACCGAAAAACTTTTTAATAGACCACCTCGCCCATTGGTCTTTTGGCATGTCAACAATCGACCAAATTGGCTTAGGCGAGGATGATAAAACATTAGAATATCGTTCCTTTGGCTGGAATTCACCGCAAGGACTTTCTCTGATGCCGTGGCTAGCTACGGGCTGTACACTGCATATAGCTCGTCGATTTTCCCATAGTAATTTTTTTGATTGGATTAAGAAATACGAAATCACTTTTTCTGCCGGNATTCCAACAGTAATCAATATGCTTTTAGATCGGCCCACCGGGGTGACTTCAAAAGATGTCCCGAGCTTACGGCTTATGAGTTCATCTACAGCGCCCCTGAACCCGGAACGTTGGAAACAATTTGAAGAAACATACGGCATTAATTTACTTCAGTTTTTTGGTTGTTCTGAGGGTGGCTGGGTTTGTGGAAACCGCCATTATGCAAAAAAATATGGTACCGTTGGCCCCCCGGCTAAGCATCAAGAATTCTTACTTGTAGATGAAAATGGCGAAGCTGTTCCGCAGGGCGAAGAAGGGGAAGTTACTCTTGGAGGCCCTCAATGTGCAAAGGCCTCAATGACCGCGGAAGGTGTGTGGGAAAATCTTTATGGAAAAAGAGTTCGACTTGGTGACCTTGCCGTTATGGATGAAGAGGGTTTCATAACGGTTACCGGAAGACTTAAAGACCTCATTATTCGTGGAGGTGTCAATATATCCCCGGTAGAGGTGGACAACATAATTATGCAACACCCAAAAGTCTATGAAGCTGCTGCGGTGGGAGTACCAGATCCAATTTATGGCGAAGAAATTGTTGCTTACATTGTAGTTAGAGAGGGAGAAAAACTCTCTCAGGAAGAAATAAATTCTCACTGCGCAAAGACATTGGCAGATTATCGTTTACCAAAAGAGTACTACTTTATTNAAGAGTTACCCAAAAATGACCGNGGTAAAGTTCGGCGGCCCGATCTGCAGGAAACTTGGAAACAAAGCAATGAATTAAATTGATGCGTGGGCTTTGGGTCACTGAATATACAGAATTTAATAATTTAACGATCGAAAATATTCCTCCAGCAAAGTTGGAGGCTGCTCAGGTACGCATTAAGGTCAAGGCAGCAGGAGTAAGTTTTGCAAACAATCTTGTCGTCTCTGGCAAGTACCAGCGCAAGCCNCCTTTGCCCTTTACGCCGGGCACAGAATGTTCTGGAGAAATAATAGAGTGCGGATCTAATGTAACACGCTTCAAACCGAGTGACCGGGTCTTTTCCGTTTTGGATTGGGGTGGGCACGCAGAAGAAGTCGTGGCATGGGAAGTCAATACATACCCAATCTCTGATAAACTCACTTTTGCGCAAGCAACTAACTTTAACTCTTATGCGACCAGCCTAGCAGCGCTAACTTGGAACCACCTACTTAATTTACAGCCCGGACAAACAATCCTAGTACATGGAGCTGCTGGCGCCATCGGCCTTGCCACTATTGACCTAGCAAAAATGTTTGGCGCAAACGTTATTGCCACAGGTAGCACAAAAGCAAAACGCTTTGCCGCCAGTTCACAAGGNGCGGATTATGTTATTGATTACTCGTCAGGGGAATTTGTTGACCAGGTAAAAGAAATTACCAACTCCAATGGCGTAGACGCGATCGTCGACCCTGTCGGAGGAAAAATTTTCGAAGATTCCTTGCGCTGTTTAAAGGTAGAGGGTCGTATTTGCCCTATTGGTTTTACCTCGGGTCAACCAGCCAAAATACCAAGCAATATTTTACTCGTAAAGAATATTACTGTTTGCGGCTTAAATATGGGAACCTATTATGGTTGGAGTCCAANGGATATCCGNTATGAGATGGAACATCGTATTCGCCCGTTAATGAACAAAATAAACAAATGGGCAGAGAACAAAAACATTAATATGAAAGTTTGTGATACCTTTCCCTTAAGTAATTTTAAGGAGGCAATGTCTTTAGTAACTTCACGTAAATCAATCGGGCGTGTGGTACTTTTAATGGACTAAATATTCAGAGCTCTTACGGCCTTTAGGATACGATCTGTATTGGGCGCAATATAGTTTTCCATTGTAACGTTTGCCGGCACGTGAACTGGTAAACGATTTACCCTGACAGGTGGTTCTTTAAGATAAGAAATACCTTTTTCTGCAACCATCGCTATAATTTCTGAAGCTATAGAACAACGGGGCGGGCCTTCATCAATTACCACTAGCCTTCCAGTTTTTCCGACTGACGATAGGATAGATTCTTCATCTAGTGGAACTAACGACCGAAGGTCAATAACTTCAATTTCTATTCCCTCATTTTCAAGTTTTTCCGCTGCTTCCATTGCATGCACGACCTGTAAGGAAGCAGCAACAACGGTTACATGCGTGCCTTGTCTTTTGATATCTGCTACTCCAAATGGTATGACGTATGGAGTACTTGGAACTCTTCCGCGTCTTTGATTAAGTTTTTGGTGATCAATGAATACCGTTGGGTTATTGCTTTTTATTGCTGTACGCATTAGTCCCTTGGCATCGGCAGGACATGAGGGCATAGCAATTTCGATGCCCGGCGAGTTCCAGAGCATAGACTGTGGGCTTTGGCTGTGCTGGACTGAACCGCCTCCGCGTAATCCATGCAGAACGTGAAATACTACAGGAACTGTAACAGCTCCATTTGACATGTAATGTGCGGCGGCTGCCTCATGGATAATTTGATCCCAAGCACGAAACATAAAACTCGCGGTNCCTATTGGNAAAATCGTACGAATTCCATCCATTGCGGCTCCCGTTGCCAGAGCCGCGATACCAGCCTCGGAAATAGGAGGATGGAATATCCTATCACCAAAATCTGTCTTTATATGTTNTATGTGCTTGTTATCACTGCCNACGCCCATCAACGAACCCCAAACTAGCGCGATATTCTGGTCTTCATCCATGCATTCCCGAATAGCTTCTACTAATGCTTCTGAATGCGATAATTCCCGCATAATCAGACTGCTGCCGCGAGCACATGCTTGTTGATGTCATCAATGACGGGTTCTGGAGAGGAAAGAGCAAATTTGCAGGCTTTTTTCACGATTTGGGTAGTATCTTTGTCTACCTCAGCAATATCACCAAATGTCATGGTTCCATCATCAATTAATTGTCGCGCAAAGCGTAATACAGGGTCATGCAANCTGAACCAATTCGAATTTTCTTCAGGAATATCCATTTCGTCCCATGCCATCGAGATCTGAGTAACACCTGTGACAAGCCTAGGGTAAGAGTAATAATTTCCCGGCCAACGCTCTGTGAGAGCCTCAATAAAAATTGGCGAGCTCGNATTACGCACTNTGTTAATACATTCACTAAAGATAGCATCAACAGCCCGCACGTCTCCGCCATCAACCTCGTGACACTCTATTCCTAGTGCTTTAGGAACTTGTATTACGCGGCCTTCCGGCATGTTAGATGTATTATTACCCCCTTGAGATTTTAAGACCCCGCCCGGGGTATTATTTTCACAAACAAAGATTACAGGCAGTTGCCATAAAACAGCCAAGTTCATCGACTCAAATACGACACCCTCTTCCAGACAGCCATCACCAAACATTGAAATGCCAACGCCGCCAGACTTCCTCATTTTTGAGGCAAAACCAGCCCCAACTGCAAGCGGTACCGCGCCACCCACCAGCGCAGAGGTATGGGGCATTCCTGAGTCTGCAGCAGAAAGATGGAACGTGCCTCCTCTACCTCCATTCGTTCCATCCTTACGGTGAAGAATTTCGGCCATAGCTGAACTTGGTTTCACTCCGCGGGCAATTATATGACCATGATTGCGATGAGTGGAAAAAATTCTATCCTTTTTCTTCAAGGATGCCATCACGGAAGCACCCGTAGCTTCCTGGCCGATGTAGAGATGATAATGACCACTAAAATATTTTTTTTCATGAAAATCAAAAACAGCTTCCTCAAATCGACGAATAAGCATCATGTTATGAAAAATCTTCAAAAGTCTCTCTTTGTCAGCCAATTTTATATTCTCCGTTAAATAGAAAACCCGCCTAACTTGGTTTCTAGGTACTCCATGATCCCCTCATGTCCTCCCTCGCGGCCTAGACCAGACTCTTTTTGACCGCCAAATGGTGCTGCGGCACCAGTGGGGTTTATATCGTTTATACCAATGATACCAAAACGTAACTTCTCAAAGNTTCGCATAGCAGCAGACAAGTTCTGTGTATAAATATATGCCGCCAATCCGTAATGTGTATCGTTCGCCATTTCTATAATGTCATCTTCATCGTCAAATGCTATTATGGGCGCTATGGGACCAAAGGTTTCCTCTCGATATATCAACATTTCGGGCGTAACATTCCCAAGAACTGTGGGTGCATAATAATTCCCTCGATCCAGATCCTCCTCTAGCAATCGCTGTCCTCCACAAAGTAGTGAAGCTCCTTTAGCCAAAGCATCTTCTACCTGCCGCTCCACCTTCTCTATCGCTTTTTCATTCACCAATGGGCCTATATTGATACCATCATTAAGACCATTGCCTGCCCTCATTCTTTCAACGCGAGAGACAAATTCGTTGGTAAATGCTTCTACGCCTGATTTATGTACAAATAGCCTATTAGGACAAATGCATGCCTGACCGGTGTTCAAATATTTTACCAGTACAGCTCCTTTGGCAGCAAATACCGGGTCAGCGTCTTTAAGAACAAGGAATGGAGCATGACCTCCAAGTTCTAAAGATACTCGTTTCATTTGTTCGGCAGCACCGCGTGCAAGCAATTTTCCGGTCTCGGTTGAGCCTGTAAATGTTATTTTTCTAACAAGCGGATTAGAAATAAATTCATCTCCAATAGGTTTCGGGTCCAATCCAGTTACGAGGTTAATAACACCCGGGGGTATGCCAGCCTCCTCCATAATTTTGAATATCTCAATCGCGCACAAAGGTGTTGCCTCGGCAGGTTTTAGAACAATTGTGCATCCAGCAGCTAACGCCGGGGCTAGCTTCCGCGTTACCATGGAGGCAGGGTAATTCCAGGGAGTAACCGCTGCTACCACCCCTACAGGCTGATGCAATACGATAAAACGCTGGTCTCCTCGTGGAGCTGGAATTGTCTCTCCATATATTCTTTTAGCCTCTTCAGCATACCAGAGAAGAAAGTCNGCTCCGTACTGCACCTCATTCATAGCTGCACGTAAAGGTTTACCCTGCTCAATAGTCATTGTTCTTGCGATCGCTTCTCGACTTTTGCTCATCAATTCGTATGCCTTGTAAAGAATTCGAGAACGTTGATAAGCGGTCATCCCTGCCCACTCATCAAAAGCGTCATGGGCCGCATGAATTGCTCGCCTTGCATCAGGTTGGCCTCCATCTGGAACATCGGCAACCCACTCACCTGTTGCCGGGTTATTAACTTGAAAGGTTTTGCCATTATCTGCGGCACACCAAGAACCATTAATGAACATCGAATTCTCCTTCTTTCAGATACTTTTAACACCCTAGTTGTGGAAGGGGTAGTAATCATCCTCTTTTCTAACAGATCTTAGTGAGTTAATTTCTATGCAAATGAAGCTACATCGGAGTAAAACATGGCAAGCGCGTTCGACCAATTTTGNAAGGATACACAGAAAGCACTTAAAAACCATAAGGGACCACAAGGCCGAAAAATGGTTCAGCTACACCTTGAAAANTTACTTAACAGCCCAGAATTTTTAGAAGCAGAATGCGGTTCAGATGCAGAGACCGGAATTCGNACTATTTACCGGGATAAAGAGACCGGTTTTAACGTCCTTGTCCATATNTATCAGGACGGAAAAAAAGGCCCTCCTCATGACCACGGACATAGTTGGGCAGTTTATGGGCAGGCATCAGAATGGACTGATATGACACTCTGGAAACGTAAAGACGACGGAACAAAGAAGGGTTTTGCTGACCTTGAGGAATTAGAAACCTTTAGACTAACTCCAGGACAAGCCGGCATCTTTGAAGTTGGAGACATTCATTCAATTCACTTTCCCGATGGTGCGCGCTTCGTCCGCGTAACCGGTACGGATCTTGACGCAATTCCTACTCATCGTTTCAACCTTGAAAAAAGATCTGTTAACATCGGCAGTAGACTTTAGAAAAATTCAAAATGACTGACACTTTCAAAACACGACCCCTCTCAAAGGCGTTAGGAGCATCGGTTCAGGGATTGGACTTAAGAAAAGAAGTTGATTCTTTAACACAGGATAAACTCATAAATGTGTTTAATAACTGCGGTGTTTTGTGTTTCTCGGATCAAAAAATTTCTGCTGATGACCAACGACGATTTGCCGCCATGTTTGGACGGGTAGACGGTGCGTATCGTGATAAATCAAGTGGTGACCTTATGAAATCCGCAAATCGTGGTGTTATGCTCGTAAGTAATATTAGAAAAGACGGAAAACCAATTGGGTCTCTGCCAGATGGAGAGATGCAATTTCATTCAGATGGTGCCCACCGACAATTCCCATATCTTGCCACTACTCTATACGGAATTAAAATTCCCTCTCGGGGAGGCAATACTATGTTTGCTAACCTACAACTGGCTTATGATACCCTTTCAGACAAAATAAAAGAGCGTATCGAAGATTTACAAACTCAAACTGTTTATGATTACTCTGCTCAAGATCGCAGTACCATAGGAGCTGATCCTAATTTGCCACGTGCGCAACATCCTCTAGTTAAAATACATCCCGCTACCGGTCGAAAGTCACTTTACCTTAGTCGACTTATGACCGAAAAAATAATGGATATGGATCTCATAGAAAGTGAACAATTACTCACAGAACTTTTCGAGCACGCAGAAAATCCGAATTTCATATATAGTCATAAGTGGACGCCAGGCGATTTGGTAATTTGGGATAACCGTTCAACAAATCACGCCCGTACCGATTTTCCTGCAGAAGAACAAAGGTTGCTGCGACGTTATACCGTCAGCGAACCGAATGCTCCATTAGGGAATTAGCAGTGCTACCGAAAGGAAAAATCGTGGCATCAACTATCAACATTGCTCCTTTATCGAATGTCATGGGTGCATCGGTACGTGGTATAGACCTAAGAAAACCCGCAGATCTTTCTACCCAAAAATTGCTTTTTGACCTTTTTGTCAAACACGTGGTTCTGTGTTTTCCAGACCAACAGTTAGCCGCTGCTGACCAACTTCGTTTTGCTAATTTTTTTGGTCGGGGGGATGGAGGAGATAGAGTCAAAAGACGTGATGAAAATAAAAGGAGAACCGGTGAACGTGGAATGATGTATGTCAGTAACATTAGAGAAAATGGAAAGCTAATTGG
>PATI01000046.1 GCA_002712335.1 Rhodospirillaceae bacterium | reverse complement strand
CTTGGTTCCATGGGGTTGCCCGCCACGCGATTACTTACCAATGTCATACTGGTTAAATGTTCTGCGTTTTTAAAAACCTCGGTTGTCGCAACGCTATCACCTTTGTTTACTTCGAAAACAATATTACTTCCCAGTTCTTGATGAATTATCGGGACATTCTCATCTAAACTTTTTTCAACGCTAGTTACAGGTTCCAACGACTCATATTCGACTTCAATCGCTTCAGCTCCATTTAAAGCCTCGTTTCTTGTTTCCGCGACCACGCACGCCACCACGTCTCCAACGTGACATACTTTTTTTTCTGCAAATATTGGTCTCAATTTTTCATTCATCGGCGCTCCGTTGCTGAAAGGCATTGGATGAACGCAAACCAGTTCTCCCATTCCATCTTTTCGCCAATCGGTAATTGAAAAGCTTTGAATTACGCCTTTAACGGATTTCGACTGATCGGTATTCACTTTTTTTATTAATGCATGGGAATGGGGACTGCGCACAAAAGCCATATAGGTCATGTCGGGGAAACAGATATCATCAGTAAATACGCCTTTACCCCTCAGAAAACGATTATCTTCCCTTCTAGGAAGAGATTGACCAAAATACATTAAAATTTATCCCTTTTTGGACTATTCATACTTGTTACAAGAAAAATAAATCATTTAAATAAAAAATGAGACAAATTGTCTCTCGCATATTTATAATCAATAAGTATTATAAGGTAATAAACTAAACAACTTAGAGTTGGACAAGAAGCTCTTTAAACTCGGAAAATAGAATGCCTGGTAGTAAAAGTTCTGTGCGGCGTACTACGAAGCCACGGAGTACGAAAAAAACATATAGCCTTCAAGAATCCAAAGTAATTGTTCATACAAAAGGGGCAGGAAAATCATTACTACTCCTTCATAGTGAAGATCGCTATGAGAGAAATGCGGCTTTTACAGANGAACTGGCAAAAAAATATCGAGTAATTATGCCCTGNATGCCGGGGTATGANGGGTCAACCCTTCCTGATTCAATTCGTACTATAGAAGACATGTCGTATTTATATCTGGACCTTATCGATGCGATGAAGCTTGAAGATGTTTCCGTCATAGGTTTTTCCGTCGGAGGCTGGCTAGCTTGTGAAATCGCAACTAAAAACGATACACGACTTAACAAGCTTATTTTGGTTGACCCCGTTGGAATCAAAAACCGTGGAAAATACGACAGAGACATTCAAGATATATATTTTAATACCTTCGAGCGTGTCAAAAAGTTTAAGTTTTACAACCCTAAAAATGACCCAAGGGTGCTTACCGAAATGAATGATGCGGAGGCAATGGATGAAGCAATGGCAAGGGAGTCTACCGCTCGCCTNTGCTGGGATCCCTACTTCCACAACCCTAGTCTGCGTTACAGGCTTAATCGTATAACAAAGCAAACCCTGTTGATTTGGGGGGCTAATGACGGTTTAGTGAAGTCTTCATATGGTCGTGGTTTTGCAAAGAAGATACCCGGATCTAAATTTGTTTCAATACCACGGGCTGGTCATTTTCCTCACGTAGAGAAGCAGGAAGAATTTATGAAACTAGTTANGAAATTTCTTCGTTAAATAATTTAACCAGTCTGACGAATAGGATAATACGAAATGGAATTTTATCACTTTACAGAATTCGCTTGGCCCTTCTTACCTCCAGATGATGAATTTACCTCGATGCGGGTAAATCTTCCTAGTTCAGTTTATGACCCTGAAAAAGGTGCCGACTGGTATAATATGTGTCTAGACCAACATCTTCTAGCAGATGATCTTGGTATGAACTGTATGATCAACGAACACCACCAGACCGCGACCTGCCTAAACTCAGCAGCGCCGCTATCCGTTGCTATTGCTGCACGCCTTACAAATAATGCACGACTTTGCATACTTGGAAATCCGTCGGCAAATCTTCGAGACCCTATTAGAAATGCCGAAGAAATGGCAATGATTGATAATCTTTCATATGGACGCCTTGAGTGTGGATTTGTTCGTGGTGTTCCTTACGAACTATTCAGTTCAAACTGCAATCCTACAGAAACGAGCCAACGATTGTGGGAATCTATTGCCTTAATGCAAAAGGCCTGGACCACCCACGACGGACCATTCAATTACGAAGGGCGCTGGGTTCATAAGAGGCAGGTNAATGTTTGGCCTCGGCCCTACCAAGAACCTCANATGCCGATATGGATGACCGGAGGCTCAGACCTCAATCACGCCACTCGATCTGTTGAAAATGGTTTTACCTTTACAATGTTTCTTACGCCCACTGCTGGCATGAAGAANATGTTTTCCGGTGTCCGTGAAAATCTAAAAAAGAAGGGTCTCCCTAAACCAGCTGATGACCTCTTTGCTTTTATGCCATTAGTCGCCGTCGGCGANACGGAAGAAGAAGCACTCAAATTTATCAAGCANGTCTTCTGGTATGTTACTAATAACAAAACTGAACCACAGTTCCGGGCACCGCCGGGTTACGTTGAAACAGAGCTGTATGCCAATTTTCTATCTGGAAAATTCACTGGTGGAAGGACAGACGCCATACGTACGAAAGGGATGGATTATTTTCGTGAAAATGGTGTTGCCGTATACGGAACGCCGGACCAAGTCGTAAAACAACTCAAAAAGATGTACAAAGACATTGGAGGCTTCGGCAATTTAATCGCTATGCTCCACTCCGGAGACATGCCCTTCAAGGATGTATCTAAAAGTATGAACCTGTTCGCTAAAGAAGTTGTTCCTCAACTTAAAGATCTTGGAACNGTAAGCTCCAAGGTTGGCAAACTAAAAGAACGAGGTAACCCAATTCCCGCTAAGCGGTTTGGTGGCAGAACACAAGCATTAGAAGCAGCCCGGGCAAAGTCGGGTGTACCGGTGAGGAGTCCCAGAAAACCAAGAAAACTAGTGGCAGCATAACATTAATATGGAGATCTAAAATGCCGATTCAGGGTATTAGAAGTCGTTATATCAATGTCGATGGAATTAAAACNCATTACCTTGAAGGTGGTNAAGGTCCCACNGTTGTCTTTATGCATTCGGGCGAATTTGGAGGCTGCTCCGAACTATCTTGGGAATTTAATTTAACAGCCTTTTCAAAGCATTTTCGGGTGATAGCGCCCGATGGATTAGGTTTTGGTAGAACGGATAAGGTTTTTGACTTCGGTGGTGGCCGTGATCGCTTTTTCAAGCATCTAATCAGATTTTTTCAAATCATGGATATCTCAGAAGCTGACTTTGTAGGTAATTCAATGGGTGGCAGTAATCTCGCCCGCATAGCCGCAAACCCTCCGACAATATTTCCGATGCGCTCTATGGTATTGGCGTCAGGAGGAGGATTTGCTCCTGCAACAGAAGCTAGGCAACAGCTTCTTGATTATGACGGGTCCCCAAAAGCAATGCGAGCCCTGCTAGACGGTCTGTTTTTCAATAAGAGGAAATGGGTAGATAGCCCCTCCTACATCAGAAAAAGACAAAAACTTGCAACCTTGCCAGGAGCTTGGGAGTGTGCAGCTGCGGTTCGTTTTAAACGGCCAACAATAAAAACTGCCGGCAGCCAATTTGGTAACCCTGACGCTACCCCATATGAGAATATATCCATACCAACCTTAATGATTGCTGGGAAACAGGACCAATTGCGTGAGCCAGGCTATGCACCTAAATTAGCTAAACGAATAAAAGGAGCTAAAGTTTCTGTCTACGATAAGGCCGCACACTGCCCACACATTGAGCATTCCTCACGCTTTAATCGTGAAGCAATAGCATTTCTCAAAGGTGTTCATAAGAAGTTAAAAGTTAAAAAGTAATTGCATGGCAAGTGAAAGCCATTCGCCTGAAAAGTCNNTCAGGCAGTGTAACCCCATCTTAGTAGAAGCAATTAAGGGCAACGCTGTAGATAATTTTTATAGAGGCTCCTATTCGGTTGTGGATGCCCACGGTCATGTAATTATGGCCGTTGGTGATACCGAAAGTCCCGTTTTCCCAGGCTCCGGGATTAAACCAATTCAAGCACTAACTCTCTGTGAAACCGGCGCCGCCAAGGCCTATGGTCTTGGTCATGCAAATGTTGCGCTGGCATGCTCTAACCACAATGGAGACCCGACACATACAGAGATAATTGAAAACTGGTTACACAAAATTGACTGTAGTCGTGAAGATCTGGTATGCGGGGCATCTGATAGCAGCAGTCAAAAAGGAAAAAAAGGTATTGCATCATCAGGCGGTGCGATAGACAGCCTTAATGACCCTTGCTCAGGTAAACACACCGGGTTTCTTACTGTTGCTAAGCACCTCAAGCACCCCATCCTAGGATACAGTAGAATGGATCATCCAGTTCAGCAAAGAGTAATAGGCACACTTGAACAAATGACTGGCTTAGATCTTTATAATGCTCCCAAAGCTTTGGACGGCTCTGGTATTCCAACAATTGGAATTCCACTTGGCAATATCAGTCTCGCGATGGCAAGGATGGCTAATCCCCATGATCAACCAGAAGAGCGTCAGGCGGCCTGTAAAAGAATAATAACTGCGATGACAATGGAACCATACCTTTTAGCAGGAAAGGGAAGATTTACTACTAGAGTCATCGAGGCACTCGGACAATCTTGTATTATTCAAATGGGTTCTCAAGGCGTATATTGTGGCTCCCTGATTAAAAGGGGTATTGGTATAGCAATAAAAATTGACGACGGGTCTTCAAGAGCAGCTGAAGCGGTAATGATGAGATTACTTTATAAGCTAAATATCCTTACTGAACGAGCGCTGGGCCTCCTGCTCAACCTTTTGGAACCTCCGATTTTCTCCCGAAATGGCGAAGTTATTGGAACTGTTAAGCCTGCTTACGCGGATCTCAAATAAAAAACCCAATCTCACAGGTTGTTTGCACGTCTATCTCAAGAGAATTAGATTTCAATCACCCTGTACAACCGAGTTTGATAATTCACCAATACCATCTACCGTTATCCGAATATTATCTCCAGGTTTTAAGAAGATACCCCGCGGTCGACCGACACCAGAGGGTGTACCCGTTGAAAAAACATCCCCTGGCAATAAATTAAAACGTCGACTGACCCATTCAATCTGTTCGGCTATATCAAAGATTAAGTCGGATATAACTTCATTTTGCATTTCCTGTTCATTAACCCATAATTTCATTCGGCATTTGTAAGGGTCATTGATCTGATCTGCCGGCGTTATCCAGGGTCCCATTGGCGCAGCTGTATCAAAATTTTTATGTCCAAACCAATCGACACCAAACCTAGGCCAATCCTCCCGTTTTCCCTGATCTCTAGCTGACAAGTCATTCATAATAGTATAGCCAGCCACATGTTCAAAAGCCCTATCGACAGGGATATTCTTTCCCGGCCTTCCAATAACAACAGCAAATTCTGCTTCCCAATCAACCATCTCAGATAGTGCAGGAAGTCTAATTTCTTGACTCGGGCCAATGACGCAATGAGGACCGTTTTTAAGGAAAAAGTATGGATTTGTTACAGATTTATCCGGAAAAGATCTTTTATCTGCGGACATCTCCATTGCATGTTTTTTATAGTTAGCTCCAGCACAATAGATAGCCGGGGGAAATAATAGAGGAGCCAATAACTTAACGTTAGTTAAACTGATTGTTTGAAATGAACTTTCTGCCAACTGATGAAGTTTTAAACAACTACTACTCCAATTTTTTAAAATCTCTATATTATCTCTAGCCCAATGTGCGTTATTTGTTGCTAAACCCAAATCTAGTACTTGATCTTCATCAATTAAAATTCCTGGTTTTGGCTCTCCATTAGGTCCGGCATAATTTAAAAGTTTAAAGTCCGCCATAATTATCCCCTTTTTTATTATACAATCAGTTTAATTTTATATTATTTTCTGCCAAAATTAATTTATCAAAAACTCAAAGTTTGAATGACTAGAAATTGAAAAGGAAAGAAAAATGTCTAACGTAACACTAGAACAGGCATCTATAATAATTGATACAGCATTGGCCAAAGGTCGGGAAATGGACCTTAAACCACTTACATTCGCAGTGCTGGACGCCGGAGGCCATTTAGTTGCATTTAAAAGAGAAGATAAGTCCTCCCTCTTAAGAGGAGACATTGCTTCAGGTAAAGCCTGGGGTGCTCTTGGGATGGGTTCATCTACGCGTATTCTGGGAGAGCGGGCTGCAGGTAATCCAAGTTTCTTTGGGGCCTTATCAGATTTGAGTGGTGGTCGAATACTGACAAGCCCAGGTGGAGTTCTCATTCAAGATGATACCGGAGACGTGATCGGTGCTGTGGGGGCAAGTGGCGATAGTGGAGCCAATGATGAGGCCTGCGTGATTGCTGGCATCGAGGCGGCAGGTCTGAAAGCGGCACCCTGAATTAAGAGATAAAGGGATGTCAAGTTTCAAGGAGATACCGAATAACCTTCTAGAACTGGACCTTTCGGCTTTTTCAAAAGATGACGTCAAATGTATACAGGACTTAGGGTATAAACAGCGTTTATGCTACCGATGGTTTAGATACGAACGCTCTAGAGAGCCGGGGCATGATCAATTTGTTATTTATTCAGGTGCTAGGGGAAAAACACCCTACGCATCGTACCGCATAGAAAGACATTCAGACGCTCTTTACAGCCTATCCAGTCAACGGACAGGTAAGAATATAGCCACGGGAAGAACAATTCAAAGTGTTATTAAACATCTTCCCGATGATTTTTTTTATTCCCGGTAAGTTTTTCAAAAATCAGGGGAGACTAAAATGCCGCGTGTTGCTTCCTTTAATTTGATGAAATGGATTGAATCAAACAGGCACCTATTAAGGCCGCCAGTCCTCAATCAAACCATTTTTGCTGAAGACGATTTTATTGTCCAAATAGTTGGTGGACCCAATATTCGTACAGACTACCACGATGACCCCTATGAAGAATTTTTTTTTCAACTCAAGGGAAACATGGTTTTGAAGGTAATTGAAGATGGTGAGCTTCGTGATAAACCGATAAACGAGGGCAATATTATGCTAATTCCGCCGCATATGCCGCATTCACCACAAAGACCCGACCCAGAAAGCATAGGTATGGTGGTAGAACGCATTCGACCAAAGGGAGTCTTAGATGCCTTTGAATGGTATTGCGAAAATTGTGGAAATAAAATTTGGCGGCGAGAGGTCAGGGTCGACGATATAGTTAAAGACCTGCCACCCGTATTCGAAGAATATTATGGTAAAATCGCAAACAAGAAATGCAACAAATGTGGACATCCACACCCAAAAAAATTAGTAGCCAATTAAACTAGGGTCTTTCGACGACTCGATTTGGAGAGGCATGAATTCCATATGTCTTCATCGACTTTTTTCCCGTGACACTAAACCAATGTTTCACATTTGGAGGAAAAATCATGGTCATACCGGCTTCAATCACATTCACCTCACCCTCACCTTCAATCCAGGCTCTACCACAACCTTCCAAGACAATTACTATCTCCATATAGGGATGCCAATGGACGCCAGTATTAAAACCAGGTGGTGAAATTTGAAGTCCAATTGTTAACGGAGTAGAACCATGATCATTTCCAACTAGTGTTCGGTAGGTCGCATTGTCGTGCAATGGCCGATCAGAGATTTCCATATTTTTAAAAACAGGCACAGAATTCCCTAGTAGCCTCTTGTGTTTTCTAAACTAGTTGAATTCTTTTTTCGTAAGGTGTCCATTGCTCTATCTAGGCCCCCGAGCGTCATTGAAAACATGCGCCCACCTACCAACTTATAAATGAGCTGAGTGGACATCGTTTGAGACCACCTCTCAGCTTTTTCAGGATTAAGCCAAATAAAATCTGAAAAATGTGTTGTAAGACGACGAAACCAAACCGCGCCCGCCTCCTCATTCCAATGTTCAACAGATCCACCTGTTTCCGTTATCTCATAGGGACTCATAGTTGCATCGCCAACAAATATAACTTTATAGTCCGACCCATAAGTGTTTAATACCTCCCAAGTAGAGATGAACTCGTTTCGTCCTCGCCGATTATCCCTCCACACTCTCTCATATAAAAAATTATGAAAATAAAAATATTCAAGATGCTTAAATTCATTCTTGGCAGCAGAAAAAAGCTCTTCGCTCACTCTGACGTGTGGATCCATAGTGCCGCCCACATCTATAAACATCAGAACCTTAACCCTATTTCGTCTCTCAGGACGCATCTTGACATCAAGAAGACCTGCATTCTTAGCAGTAGAGGAAATCGTTGCATTTAGATCAAACTCCTCTTCAGCCCCCTCCCGAGCGAACTTACGCAAACGCCTTAACGCTATCTTGATATTCCTGGTTCCAATTTCAACTTCACCGGTTAAATTCCTAAATTCTCTTTTTTTCCACACCTTGGTAGCACTGCCGCCGCCACCCTCACCTCCAATTCGAACGCCAGCCGGGTTTTTTCCGGAATGACCAAACGGAGAAGTTCCGCCGGTTCCGATCCATTTGTTACCACCAGAGTGAGGTTTGTCCTGCTCAGCCAGGCGCTTCTGTAGCTCCTCCATCAGTTCATCAAAATCTAGTTTTTCAAGTTTCTCTAATTCCTCTTTGCTAAAAACCCTTTCTGTTACTCTTTTGAGCCAAGAACTCGGTATTGCATCATCGAAAAACGCAGCACTCTTTAGCTCCAATCCACGGAAATAATTTCCGAATACCTGGTCAAAGCGATCATAATTTTTTTCATCTTTAATCAATGCAGAGCGCGCAAGGTAATAGAAGTCTTCGACGTTTTGGCCATTAACCCCTTTATCCATTGCTTCTAGCAACATAAGATACTCGCGTATGGTAACTGGGATCTTTAAATTCCTAAGCTCGTAAAAAAAATCAACGAACATAAGTATAATTTCAACCCGGCCGACGAGACATAAAGGCAAGGCGTTCAAACATGTGAACATCCTGTTCATTTTTTAAGAGCGCGCCATAAAGCTGCGGTATGGCTTTTCCGGCATCCATCTTTATTGCATCAGGGTCTATATCTTCAATAAGTAGTAGCTTAATCCAATCTAATAATTCTGAAGTAGAAGGTTTTTTCTTGATCCCATTGACCTCCCGGATTGAGTAAAAAACGTCAAGAGATTCCTTAAGTAATTTATTTTTGATATCCGGAAAATGAACCTTGATTATCTCTTCCATTGTCTCATTTTTCGGGAACTGGATATAATGAAAAAAACATCGACGCAAAAACGCGTCGGGTAATTCCTTTTCATTATTTGACGTGATAATTATCAGGGGTCGATGTTTAGCTTTAATGGTTTGTTGCGTTTCATAAACGAAAAATTCCATTCTATCGATTTCCTGCAATAAATCATTCGGAAACTCGATATCAGCCTTATCGATTTCATCAATTAAAACGACGGCCTGATTTTTACTTTCAAAGGCCCGCCACAGCGGCCCTTTTTCTATATAATTTCCTATTTCTTCTACACCTTCTTCACCCAACTGGGAGTCTCGCAACCTGGAAACAGCATCGTATTCGTAAAGTCCATTCACGGCTTTAGTAGTAGATTTAATATGCCATTCTATTAATGGTTTTTCGAGAGCTCTCGCCACTTCGATAGCGAGCAGAGTTTTACCTGTTCCTGGCTCGCCTTTAATCAGTAGAGGCCGCTCTAGGTTAATGGCTGCATTTACAGCCATATTCAAATCATCTGTTGTAACGTAGTTATCAGTGCCGGCAAACTTCATGGATTCCACTTTAAATTGTAATTTTACGCTCAGGTTTAGTCCTATATAATCGATCGAGGAAACTAGAGTACCGTTAGAATGTAATCAAGCCCACGAGCAACAAGAAAAATATTGGAGTATATCATGGCTTTTGCTGTTACCCTACATCTACTTTCTGCCGTAATTTGGGTGGGAGGAATGTTCTTTGCTGTTTATGTGTTACGACTAGCTGCGGGTCCTATGGAACCGGCCGACAGAATCGCGTTATGGAGCAGGAGTTTTAAAAAATTTTTCCCTTGGGTCTGGTGCGCGGTTATCCTCCTTATTAGTTCAGGCTACTATATAACCTTCGTGGGTTATTCAGGATTTAAAAATCTTCCCGTTTTATACCACATAATGCACCTCCTTGGCTGGCTTATGGTAATTTTATATCTTCACTTGTGGTTTGCGCCTTACTCACGATTTAAAAGAGCCGTAGAAGAGCAAAACATCGCAGTCGCTGGTCAAAATCTGAATCAGATTAGGATGATAGTTACTGCTAATTTATGGCTTGGACTGCTCAACATTATCCTTGGCGCAACAGGACGGTACATCAATTAACATATTGGCACAGGCCATTGCTTACAGGAGAAAAAAGTTGGCTCTATTGATAAATAACGATGTCCAGGAGCGGGTTCTGGATATGAAAGAAGCAGTTGATGCAATGGAAGCAGTCCTTAAACAATACGCGCAGGGTCTCGCCTGTTTCCAACCTCGAACAGATTTATGGTCTCCTACCGCCGTTGACGGGGATTATTACCGCTGGGGATCTCTATTAGGGGCAATGTATGATCCCCCTACATTGGCCTTCAGGTTTAAATCAGATATTTTGTCGTGGACTGAATACGATGGGGCGGTAACCGAAGAATGGCATAATATGGAGCCAGGAAAATATTGTGGATTTGTAATCTTAATAGATATGAGAAACGGTGAAATTATTGCCCTTATGAATGACGGTATTATTCAGCACGTTCGTGTAGGGGCCACAGCCGCAGTCGGAGCTAAATATTTATCCAGAAAAAATTCTAAAATCCTAGGAGTAGTGGGCTCAGGAGGGATGGCTCATGCTTACACAGAAGCCATATGCACTGTCCGTAATATTGAGGAAATACGAGTATGGAGCCCAACGAAAACAAATCGAGAAAAATTTGTTGAAAAGATGACAAAAAAATTGGGCATAAAGGTTAAAACTGTAAAAGACAACCTATCCGTGGCTGCAGGCGCAGACATTGTCGCTCTATGCACAGATTCTCGAACACCAGTTTACACGGAAGAAATGATGAGCGCCCAAAATTCGGGGCCCCTGTTCATTCGATGTCGTATAGATGAAATAGACGAGCCCGTCTTTAACTCTGTGGACAAGATAATCGGGATGTCCAAAGAATCATATGACGACCTAAATATCGGCTCAGAACAGGAATTGGCGCGCCGTCCAACGGGTAAAGCCTACCTCCGACGCTACGAAACAAATGACTGGCCTACGTTAGCTAGCGTCATTAATGGAGATAGCGAAGGTCGAAAAAACGATACGGAGAGTATATTCTTTGATAATAATTCTGCAGGCTTGCAATTTGCCGCTGTCGGTCGGGTAATATATGAAAGTGCAAGGAAGAAAAAGTTGGGAATGCATATTCCAATGGAATGGTTCCATCAAGATATCAGAAACTAGATCTTAAAATTATATAAGACACATAAATATAAAAAAAGAATCTTTCCTAAACCTCTATCCCGATGCTATTTTTTTCAGCAATATCACAAGCTAACCCGGCCAACCCCATAAACCCGACGCCTTGATCTGAATTTTGCTTAAAGAGTGTTATTTGGTCTCTTGAAGTGCGGCCTACTTTCTTACCCGTTAATAATTCTCCGAGCTCATTTATATGATCCCAATTAGTAATACCCCTTGCTATTGGCTCACATAAATCGCCGTGTTCTTCTGCAATTGATTGCTCCCGAATATTCACCAGTATCATATCCGCACGGCGAACGACTTCATCATCGATTTCTCGTCTTGGTTTCGTTAACTTGGCCTGTTCCATTACTCCCTTTGTCGAATTAACAATAGAGGTGACATGCTGTCCTGCTTCCAACCATTTTCCATGCAGCGCTGGAATATTGGTGTTCGTCGCACAACAAATCAAATCCGAACCTGAAACAGCCTCACGGGCATCCTCAACCGAACGTATATCTAAGTCACAGTAATCCCTCATAAACCTAACAAATTTCTCTCTATTAACTGCAGATCTACTATAAACCCTCACTTCTTCAATTGGTCGAATTTTAGCCATTGCGACGAGGTGTCTTCGGGCCTGAAGACCGGTGCCTAATAACGCTAGGACCTTGCAATCCTCCCGTGCGATCAGGTCCGTGCCAACCGCACTGGTAATCGAGGTTTCAGTGCCAAAGGTTTCCTCAAATGTATCGAATGGATATAAGGGCAGAGAGCCGACAATGATGCCTCTTAATTCCGCTGTTTCAGAGTTATAAACGACATATACCCTTCGTCCTGCACCATTATATTGTTGCGCATCTCCTTTAAATGTAAATCTCTCCGCATGTATGAACATTCCGGAAACCTCCAATGTGGGGCAGCCTCCCGGGTGAACAGTTATCCGGCGGTCCTCGTGTTGTATTCTGGTTTTCGGTGCGCTGAAGGAAGGACTATTTCCCTGATCTTTGAAACCATTTCTGACAGCGGCGATTGCATCATCCAAAGAGAGAAGACCCGAAAGGTCCCGTGAATCGATTAATAATGCCATTGAAATTTTCTATACATTGACACGTGCAAAATTAATATATTTAGCCAAAAAATTCAGAAATAAGATCAGAGACTGGTTGTGGAGCCTCTAGATTAACCGCGTGTCCACAACCTTCTATGATTTGAGTAGAGCTATTGGGGATACCTTTCTCATAAGCCTCCGCGTGACGCATGGGAACAAATTGATCTTTTTCACCCCATATAATCAGAGATTTCCCTTTAAATCGATGCAGGCGTTCAATCAATTTTGGATCATAAAAGTAGGGCGGTTTAAAACCAAAACGAGCGATACATCTAAATATCTTGTATCTAAGCATACCCTGTGACTTGCCTGTTAACTGGTCTGGGATCCATTCTCCAGCTAATTCTCCATTACCGTCGTTGAATAACATATGGCGGACATCGTCTATTGTTCCATTAAGAGGCTGCACAGCCATGAACAAATCACCAATTTGTTCACCTGAAACAAATAAACCGGAGGCGCCAGCTAACACGAGCTTGTCTACGCGCTCGGGATTATTCACCGCCAATTCTGCACCGAGCCAACCACCAACACAATTCCCGACAATGTTAACTTTCTCTAAGCCGAGTTCGTCCATTACTTCTAAAGTATGAAAACGAAGATCATCAATATTCTCGAGGCTATTATCTTCTTCAGACCCAACGCAGCCCGGCATTGCCGGAGCAATAATACGGTAATTATTCTCTATTAAGTCTATGAGATTGGTTTTTTCATCACTCAATCCGTGCATATCAGCAATCCCATGGAGATAAAGTAAAGGCGTACCCTCCCCACCTTCATAAATCTGAATGTTGCGGCCTTGAACGTTTAAATCACGGAGGCTCATTCCGCCGCCTCCATCTCCTCAAGCATTGGGAAGTCCTTAGCAAAAAGATCAGCTGAGTCGCGGCGCATTGCAGGCATTACCTGTTCCGCAAACAATTTCATGGATTTTCGAGCTAATTCATCTTTCATGTTACCAAACTGAAACTGGATCAATAAATTGCCAACCTTTGCATCCTCAACGAATTCCCAAAGTTTTTTTCTAACTGTCTCGGGGCTCCCGACCATAATAGAATTCTTACTTTCAAGATCTTCCCAATCTTTAGCATCACCAAGAAGGTCACCCCCTGCAGCGGCTCTAGAGGCATCCAAGAAAGCTTCCCACGAACGAAGGGATTGAGAGGGTACACCCGGCCCAAATGTCATCGATCGTCCCTGCTTTCTCAAGTGTCCCTTCAAACAATTTCTAAGAAAATAAAAGATACCTTCTTCGGACTCCGCTCTGGCCTGTTCATCTGTTTCGGCTACATACACAGATAAAAGAACTCCCATCTTAAAGGGTGTGTATGTCTTGCCATGATCTTTCATTACACCTGCAAATTCTTTGGCAGCCATACGAGTACCGCCACCATGAGATCGTGAAGACAAAAAATAACAATAACCTCGTTTAGCAACTTCGCCCATAGATTCAACACTACGAGACCCTGGAACCCAAACCTCTGGGTGTGGTTTTTGAAGTGGTTTAGGCCAAATATTAACATAACGCATCGGATAACAGGGGCCCTCATGAGCAAAAGGTCCATCGTCGGTCCAACTTTTTACAATTAAATCTATTGCCTCCCAAAGCCGCCGTCGTCCCTGTGGAGAAGGCACATTGTAATTAAATGCCTCCGGCCCTCCGCCAACGGCGAAACCCGCTATCAGTCGTCCATCAGACATGTTATCAAGCATGGCGTATTCTTCTGCGACCCTCATCGGGTTCAAGAAAAGAGGTGGAAGATTACCCAAGACAACAATTTTCCCATTTTTTGTAATTTGAGTTAGAGCTGAAGCCAAAATATTTGGTGATGGCATCAATCCGTAAATATTTTGGTGATGCTCATTTAGAACCATTCCATCAAATCCTAGCTCATCAGCATATGCGAGCTGACCTAGATATTCTTGATAGAGTCCTCGTGATTTTTCACCGTCCCATAACTTGTTGGGTACGGTCACCCACCCACTATCGTTATTTTCATCAAAATCCTCTGGTAGATGAGGGTAAGCCATAAAATGCCAACAAAACATACGGACAGGTTGCATTCTTTATCCTCTCTTTTCTTAATCAATCTCTTTCAGACCCTGCTATCATGCTCTCTAAGGACATTTCGAGCAACCCGGATATAGGTTCATGATCGGATATTGGGCTTTCTCTTAAATCCTATTCTTCAGAAATAACTATCGGTTCCCAGTTAAAGTTGTTAATAAGAAGGGGTTTTAAAAACATTTATAATTCGAGATAGACACTTTCGAACGAATTGTCTGATGGATGAATATGACCGCATCTGAAAACCGTCCTTTGGTTACAACCGATTGGCTTGAGGAAAACTTAGACAATCCCGAGGTTTGTGTATGTGATGCCTCCTGGTATTTGCCAACTATGAACAGAGACGGGTATTCGGAATATCAGGATTTGCATATTCCCGGGGCAGTTTTTTGGAATATCGACGAAATAGCTGATCAAAACAGTCCTCTTCCTCATACAATACCATCTACTCCGCAGTTTCAGTCGGATATGAGAAAACTTGGAATTGGCGACGAAAGTACAGTCGTTGTGTATGACGGAATGGGACTATTTTCAGCTGCCCGCCCTTGGTGGATTTTAAGGGCTTTCGGGCACGAAAAAGTCTTCGTTCTTGATGGCGGGCTGCCCAAATGGAAGGCTGAAGGACGCCCATTGACTGACAAACCATCGAAAGTACTAGCAACGAAATTTTCAAGATCCCTCAACATAGACTTCTTTAAAACTACAGAACAAATAATGAAATATACCGATGACAATTCAGTACAAATACTCGATGCCAGGTCCGAGGGTCGTTTTTTTGGAAAAGATCCGGAACCGCGCCCAGGCTGCCGCCCCGGACACATACCAAGTTCTCGAAATCTTCCCTTTGATCAGTTGATTGACCCCAAAACCAAAACAATATTGTCCGATTCAGATCTTAACTCTGAATTTTCCCGTGCCGGCATCGATATTAACAAACCGCTGGTTACTAGTTGCGGGTCTGGTGTTACGGCTTGTGTATTGGCCTTAGGAATGTATGCCTTGAACAAAAAGAAGGTGTCCGTCTATGATGGTTCCTGGTCCGAGTGGGGCAGTAACAAAAATTTACCTGTCGAAACAAACTAATAGCAAAGCCAACCAACAGCTTTTAAGTAAGACAACGAAATTTCAGTATAAAACTAAAGCCACATAAAAAATTTTGGTCTAATCAATGAAGAAAAAACAAGATACCCTAATCACCACGGCAGGCCGAGATCCCGATAAAAACTATGGATTTGTTAACCCCCCAGTCTATCACGCCTCCACTATCGTCGCGCCAACCCTAGAAGAATTTCGTGAACGCCGTACCAGGAGATGGGAGCTGGATGTATTTACTTATGGTCGACAAGGCTCGCCAACTCACCAGTCTTTAGAAGTTGCTACAGCCGAACTTTTAGGAGGAGACCGCGCGGTTTGTATGAGTTCTGGGTTAGCGGCAATTAATGCAGCGATGCTGGCATATCTTGAGGCAGGAGACCACGTACTCATGGTCGACACTGTCTACGGCCCCACCAGAAATTTCTGTAATAATTTTCTTGGTCGATTTAACGTTTCAACAACCTATTATGACCCCACAATAGGCGAAGGAATACGCGACCTCATTCAAGATAACACCAAAATAATTTATACGGAATCCCCAGGGTCTTTGACTTTTGAACTTCAGGATATAAAAGCGATTGCACAAGAAGCACACAAAAGAGATTGTGTCGTAATTATCGATGATACCTGGTCTAGCGGGGGGTATTTTAAACCCTTTGATCATGGAGTAGATGTTTCAGTTTTAGCTGCGACAAAATACATCGTCGGACATTCAGATGTGATGATGGGAATCATAACTACGACAAATGAGCATTGGCAACGAGTGCGCCAATCAGCTTCCGACTTGGGTGCTAATTCTGGGCCGGACGATGTGTACCTTGCGTTAAGAGGGCTTAGAACAATCGGGGTGCGTATGCGCCAACATCATGTCAGTGGGCTAAAACTTGCTACTTGGCTTGAAAGGAGACCAGAAGTTGACCGCGTCTTGCATCCGGGCCTTCCGACACACCCACAGCATGACATATGGAAGAGGGATTTTTCAGGTGCTTGTGGTTTATTTGGTATAGTCTTAAAGCCTGTGAATGAAGAAGCCATAGCCTCAATGCTGGACGGCTTAAAGTTGTACGGAATGGGTGCAAGTTGGGGCGGCTTTGAAAGCCTTATTCTTTTGACCAACCCCGCGGCGACGCGCACCGTGGCAAAAGAAAAATGGGAGAATGACGGACCCACCCTTCGAATTCATGTTGGACTAGAAGATATTGACGATCTCATTGCTGACCTCGAAGAGGGTTTCAAACGCCTTAACGCGAAACGTTGAAGAATATAATCATGTCTGAAAAATTCCAAAAATTGTCTGAAACCTTAGTCAGGCAAGTAATAGAGAGTATAAAATTTGATACAAACGGACTAGTACCAGCCATAGCTCAAGATAAAGACACCAAAGAAGTACTTATGATGGCTTGGATGAATGATGACGCAATTAAAGAAACGCTAGACACCGGCATGGCCTGCTATTTTTCCCGGTCGCGATCAAAACTTTGGAGAAAGGGAGAGGAATCGGGCCATGTTCAAATCCTTAAGGAGTTCAGAATAGACTGTGACGCCGACACAATACTGCTAATCGTGGACCAGAAGGGTGTAGCCTGTCATACAGGGCGGCCAAATTGCTTTTTTAAAAAAGTTGGTGATGGTAGTATTAAGATAATTTCAGAAGTTTTGATTGATCCCAAGACTGTATATAAAAAATGAATACTGAAACCAATACGGAAGACGCCATTCAAGTTTCCCTGTTAACCGGTTGGCTGGGGAGTGGTAAAACGACACTTCTAAACTCATTACTAAAACACGAAGATATGTCGGAGACGGCAGTACTCGTAAACGAGTTCGGGGATATAGGTATTGACCATGATTTAGTTGATACAGTTGACGAAGACCTAGTGGAACTTACTACCGGTTGCATCTGTTGCACCATCCAAGGAGACCTTACCCGAGTACTGCGCGAGCTTTTTCTAAAGCGAGTGAAGGGAGAGGTCGCTAAGTTCAAGCGCGTATTAATTGAAACGACAGGGTTAGCTGACCCGGCACCTATCCTGCACACTCTCATAAATGATCCAATAATTGCAACACGCTTTTACCTCGATGGGGTAATTTCTACTTCGGACGCCGTATTTGGCTTTGGACAACTCGACCGTCACGAAGAACCAAGAAAGCAGGCGGCAGTTGCAGACAGGATAGTGATCACCAAAACTGACATGGCGGAAGAAGAACAACTGAACGACCTTGAAGAAAGACTTCATTCAATTAATCCCACCGCAAAAATTTACAGAGTGACAAAAGGTAATATTAAACCTGACAAACTGTTTGGGTGTGGTTTATATGATCCCGAGACCAAGACTTTCGATGTTAAAGAGTGGCTTCGAGAGGAAGCCCTGCGAGATGAGAATAATACACAGTCTCATGACCACGCACATGACCACGCACATGATCACGCACATGATCACGCGCATCACCCGCATGGTGAACATGAACACAGTCATGATCCGGAAAGACATGGAGATGGCATATCTTCATTTTGTATACGTTATGAAGAGCCCTTGGAATGGCCGGCATTCGTTGCTTGGATACAAACCCTCATTACTCATCGAGGGGAAAATCTTTTAAGGATTAAGGGAATTATTAATATTGATGGAGAAGATCAACCGCTCGCTATACACGGCGTACAACACATTTTCCATCATCCCGTAAGATTGCCGGAGTGGCCGAGTGAGGACCACGATACTCGTATTGTATTTATTACCAAGGACCTAAAGAAAGATATTATACAAAATAGCCTTGAGGCTCTGCAGTTAGCCGCTAAAAGCTGAAATAGAATTTTCACAAAACTACTGAGTTTGAGTTCAACTAGAAACAGTCAAACTCTCACGGTCGTGCATTTCGTTTAAGTCAAAGTCTTCTGGACCGACCGGTATAATGCCCGAAGGGTTCAGGCCCGGCATTTCTCCCCAGTATCCCGCTTTTATAGACTGTATATCCGTGATCTCAGCTATACCAGGGTGCTGAAAAAGATCCTTTAAATAATTCCACAAGTTATGCTGATCACAGATTCGAAATTTTGAACATTTGAAGTGCCCATAGTAAACAAAATCAAATCGTATGAGCGTGGTGTAGAGCCTCCAGTCCGCTTCTGTAATGATCTCACCGCATAGATAGCGCCGATTAGCCAGAAATTCTTCTAGCCATTCTAATGTTTCAAACAATTTTACGTAGGCTTCTTCGTAGGCTTCTTGTGACTTTGCAAACCCACAACGATAAACACCATTATTCAGCGTCTCGTAAATTCTTTCGTTATATTGGTCAATCTCAGATCTCAAGCGGAATGGATACAGGTCTATCGAATTATCGCCCCACTCATTAAATTCGGCATTCAACATACGGACAATGTCAGAAGATTCGTTGTTTACAATTGTCCAGTTCTTCTTATCCCATAGTGTTGGCACCGTCACCCGACCGGTATAATTGGAATTAGCTGCCCTGTAGGCCTGATGTAACTCAAAGACTCCATCAACCGGATCGAGTCCTTTGCCTATGCCGTCGGAATATGCCCAGCTTCTAATCTTGGGCAAGTCGGATAAGGAAACACTAACAATATCTTCCAGTCCCTTTAATCGGCGAACAATTTGGGTGCGGTGTGCCCAGGGACAATTAGGCGCAAGAAAAAGATGATAGCGACCCTTTTCTGCAGGATACTCTGTGGACCCATCCGCTTTAATAGTATCCCTGAAAACCGAATTTTCTCGTACAAAAGTCCCTTTATCACCCGTCCTGTATTGTTCATCATTATCAATCCAGTCACCCTCAATCAACATACCCATGATAAAATTCCCAATAACTAATTGATCTAAAGGGTGACACTTTTAAGCAGTGACGACGACACTATTTTTGTAATCTCTAGTGCCAAGATCTTCGGATCCGAAAATCTTTCTTTCGGATATCCATTTCTGAGCACTTTCAAAAATTTCTCTGGTATACGGCTCAAACACAATTCGTTCGCCGGGACCAAAGAGCCTTGTATCCATTGAACCCTTATATTTCTTTGGAAACTCGTTTTTATAATAGTGCGTGTACAGTTCTGGACGCAGGTCAATGTCGACCTGGGCCTTTCTTAAAGCGCCAAAGTATTTTTTTATTTCTTCGAGGTCTGCATCTTCGGATACCATAGAAGCCATCATAAAAGAGGTATCCAAAACCTTTTTATAGCCAAGCTGCTCCATGTAATAATATGGACCACTAAACAAACTTGCTGCCGGAATTTTACCTTCAATTAGCAAATCCATCCTGTTAAACAACAAGCCATCTGAAAATGACAGCTCAATTTCATCAGAAGATAGAAACTGCTCCAAGGCCTGAATCGAGGAATAATGGCTACCCGACTGGTACCCAACCGAGATTGGTACAGATTTTAAGTCGTCCGGTTTATTGATACCGGATTTTGGATGCACAAAAATAGCACAGGGGGCAACCGAATAAGCGTCGGCATATAATTTCCCATGCCCGGAGGCTGAAGCGACATTGACCGTCCAATGGCAGGCTGAGCTGACATCGCAACTACGCCCATCCTCAAAGGTCTGAAAAGCTCCTACCTTATTCCCGAGATCGTGTAATTTGCCATCCTCTCCTATTAAGACATTATCCAGTTCATGGTTTAGGCCAACCTCATCGAAGTACCCCTTTTCTATGGCGACCCATTCATGCAAACGCATGTGCGGAGCTATAACAAATTTTTCCATACGATGTTATTCCTCCACCTCGGATGAATTACCCTGCCTTTTCCGGAGGAACCTCAAGATTAAATAGCCTTGCCGCATTTAGGCCAAGAATGTTTTTCTTATCAGCTTCACTTAAATGAGGCATATCCCATATGACGCTTGGCGTATCGAAATCCCAATGTGGCCAATCCGAAGCATAGAGAAGAGATTCTGGAGCGTTGATCATCTCAAAGGTATTCTCAAGTGCCCTCGGATGATCGGTTTCCAGAGGCTGACTAGTATAAAACATTTCACGCATATACTCGCTTGGTGGTCTTTTAAGAAGAGGCGCCTCCGATTGTCTCATAAGATAAGTATGATCAAGGCGTTGCATTAGCCAAGGAACCCAGGCCAAACCAGATTCTATCCACAAAGTTTTTAACTGAGGAAATTTTTCAGGTATCCCGTTACAAACCCAATTTGTCATATGCACAACATTACACCAGACAAAACTTAGGGCGTGCATTGCTCCAAATTGATTGATTTGCTTAGTCCACTCGTCTGCCCAATAATACCCCGCATGAAAGCCAAGAGGTTTGCCTACCTCCTGAAGCAAACCATATAATTTCATGTAACGATTATGGTGAACTGGCTTGTGTCTAACAGAGGTAATCATAAAGCCAATAACGCTGTCGTTATCGGCAAATTCTTCGACAGTCTTACAACTGAGCTCGGCATCTCCAAATGGGAGATATATCATCGCGCCAAGTTTTGGATCATCTTTCAGTATCCGCTCTGTAAACCAGCGATTGTATGCAGTCGAGAGTACGCCCTCCATATGATATTGAGGATGGGTTCCTAAGTTCAACATTTGGGTAGGAAAAACAACCGTATAATCTATGGACATGCTCTCATAGGCCCGTTGCGCCAAAATCACGTCTCGGTGAAGTGACGTATCCTCAACAGCTTCCCCGCGTTTTCCCTGGTGGATCACGCGTCCTCCTACATCCTGATACCTGAGGCCCAAATCGCCATTTAGACCATACGGTGGAGANCCGGTACGATTAGTGATATGGTCAATAACCTGAAATTTGAGAACCTCGTCCTCAATATAATCGGCCATCTCGCTCCAACTTTCCGTCTCGACGTGATGTGAATCAATGTCGGCTATAAACAAATCATCAAAATTTCTTTCATTGCCCATCTTTCGGGCTCGCTCAAGAATATCTCGGGTATCTGAATTAGCAGTGATTTCCTTTACCGATAATTCACGAGGTGTCTCAACGCCACTGTCCATAGCCATCTCCCATCAGACATAAATTCTTTTCCATTATATCCCTCCCGTTTAATTCATGCCATACCCATCTAATAACAAAACTGCTACATAGACTTATCAATTAAAAAAAACAGATAATTAAGAGAGGCAGAATGTCCATAAACGAAAACCTAAAAACTTTAATTAAAATGGCGGCACCCTTATGGGCAGGAGAAGCTGAAGTCGTAAAAACTTACTGGGATTCTTCAATCCGCACCCTAGAGACAGATCTTTTATGGCTGCGTCGCCAATGTTTTAAAGAATTTAATGGAAAAGGGCTCGGGGAACATAAAGATTTAGGTATCTTTTTGGGCCCGCTGACTGAAATCATTGACTCATTCCCCGAAATAGACCGATCAGTAGGCCGTCATCACATTGCTAATTTAATCGAAACAATACACGATGAATTTACGCATTATTGCCTATTTGCCGACGTCTACGATGCTATTAAAGAAGAAGATACCCCACCGCTAGATCCGCATACACTGGAGATTTGGGATGAGGACAAAATCTTAACAGACATGCGAATCAAACAAAATCACACCTACGGTGAAATTGGAGTTCGTTCCAGTCATTTTACTGAGGGCGGCTATTGTACGTTATTTCGGGAGGGAATGCGATTAAAAGGTCGNGGCGGTAAAGATGAATTAATAGCACGGGCCTGCAAGGTAATTTACGAAGACGAATTTGGGCATATGCTGAATGGGATTGTCGGTCTTGATAGCGAAAAGATGTCCAAAGCTGACTACACTCTTATGACCGAGCTTGTTATAGAACAGCTTCAGGCCAGAATTAAAATGCGCAACGCTGAATTCAGTTTTCCACTTTCTGAGGCCCGCATTCAGGAAATTTATGACGGCAAGATAGAGCCGGAACCCTTTGACTTTGGAAAAGCAGCCAATATCATGAGTGGATCCAAATAGAATTTTAACAGAAATTAATTAAGATAATGTTTTGATAATAAAATGGACATTTTCAAGATAAATTTTGTATTCTGTTGATCATCCGTCTTCTCGAAAGCAAGAAACATGTCATCTTCTCTTGAAACTAATGAAAATTATGTAACGGCGACGGTTCAATTCAGCATTCCAACTGGAGAGACTCCTGTCGCACAGGTAAAAGAACCGGGTCAGGGGTCGGATACGCGTACCGGAGTCTACAAAGATCAAGAAGTTACCATTTATAATGGCCGTGTTATTGCAAAAAATTTGAATCTGGAAAAGCAGGGATTCATTTTACGTAACTATGATACAAGAGTTGATGATTTCTTTGATACCAAGAAGATCAAGGAAATTTACTACCCGGAAATGGAAGAGATCGTTAAACGAGAAACCGGGTGCAGTGAAGTACTTGTGTTTGATCATACCATCCGCATAGATGACAACAGTATGGCCCAGACCCGTAAGGTAAGAAATCCCGTCANAAATATGCATAATGACTTTACCCGCAAGTCAGCTCCCCAGAGAGTCCGAGATCTCTTGCCAGTAGACGTGGCCAAAGAAAGACTCAAGAAGCGCTTTGGTTCTATGAATGTTTGGCGCCCTCTTATCGGACCGGTAGAGACCGCCCCTCTCGCTATTTGTGGTTGGGACACGCTTCTGGAGAAAGACCTTTTGGTGGCTGAGCGTCGTTATCACGATCGAGTGGGAGGCGTCCTCCATCTAACATATAACCCGGAACAGCGTTGGTATTATTTCCCTAAGATGGAAACAAACGAGGTTGTCCTTTTAAAATGTTTTGACTCTTTGGACGATGGTACCGCCAAGTGGACTTGCCATGGATCCTTCCAGCCACCCGATGTTCCGATCAATGCCCGACCGCGGCAGAGTATCGAAATACGCACTTTATATTTTTACGACGATTGACTGACACAGGCTCAGAAAAACTGCTGTCCAGACTTGACAGGCGGCGGGCGTTTCAGCTTGGCGCATTCTGGATGATTATTGCTGCAATTTCCTTCACGACGATGTTGTTTTTGGTTCGTTATCTCGAAGGGAGGTATCCCTCCATTGAAGTCGTATTCTTCCGCGCCCTGGCGGGCCTTGTTTTCGTGGTGCCTATTTTTTTAAGGCAGGGGCGAAATGGTTTTTATACCAAACATTTTGGCATGCACATCTCAAGGACACTATTTGCTCTGGCAGCGATGTTCTTCTTTTATTACGGAGTGGCTCACGTTTCTATGTCAAACGCTACGGCCTTTACCTTCATAATACCATTGTTTGCTACGGTTGGAGCGGCACTCTTCCTTAAGGAGAGTGTAGACCTCCCCCGATGGAGCGCAGCTATCGTGGGGTTTATTGGTACATTAATTATTATAAAGCCCGGATATGCGGAGGTATCAGTACCGGTGCTCGCAATGCTATTATCCGCTGTTTTCTATGCTGGTTCTTGGTTGAGTATGAAGGTACTCACTAAAACAGATTCCGCTTCTCTTATCGTTTTCTATATGAATGTGATGATTGTTCCCTTAACACTCATACCAACAATTTTTATCGGTTTTTTTCCTAACCTGCCCGACCTTATTGTTTTACTTGCTATTGGCCTTACTGGTTCGTTCGCTCATTTTTGTCAGGCGCGTTCGTTTGGCAAGACTGACGCAAGTGCCGTTATACCCTTCGATTTTCTAAGGTTGCCCATGGCAGTGGCTTGGGGCTGGTTTTTCTTCGCAGAAACAACGGATCTTTGGACGTGGGTNGGTGCTGTAGTTATTTTTTCGAGTACATACTACATTGCATGGCGTGAATCCCGNGTTCAAAAAAANATCTAAACATTAATTGATTGATATAATTGCCTAATTCAAAAAATACAGCAGAAACTGAGACAAAGGGTGTTCCTTGGCACCTTCAAGCCGCCGTATACGGTATCGGGCTTTTTAGTACGACGATGTTTTATCTGGCCTCGGTTGTGGTCCCTCTGTGGGTCGCAACAATAGAATCCTCTCCACTGCTAATAGGTATAGTTCTGGGGTCTCGGCATTTTTTACCGTTGTTTCTCTCTATCCATGGGGGAGCTCTAATGGATAGGCTCGGTGGACGAAAGGTGATGATATTTTTCGCCATCATAGGTATTATTGCGCCCCTTTTATTTCCTGCAATGCCCTGGATTTGGGCCGTTCTAATTCTCCAAATGATTGCGGGCTTGGCTGATTCAATGGGGTGGCTTGGTGCTCAAACACTTATTGGCCATTATATGAGGGGTAGCACCGTCTATACGGCTCGACTGAGTTTTACCTGCCGTTTTGGACCGCTTCTTATTCCTCCATTGATTGGACTAATATGGGATACCTGCGGATCTACCTGGGCCTTTATCGGTTTAAGTATTTGGGGTTTGGGCATGCTTATTTGCGCACTCATGCTGCCCGTCCACGAAAACCGGGAGCCCGATCAAACCCAACTTCGGCGAAGTCACATCAAACCTGCCGACTTATTGCCAAGGCTTGGTGACTACATCGATGCCTTCCGATTGCTCTCTGTCCCTGCAATTGCTCTAATCGTGATGGTGAGCATGCTCTCGCATGTGGGGGCCTCCGTCCAGAGCAGTTTTTATGTCGTCTATCTTGGTGGGAAAGGTTTTTCTGGAACAGAAATCGGATTTCTTCTCACAGCGGCTTCTGTAGCCGCAGCCTTGGCGGCTCTCTCAGCTCACTGGGTTACACGCTACA
>PATI01000045.1 GCA_002712335.1 Rhodospirillaceae bacterium | reverse complement strand
ACTCGCCTGTGTCTTCTGCATTGACAACTGAATCTTTTCTCCGTGGCTCTGAGCCCTCTCCATCAATAGCGCCTGAACCAGAAAAAAATACGAAGGGTGGATCATAAGCGAGTTGGTTAGAAATAGAAAAAGGTGCAAGATTCACTAAACCAGCGTGACTTAAGGTTGTAATCCAACCTATTGGCCTTGGTACAACACACGCCTTGAAAGGATTATAGGGCAAGCCATGATCATCTTTCCTAGGTTCAAAAAACATGTAAGTTCCTCATTTTATCCAGCGTTTTGTATTGCTTCCCATATTCTATTCGGCGTAGCGGGTGCATCCAATTCTTCGATACCATTATCTTCTAAAGCATGAAGGATAGCGTTCATAACGGCTGGCATCGAGCCTCCATTCCCCGCTTCGCCACAACCCTTCACACCAAGCGGATTTGTCTTACATGGAACATTCCGTGTTGAAAAATCGATATTACACAAATTGTCTGCCCTCGGCATGCAGTAGTCCATATATGAACCTGTAATCAGCTGGCCGTCTTCATCATACAAAGTACGCTCTACTAAAATTTGCCCTACACCTTGCATTACCCCGCCTTGCACTTGACCTTCAACAACCAGAGGGTTGATGACTACTCCAAAATCGTCAACGACTAAATATTTTACTATTTCAACAACACCGGTTTCGGGTTCAATTTCCACTTCACAAACGTGACATCCATTTGGAAAACTAGAGGGACTGGCGTCATGCACTGCCTTTTCATCCAAACTAGTTGGCACATCTTTTGGTAAATTTTTAAGGCTCTTTAGCTTTTGTGCTAAAGCCATAACATGTATGGTTTTATCAGTGCCGGTGACAGTAAAGTTTCCATCAGAGAATACTATATCCTCTACGGCAGCTTCCATAATATGACTAGCTGATATTTTACCTTTTTCTATAATGGCAGAGGCGCAATCACTAATGGCATTTCCCGCTCCGACAAGTGTTTTAGAGCCTCCAGATCCGGAGGCACCAGCGCTCATCTCATCAGAATCGTTCTGGATAACTTCAATAGCTTCGTATGGTACTCCAAGTCGATCATGTAAAATCTGAGCGAAAGGTGTTCGGTGGCTGGTCCCCATATCCTTGGCACCTGTAACCAGGGCGACGGTTCCATCGTCACGAAACCGAATATCTGCCAATTCACCAGCAGCACCAGTATTTTCTAAATAATTAGTAATACTAATACCCCGCAATTTCCCATTGTTTTCAGAGAGGGATCGGCGTTTTTCAAAACCAGACCAGTCGCTTCGATCCAGTGCTGCATCCATAATGGCCTCAAATTCTCCACTATCATATTTTTGCCCGTTGGGAGAAGAATAGGGCATTGCAGAGGGAGGGATCAAATTTCGGCGACGAAGTTGTACTCTATCAATACCCATTTCCCGAGCTGCTTTATCTACGAGTTGTTCCATAATATATTTTGACTCTGGTCGACCCGCTCCACGGTAGGGGCCCGTGGGCACG
Organism: Rhodospirillaceae bacterium; assembly: GCA_002712335.1. Next base: position 14,704 of record PATI01000045.1, on the reverse strand, counting down.
GTATTTGTAAATACAGCCTTGGTTGCATATGAAAAGGCGGGTGTTTTATAAACACTGATTATATTTCGGCAAATNACATTAGTCATAGGGGCGGGCCCCATAGCAGTAAGGTAGGCACCGCAATTCCCAACTCCGTGGACCTTAAGACCTAAAAAGTCACCTGCGGCATTCAATGCGAGCTCCGCATATATAATGCTATCACGGCCTTGATGATCGGCTACAAAACTTTCAGAGCGGTCTGCCGTCCATTTTACCGGCCGCCCTAGTTTTCGTGCCGCATATAAAATGGAAATCGGTTCTACAAATGCTGCTCCCTTCATACCAAAAGAGCCGCCAACATCATTGGAGAGCACACGAAGTTTTTCAGGAGAAATTTTAAATATTGATTTGGAAAGTGTACCCTTTACTCCCATCACACCCTGTGTTGGCATATGAACGGTGAATTTATNATTTTCAGCGTCATATTCGCCAATAACAGAACGAGGTTCCATCGCATTGACGACGACCCTGGTATTGTCAATCCGGAGTTTCGTTACATGGTCTGCTTCAGAGAATGCTTTTTCAACTGCATCTTCATCACCAACAAAAAAATCAAGGCAAATATTATTTGTTGCCTCTTCATGTAACTGAGGTGCATCAGGTTTGATAGCTTTTTCAGCATCGATGACAACTGGTAAAGGGGAAATATCTGGTGTAATTGCCTCTGCGGCTTCTTGTGCTTGTGATGACGTTTTGGCAATTACAACAGCTATAGGATCACCTACATGACGAACCCGATCGATTGCAAGGCCGGAACGGGGAGGTACTACATAAGGTGTGCCATCGCGATTTTTCAGGGGTAGAGAACTCGGAATGTTACCAATTCCATCTGCTGATAAGTCAGCACCTGTATAAATGGCGACAACACCAGGCATAGAAATAGCTTCTGAAATTTCGATTGATTCTAAAATCCCATGGGCAACCTGACTGCGAACAAATCGAGCAAATAATTGGTTATCCAAATTATTGTCATCGGTATAGTTTCCTCCGCCAGTCAGATGGCGTGGATCTTCGCTTCTAGTTACTGGTTGCCCTATTCCAAAGTTGAGTGGCAGTTCCGCTGTATCTAGTGCCATTTTTTAACGACCTCCAACTTATAATTAGTGTGTGGGATATCATAGTTATCATCACTAGCCATTTTTCCATCCTCATCAGCGCAAATATCAAAAAAAAATATTAGATAATTTGTTACTGNTGAACATTTTGTTCCGATATTTGATATAACAAGCTTTTTCTTTAAAAAGAAACCGAGTTACAATAGATTTTTCTACTACCTATACTGTCGTGGCGACTATCCGTAAAGNAGGAGATCTGCCAATCACTTTGAGCAAGGTNAGATTATTAANCCGTGACTTTGACTGATAAATTAATTTATGAATTAAGGGCTTTTAGGATCTGATTTGTCATCTGAACATCGCCAAAGTTTAGGTAAAGTGAGTTTAACGCTGATTGGTGTCCCTCAATGGTACTAGCTGCACAAGCATCTTCAACGATGAACGTATGATAATTTAACATCATCGCATCTCTTGCACTCGATTCAACGCAGACATTTGTAGCTACACCACAGAAAATCAAAGTGTCGATACCGTACTCACCCAAAACCTTTTCAATATTCGAAGCTCCAGGAATAAAAGCGGAATAACGAATTTTATTTACTTTCAGGTCCTCTTTACGAACGTCTAAATCCCTCCAAAGTTTAAATCCATTACCATCTTTTGCGAGTTCCTTTTTACGCGTTGAAATTCGTCTTCGGGTCATGCGCCTGTAATGCGCACTCCATCCTTTGAACGCTTGAGTGTTCGTTATATTGCGAATCCATATGACCTTGCCACCAAAGAGCCGCATCGAATTTGCGAGTTTATTAACATTTGGAACAATGTCCTCTGCGTATTGGCAATAAGATATCTGGTCTTTGGATATATAAAAATTCTGCATGTCGATGACGATCAGAGCAGTTGATTTCGGATCAAACTCTTCAAGGCTATGCGGTCGTCCGTCTCGTTCAGTAATTTTTTCAATGTTTTCAGGTAACAGACAGGAAACTTCAATAGTCATTTTGAGCTCCAAAAGGATTTGATTGTTAAGAGGTTATTGCCAAACAATACGTTGCTTTAGGCCAGTGAAGAATTTTTGTTCGCTTAAAGTATTAATATATCATTCAGCTGCTGCAGCAATATTTTGGTTCAGCAAGGCAATAACTTCATCAGTCGATTGTACGTCACCAAACTGCAAATAAAACTGATTGATAGAATTATTATGGAGGTCGTCGTCTGGTGCCGCACAGCCATCAGAGATCATCATAGTACGGTAGTTTAACATCATACCGTCGCGGGCCGTTGACTCGCAGCAGGTACAGGTGGAGACACCCGTTATCAATAAAGTATCAATACTGTGTTCCTTTAATACGGCTTCCAGTTTTGAAGGAGAAGGAATAAAAGCAGAGTATCTGGTTTTAGGAACAATCTTATCCTGATCATGAACGTCTAGTNCTGGCCAAAGGTCAAAGCCACTACCTCCTGGACTCATACCTCTTACTCTTTTCATACTATTCTCGGAAGTCATGCGGTCATAATACGCAGACCAAAAATCTTGAGATTCTGGACCGGAATGTGTCTGAATCCAAATTACTAGTCCGCCAGCCCGTCGGGTAGCATCGGCTAGCTGGTTAATATTGGGTACTATCTCTCTAGCAACCGGGCACTCAGAGGGCTGCCCTTCACCCATAAAATAAATTTGCATGTCTACCACTACTAGGGCAGTTGCGGAACCATTTAGACTCTCAACTGAGTGTTTTTTGCCGCCGCGGCGAATTACGGTTTCAATATGTTCTGGTTTGATTGTTGCCTTATGCATTGTCCGTCCCTTTTGTTCACCGTTTACTTCAAATATCTAACAGTACTAACATCGAAATGATAGTNGCAATTAAATNTGGTTTTAAACACTGCCGCCACCACTTGCGCTGATAACGTCTCCTGTTACGTAGCGCGCTTGATCAGAAATTAAGAATCTGGCTACGTCAGCTATCTCATTCGGATCACCTATTCTGTCAAGCATGGATTTATTTGCGGCATTTTCACGAGCGATATTTGTGTATTCTGCGATCATCGGAGTTTCGGTTGCTCCAGGTGCGACGGTATTAACGCGAATATTGTATGGGCCTAGTGAACGGGCGAGGGAACGGTTTAGGCCATAGATAGCTGCTTTGGAGGTAACATAAGCGGGTCCGCCGCGCCCGCTGCCACCACCAACTCCACTTGCTTGCACGGACCCAGAGGATGTTAACACAATTGCACCGCCTCCATTTTCTTTCATCCATTCTCCTGCAGCTTTTGCCACGTGAAATGAGCCTACGACGTTGACCTCTAGGACTCGATTCCACTCCTCCGTAGAAACATCTTCCCAATTCAAGGTAGAATGTATAGCGGCAAAATGGCACACGGCATCTAAACGGCCAAATTTTTCTACAGTCTGACTTACTGCATCACGGCAGGCATCTAAGGAAGATACATCAACGTTAAGGGCGATATAATGATCTTTCGGGGCTGCGTTTAATACTGTTTCGTGAACCGGTTTAACGTCGAGCGCAGTTACTTTATTTCCATCTTCTAATAGTCCGCGGGCGCATGCCGCGCCAATTCCACCACCAGTTCCACTCACTAAAACTACCTGTTCTGCCATTACCACATATCTCCCTGATTGTTAAATTATTGTACTACAGCTTAGCCTACGTTTCTTAATGATGCCAAGCATGCAAAAACAGCTTATTAATTTAANNAATGGCCAAGGCTCGAGGCTAATTTCTTATCCAAATATCGTGTTTTATCAAATAAAAGGTGCTGTTCAGCCTTGACAGCGCAGCTTCTATGATATCCCATCGCCAAAATCAGGCCAAATAATGAGCCTGAGGTCGGGGCAAGTCTGTTTGGACTTACAGAACCGTAACGCTGAAACAGGGGAGATTTACGTGTATGTAGATTTCTGTGTTTCTGTAGCAGTTTAGAGTTCATGTGGCTTTGCTTTGTTCGCAAAAAGTTTGTGTGATCCTTTGCATTTGTGTTACAGGCACGATAATTTGGGTTTCATAAACTATCTGAGAGTTTATGAGTGTAAGTTTTGAAGTGAAATTTATAGGCGAGAATAATGGAAGACATTTCCCTATTAAGTGAAGCCGGTCAGGCGCTAAACATATTATTTACATTTGAGAGACTTGGTTTTTTGGCCCTAGGGGTCATCATCGGTCTAATTGTGGGCGTGATACCCGGTCTCGGCGGTTTGGTAGGGTTATCCCTTCTATTACCATTTACCTTTGATATGAATGCATATACCGCTCTCGCATTTTTGATGGGCTTACAGTCGGTGACAGTGACGTCTGATACGATACCGGCGGTTATGTTCGGGGTGCCTGGTACAGTCGGATCGGCCGCGACAATTTTAGATGGCTATCCCATGTCTAGAAAGGGCCAAGCCGGTCGCGCTTATGGCGCTGCATTCACCGCCTCGGTGATTGGTGGTCTTTGGGGTGCTTTATTGCTCGGGGTCAGTATTCCTATTTTGCGTCCCGTCATGCTACATATTGGTTCGCCAGAACTTCTTTCGTTCTGCATATTTGGTCTTTCACTAGCGTCAGTGCTTAGTGGTGGTTCTCTTCTCAAGGGCTTGGCTGGGGCTTGTATAGGTATTTTAGTATCTACTGCTGGCGATGACCCTCAAACAGGAACTTTGCGTTGGACTTTTGATTCACTTTATTTGTGGGATGGATTGCCGGTTGTGCCNCTCGCGCTCGGGTTATTTGCTATTCCGGAATTGGCAGACTTAGCCATTCAACAAAAATCTATTGCTGCGGAAGGCAGAAGTACAAAAATTACTGATAGTCAGCTCGTAGGTGTACGGGATGTATTTAAGAACTGGTGGTTGGTGCTTCGTTGCGGAACTATCGGCGCCGGCCTTGGGGCGGTTCCAGGTATCGGCGCATCCGTTGTTGACTGGATAGCCTACGGGCATGCCGCAAGAACTGAGAAAGATGCAGATATCCACTTTGGTAAGGGTGATGTCAGGGGCGTTATTGCCTCTGAAAGCTCTAACAATGCTAAAGAGGGTGGAGCTTTGGTTCCAACTATTGCCTTTGGTGTACCGGGTTCTGCATCTATGGCGCTAATCCTTGGTGCGTTTTTAATACACGGTCTGGTACCGGGTCCAGATATGGTTACCAAGAAGCTTGATGTAACCTATACGATGGTTTGGTCTGTGGCTGTGGCTAACCTNCTAGGAGCTGGGATCTGCTTCACTTTCGCTAACCAGTTAGCCAAACTTGCTCTTATTCGTCCAGGTATTTTGGTTCCCATTGTGTTAGCCGTTGTTTTNGTAGGAGCATTTCAGGGGTCACGGCAATGGGGTGACATATGGGCCTTACTTGGTTTCGGCTTGCTTGGTTTCATTATGAAACGCTTGCGCTGGCCAAGACCTCCACTTGTCCTGGGCTTCGTATTGGGTGGATTAGTTGAGCGCTATATGTTCATTTCGGTGGAACGGTATGGTGCTCAATGGACTTATGACATAACAGAGTTTCCAGTAGTCGTTATAATGTTTGTTATAACTTTCTGGGGTATCATGAGCCCTTATATCCGAGACTCCCGTCAAAGACGCAAGGATAGGGCCGCAGGTGTTACTACTTCGCAAACCTCGACTTTTGCTTATAACAAGCGGGGGCTCGATCTCGATTTNGCGTTTGGAGCCGGTCTCTTTATTCTTTTTGTGATAGAGCTATCAATAGCTTCTACCTGGGAATTTGGTGCACGCCTTGTACCACAAGTTATTGGTTATTTAGCTCTGATCATTCTGGCCTTCTTCTTGTTTGCCAAGCTTTTCTATCAGAAAGGGGCCAAGACTATTACCTCAAAGGGAGCTGATGGGAATGAGGTTACCCAGAAAGAAGATGAAAGTGATGTTCACTTTGATATCGTTGTTGATTTCGGAGATCTAGATAAGGCAACTATAACCAGGAGAGCCTTCGCCTACTTTGGTTGGTGTGGCGGTTTCTTTATTATGGCTTCGATTGTTGGCTTAATGGTCTCCATGTTTTTATTTCTAATCGGATATATGCGGTTTTGGGGTAAGGCCAGCTGGACCGTGACATTAGGAATAGGCTGTTCACTCTGGATTTTCTGCTATGGCTTGTTTCATCACATTCTGATAATTCCATGGCCACAGTCTGTCGTAGGGAATGTATGGCCAGTACTAAGGACGATTAATTGGGCCAATCTATTTTAAGAAAATCCTAATTTTTGAAATTAAACGCCGGTCCCTTTCGACCGGCGTTTTTTTTATTTAGTTATAAGAAATTTAAGAAAGTTTTTTAGCTATTTATTTTTATAAAATTATTTGGTCCCTGGTTTGCGAACGATGATTAGTAACCTATTATTTATACTTGCGAATTAGTCACGGAGTAAAATTTGATGTCCACTTCAAACTATGGATACCAAGAACAGAATTATGACGAAGAATTTGATGTTGTTGTGGTCGGTTATGGATTCGCCGGCGGTGTATCTGCAATTGAAGCGCATGATGCTGGGGCTAAAGTTCTTTTGATAGAAAAAATGCCAGATCCAGGTGGCATTTCTATTTGCTCTCATGGTGCAATTTGCTCAACTAGAAACCCAGAGGGGGCCTTTACTTATTTAAAACATACAAATGCTGGACGGACGCCTGATTCCGTACTTCGAGCATTGGCAGAGGGAATGCAAGATAATGAAGCTTATACGAGAGAGTTGTCTGAGGTCACCGGCGCTGAGTTTATGATCCGTGAGCGTGGCGGTAACTATCCGTTTCCGGGCGAGGACGCTTTTTATTATACCCAGATCACAGCTATTCCCAATGTTGATGCGTCGACGGTTTATCCGCAGGTCAAAGGGCGCCCAGGAGGGCCCCTTGTCTTTTACGTTTTAGAAAAAAATGTAGCCGAAAGAGGAATTGAAGTGCGGTGTAATACACCTGCTAAGAAACTGATTTCTACAGATGAAAAGGAAGTGGTTGGTGTTATTATTGACAGCCCTAATGGTGAAAAACGTATCCGGGCCCGAAAAGGGGTAGTACTTGCAAGCGGTGGTTTTGAAGCCAACGAAGAAATGCAAAAACAGTATTGGCAAATTAAGCCTGTAACATCGGCGGCGAATGGCGGGAATACGGGTGACGGCATTCGGATGGCCCAGTCTCTTGGTGCTGACCTATGGCATATGTGGCATTTTCACGGGTCTTATGGCTTTCTGCATCCAGAAAAAGAAAAATTTCCGTATGGAATTCGCGTTAAAAGATTTCCTGATTGGATTCCTGGCCTTGAAAGTCGGGCAGTGGTTCAGGCGCCTTGGGTAATCGTTGACCAGTCTGGGCAGCGCTATATGAACGAATTTCCACCATACGTTCAAGATACTGGTTGGAGACCAATGGAACATTACGATCCGGTGACGCAAAGTTTTCCGCGTATTCCTTCTCTCCTAATTTATGACGAATTAGGACGTCGTCGTTTTCCGATGGGTAATCCAGCTTACAATGAACGGGATATGACATATGTCTGGAGCACGGATAACAGTAAAGAGATCGATGAGGGTATTATTAAGAAAGCTGATACAGTTGGCGAGTTAGCGGAAATGTTTGGAATAGATGGCAGTAAGGTGGAAGAGACACTCAAACGCTGGAATGACATGTGTGTGTCCAAAGATGACGTTGACTTTGGACGTCCCGCAGGGACGATGATGAAAATTCAGCGGCCACCATTTTACGGTGGTCAAGTCTGGCCTGTTTTATCAAATACGCAAGGTGGTCCCGTCCATGATGCCAAGCAACGGATTATTGACGTTAATGGTAACGCAATTCCACGTTTATACGCTGCTGGTGAAATGGGCAGTTCATTTGGTCATCTTTATCTTGCGGGCGGTAATATAGCGGAATGTTTTGTGACGGGTCGTATTGCGGGTAAGGAGGTTGCAAATTTGGCATCGTAGGAGAAAATATTTTAAGGCGGGAGTCTTAATTTTAATTTAGGTAAAATTTCTTAATTTTAAATCTCTTTCATGATGCCACTATTATTGCCAAGTTTATTTTGAGAATATAGTTTCTGAAAACTTATACAAACCTAAAATGAGCGGACCCAAAATTTCTGGGAGCCCTTAAATGTTCCAGGGAGATTAGTAGTATGGCGTACGATCCAAATTCTTTTGATGGCAAAGGTTATCCGGATTTTCAAGACCATCTTGAAGCCCTAGATAAGGCTGGCCTTCTTACAAAAATTGATAAGACCGTAAACAAGGATACAGAAATGCATCCCTTGGTTCGTTGGCAGTTTCGCGGTGGCATTCCGGAACCTGATCGTAAGGCCTTTGTTTTTAATAATATTACCTGTTCTCGGGGACAAGATTATCAGCTACCCGTAGCAATTGGAGCCCTTTCAGCTAATCGTGCGATTTATAGTATAGGGATTGGTGCTAGTGTTGATGAGATAGGCAAGGTTTGGAGTAACGCTATTGCAAATCCAATCGCTCCACGTGAGGTTTCGGAGGCACCGTGTCAGGAAGTAGTGATAGATTCAGACCTCGAAGGAGAGGGTAAAGGGTTAGATTTTTTACCCATTCCTATTTCGACCCCAGGTTTCGATAGTGCTCCTTATTTTACTGCTACTGGCTGTATAAGCCGTAACCCTGAGACTGGTGTGCAAAATATGGGAACATATCGAGCTGGACTTAAAAGCTCAACCAGAATGGCAGTGAGGATGTCTGTTCGTTCTGGAGGTGCTGAGGGGCACTTGCATTGGCTTGAATACAAGAAACGTGGTGAAAAAATGCCAATGGCAATTATGTTAGGTGGACCACCTAGTGTCTGCTACTGCGCCCCGCAGAAACTACAACTTGGGGTTGATGAAATAGCGGTAGCCGGAGGCTTAGTTGGCAATCCCATAAATATGGTAAAGGCCAAAACCGTTGATTTATTGGTCCCAGCCGAGGCGGAAATCGTTGTGGAGGGTTACATTGACCCAGAATATCTTGAGCCAGAGGCGCCTTTTGGGGAGAGTCACGGACATATAGCGCTAGAGGATTATAATAATATAATGGAAGTTACAGCAATTACGCATCGTAAAAATGCTGTAATTGCATCGATTATTTCGCAAGTAACTCCGTCTGAATCCAGTGTGATCAAGCGGGTGGCCTGGGAACCGATATGGTTTAACCACCTAACCGAACATTTAGGTATAAAGGGCATAAAGCGGGTATCAATGCACGAGCCGTTAACAAATATCCGCCGAGTTTTATTTATTGTATTTGAACGAGGGGTTCCCACGACAGAAATTTGGCGTGCACTTTATGGAGCTTCAGTTCTAAATTCGGCTGTTGGAAAATACATCATAGCAGTAAACGAAGATATTGACCCGGATGAGGGCGATGCAGTTTTTTGGGCCCTGGCCTATCGTGCTAATCCTGCCCTTGATGTCGCTATCCTCCCTCATCGGGATAAGGGACATGGTCCGAAAAGTGACCTCAGAATGGGCCGAGAAGAGGCCACCATGTTGATAGATGCTACGTTAAAATCAGATATGCCTCCAATTGCACTGCCCAAAAAAGAATATATGGAAGATGCAAAGGCACTATGGGAAAAACTTGGTTTACCCGCGTTGAAGCCTGAAAGTCCTTGGCATGGTTACTCACTTGGAGATTGGAATGACCAATGGGATGAAATGGCAAGAAAAGCAGCGGAAGGTAAATACCTTGAGAACGGTCGAAGAAGTGCGCAATTTCGTCGTAATGACGTGTCTCCAAATACCTCCATCCGAGAGGTATCTGGTAACCCTTTCGAAGACGAATAATTGAAGGTACGAAATTGACGATAAGTCGTAACGACTGGATCGAAGCAGCTTGGGATGTACTAGGCATATCTGGTGTAGATGGTTTAAGTATAGAGCGATTAGCTCTGCAACTAGGTGTTACTAAAGGTAGTTTTTACTGGCACTTTAAGAACCGTCAATTGTTGATTGATGCCTTGTTAGAACGTTGGCTCGGTATGAGAGAAGAAACCTACCCTAGTTATAGTGACGAATCTAATCAGCCTAGCGAATTAATATGGAAGGTAATAGAGAGGGGCATTGAGCGTGGCACAAGGGGGCAAGCAGCGGCTCTTCGTCTCTGGGGTCAAAATAACCCAGAAGTAGCCATTAGAATTGAAAAAGCCGATGCACTTCGTCAGAAATTTTTAGTTAAGCAGTTTCTGTGTCTAGGTCATGACCGAGATACTGCTGAAAATCGTGCCGAAATTTATATGGCTGTAATCAGTGCCGAATTTCTACATTCTGGCAGGCTTGATATAAATGAGCGCCTTTTGAATGCTCGTCGTAAGCATAATATGCTGATACGTTAAACATCGTCTGAGAGGTGAAGTTTTAAATTTTCCTAGTATTAAGTCATTAAAATTTAATTTGGTTGGAATAATATTTTTATAAAAAATATGGAGGCATCGATGCCATTGGATGTAGTAGACAAGGGAAAGGTGACGACAGAATCTGAGGAGATGCGAATGTTGCGTGAGGCTAATATTGAGAAGGCCCCTCAAGCAGAATTTTTTAAACTTCGGGCGCAATTACTAAAAAAAGGCCGGAGTAATCAATTGGTCGCTGATACCGGTAATATGTGGGCTAACCTAAAAGTATACGCCTCGGGGGGAGAAAACGGGTTGCATAACCATACCGATCAAGATCACTTTCACCTCGTTCTTAAGGGTAAAGCATGTTTCTATGGCCCTAGAGGTGAAGAAAAAATTTGTGATGCTTATGAGGGGGTAATGTTGCCATCAGGCAGTTACTATCGCTTTGAGGCAGTTGGCGATGAACCGCTCATCCTGTTGCGTGTTGGAGCTAAGACCGAGCCTACAGCAGAGCATCCGCGTTATAACATCTATGGAAAACCCCTAAAAAGTAATGCGAAGGAGAATGGTCGCGTGGGGGTAATCGCGTTTCCAGATGAATTTTGGGGTGCTGAAGAATAAAAATTATATTTTCTTTAATTAATTAGATATTATGGAGAATTGAGTTCAACCATATGGTGCCGTATTGACTTGCTATACCGGCAAAAATAAGTTCTTCCAAATATCAAGTAATAATATTCACCTACCTTTATATAATAAGGAAATTAAGAATGGCTAAATCCATCCGGGAACAAACTGCTGCTGATCGAGGTTACGTTGATCTTCACGAGCACATCGTTGCATTGCGCGAGGCCGGTTTATTGTTTGAAGTTGACCGAGAAATTAATAAAGACACAGAAATGCATCCACTAGTGCGTTGGCAATATCGCGGGGGCATTGAAGAGGAAGATCGTAAAGCGTGGTTATTCAACTCAGTCACGGACGCGAAGGATCGAAAATATGATATTCCGGTTCTGGTTGGTGGGCTTGCAGCGAATAGCGCTGTCTACAAACTAGGTATGGGTTGCGAACTTGATGAAATAAAGGAAACGTGGATTAAAGCCTTAAATAATCCGATTGACCCTTCTGAGGTGCCTTTTGATGAAGCACCCTGCCATGAATTGGTATATGAAGGGGAAGACCTTCTCAATGGTTTCGGCGTAGATCAAATACCTGTTCCTATCTCTTCACCTGGGTGGGATAACGCACCGTATTTTGCGGCTTCGCATTTCATAACTAAAGATCCTAATAACGGTATACAAAACATGGGCAATTACCGTGCGATGGTAAAAGCCCCTAACCGCGTAGGTTTTAACCCTTCAATTGAGTTGCGCACGGGGGGGTATATGCATTGGGAGGAGTGGAAAAAAATAGGTAAGCCAATGCCGTGTGCTATTGTAATTGGCGCACCTCCGATAGTTTCTTTTACAGCGGTGCAGAAGGTTCCAGAAAAATACGATGAATTTCAAGTTTCCGGTGGATTGTGTGGGAAACCACTCAATGTCGTGAAGGCAAAAACGGTTGACATTCTGGTACCAGCCGAGGCGGAAATCGTGATTGAAGGATATATTTCTACAGATTTACTAGAACCAGAAGCCCCATTTGGCGAAAGTCACGGCCATGTTAATTTGCAAGAGTATAATGGCTTTATGGATGTAACAGCAGTAACCAGACGAGAAAACGCCGTCATGGTTTCTTGGGTAAGTCAAGTTACTCCGTCGGAGAGCTCTGCAATCAAAAGACCGGCTTATGAAGCTGCCCAAATAGAACATTTGCGTGACCACCTCGGTATCAAGGGCATTAAGCATGTATGCACACACGAGCCACTAACATCACTTCACAAGTTAATTATTGCCGTTGTTGATCGAGAAATGCCTCGGACCGAGATTTGGCGCGCACTCTACGGCATAGCCTCGCTAAGAAGGGCCGAGGGGAAATGGGTGATTGCAGTCAACGAAGATATTGACCCCGATGATACTAATGCAGTTTTTTGGGCCATGTCATATCGCTGTAAACCACACAGGGACGTAGAAATTCTAAAAAACAAAGATGAAGGGCACGGTCCCAGAAGCTTGCAGGATTCAAACGACTCCGCTGTTTTAATTGATGCAACCCTAAAAGAAACATATCCACCAGTATCACTACCCAAACGTGAGTATATGGAGGGGGCTGCTGATATATGGTACGAACTTGGATTACCTAAGCTAAAACCACAGCGACCTTGGTATGGTTATGATATGGGCGAGTGGAATGAAGACCTTGAAACCATGGCCCAGCGCGCTGTCAAAGGTGAATATTGGCAAACAGGAGAAATAATAGCGCAGAAGCGCCGAGGCGATTTGAAAATGAACACCGAGGTACGTACTCTTGGTGAGGGTACTCCGGGAGCTGGCGATAGAAAAGAAAAGGGAGAACTGACATGGGACGGCTTGAAGGACGCGTCGCACTCGTTACGGGTGCAGCCCAAGGAATAGGAGCAGAGTTCGCAAAAGGACTAGCGCGAGAAGGGGCAAAAATTGCCATATCTGATCTAGATTCTGGTCAGACTGTTGTCGATATAATAAAGCAGGCGGGAGGAGATGCTGTAGACGCTCCTTGTGATGTTTCTGATGAAGCTTCGGCACGTAGTGCCGTTCAAAAAACAGTGGAAGCTTATGGTCGTTTGGATATTCTAGTTAATAACGCTGCTATTTTTACAATGGTTGACCGGGCAAATTTTGATGAAATTACTGTCGACGACTGGGATCGGGTGAGCGCTGTAAATATCAAGGGAGTCTGGATTATGTGCAAAGAAGCAGTTCCAGAGATGCGCAAGCACCAATACGGCAAGATTATTAATATTTCATCCGGTCGTGCCTTTAAGGGGTCCACGCATTTTCTTCATTACGACGCATCAAAAGCCGCGGTAGTCGGGATTACGCGTTCACTAGCAAGGGAGATCGGGAGTGATAATATATGTGTTAACGCCATAGCTCCTGGGGCAACTGCGAGTGAAAATGTTCTTAAACGGGATACTGAGCTAGGTACGAGTATGGACGGCACGGTTAAAACAAGGGCCCTTAAACGGATTGAAACACCACAAGACCTGGTTGGGGCATGCCTTTTTCTTGCCTCTGGTGAAAGCGACTTCATAACTGGGCAAAGCTTGGTAGTTGATGGCGGCTCAGCAATGCACTAAAGGCCATGCAAATAAACCGTTTATCAAAGGCACTTGGAGCTGAGTTAATTGGAATAGACCTCAACTTTATCCAAGAGCGTGAATTTGAGAAAATTAGTTCCGCATTTTTTGAATACCAGCTTTTGGTGTTTAGGGAACAGAAACTTGGGCCTCGTGCCCAAATCGAATTCAGTAAAAGATTTGGCCCTATTGAAACCCGTGAAGGGAGGCCCTTCACGTTGCCATGCTTCCCTGAGGTAACAGTTCTTTCCAACCGGTTGCAGGAAGGACAGCCAGTAGGCGTAATCAGTGCCGGTGATTTTTGGCATTCAGATTTGTCATTTGCCAAGGTCCCATCTCGTGCGACATTTCTTTATGCACTGGAGGTGGCCGAAGAGGGCGGCGACACAGAATGGTCTGACCTATATGCCGCTTATGATACCCTCTCAAATAATCTCAAGAAACAGATTGACGGACTTAAGGCTATCCATGTCTTTGACCGCAGGCGCAATAACAGGGCCCAAGTTGATAAACAATTTTTTAATTCAGCTGAAAAAGTCTACGGAGTTGCGGTTCCAGATGCAGTACATCCAGTCGTCAGAAGGCACCCGATAACAAAACGCAGGGCACTATATATTTCCCCCCGTTTTGTCGTGGGTATTGAAGGAATGGAGGACTCCGCGGCACAGCCTCTCCTCGATGAACTTTTTGAGCATCAAATAAATCCTGAATTTTGCTATCGGCATAAATGGAATAAAGGTGATTTATTAATGTGGGATAACCCTTCTTTGATCCACATAGGGCGGGGAGGCATTAAAGCGCCCGGTATTCGCCACATGCATCGTACTATGGTAATAGGGGAAGAACCATATTAATTGTTTTAAAATGGGGTGCAGCTACTACCACCATTTTAAACTGACCACGTTATTTGATCTTTGAAGGAGAAATTCATGCCCGGAGGGAGTGACTTACTTGACGTTATTTTTAACAAGGGACGCACCTATGATTCATTTCTAGAAAAGGCCGTACCAGAATCCCTACTTCAAGAGGCTTATGACCTAGCTAAGATGC
>PATI01000044.1 GCA_002712335.1 Rhodospirillaceae bacterium | reverse complement strand
ATGTTGATGTTAGCAATACCCGCGAAGGTCGCCGGCGTTCAAGATATCATCGCGGTCGTACCCTCACGTTATAGCGAAAAGAATGACCTCATATTTGCAGCTGCGAAAATAGCAGGTGTGAGTGAAGTTTTTACAATAGGTGGTGCTCAAGCTATTGCAGCCTTGGCTTATGGGACAGAGACATTGCCAAGGGTAGACAAAATTGCGGGACCCGGCAATGTTTATGTCAACGTTGCGAAAAGAATTGTTTTCGGTGACGTTGGTATTGATATGGTGGCTGGACCATCTGAATTGACTATTATTTGTGACGGAACAACTGATCCAGATTGGATAGCGGCAGATCTATTCTCTCAAGCTGAGCATGACGAATTTGCACAGTCAATTTTAATCGCCAACAGCAGTGAATACCTTAATCGGGTCGAGGCAAGCGTCAATTCCTTGTTGCCTAAAATGGATAGGCGAGAAATAATTCAGACATCGTTGAAGAATCGAGGAATTTTCATCCATGTTGATAGTGTTCAACAAGCCGCGGAAGTAAGTAATTTAATCGCGCCTGAGCACTTAGAGATCTCGATAAGCNAACCNAAATCCATCTTGCCTAANATNACTAACGCTGGCGCTATTTTTNTNGGAAGATATAGTGCAGAAGCTTTGGGCGATTACTGTGCGGGCCCTAGTCATGTTTTACCAACTTCTGGTACTTCTAGATTTTTCTCTGCGTTGGGTGTTTATGACTTTCAAAAAAGAAGTTCGATAATTAGTTGTTCTTCCAGTGGAGCTTCTAGTTTAGCTGAGACTGCGGCAGAACTTGCGCGAAATGAACTCTTGCAGGCGCATGCGCTTTCCGCCGAGTANAGAAAAAATAAATCGACAGATTAGTTTTGACTTTGTGGATCTATAATTCGCGCTTCCCCAAAGCCGAGGGTTGTCAAAAACTTGATGATTTTACTATCACGAAAGACNTCAATCGAAATCGTATCGCCAGGTTTCTTGTTTCTGATTTCTTTAAGGATATTCTCCGCTTGCACAACTTGGGTTTTCTCAACTCTGGTAATCACATCCCCTGGTCTGATTCCGGCTCTCTTTGCCGCTCCTCCATCGTCTACACTTTCGACCAACATCCCACGAATGTCATCAACACCAAAGAAAAGTTGACTTGATTCTGAAGTTAACGCTTCACCGGTTATTACACCCAGGTAGCCCGAATTGGCATCTATNGCGCTAGCGATGAGCTCTNNCATTGACTCAATAGCNGTGNTGGCCGGAGTTGCAAATCCGATCCCTTCAAATTTTCCAGACTCCGAAAATATGGATGAATTAATGCCAATCAACTGCCCGTTGATGTCGATTAAAGCGCCCCCGGAATTACCAGGGTTTATTGCCGCATCTGTTTGAAGAATTGAAACTGTAGAATCGGTGTTGTGAGTAATTGCGCTGATAATACCTTGGGATACCGACTGTCCTATATTTCTTGGGTACCCAATTGCAAAAACTAGATCCCCGACTTGACTTTTTTCAGGATCCCCTANTTCTATGGGTGTCAAGTTNTCCATATTGATATGTAATACAGCCAGATCATTCGCCTTGTCCCACGCGATGACTGTCGCTGGAGTTTTTCNNCCATCATTAAGAGTGACTTCGGTATCAAATAAGTCAAATAAGTTATCAACAACATGTAAATTCGTAAGTATAAATCCATCTTTGCTGACAATTACNCCAGAGCCTAGGCTATCTTGTTCTTCAAGGTATAGATTCAATTGATCATCTGATGCTCTTTCTACAGATTCAACGTCAAACCGAGTTGCGGTTATTCCAACTACCGATGGNGAGGCTCGACTAATACCATTAACGAACGAAATAGATGCCATGGAAAACGATTCTCGATTGCGGTTTTCCATACTTTGGTCTATTCGCGCCAGTTGCTGATACTGCAGAATTATCACTCCGATGAGCATCCCACAAAATACAGGCCAACTGATATACTTTATGAATTGGATAATTGAATGCATGACAAATTTCTTTGCTTTATCCTTTGGTCTCGAACCTTCCGTAATATACATGCAGTGAGGAGTCATTCCAATGCCAGTTAGATTGAAAGATATAGATGAAACCCTTAGAGAACTCCTAAAGCCTGACGAATTTAGNGATTACTGTCCTAATGGTATCCAAATTGAAGGTAAGGATGAAATCAAAAAAATTGTCACGGGGGTCACGGCTTGCAGAGCACTGGTTGAGGCAGCTATTAAGGAAAAAGCCGATTTGATTCTTGTCCATCACGGATATTTCTGGAGAGGGGAAAAACCTACTATTACTGGGTTAAAAAAAGCAAGAATCCAATTNCTACTTCGCCATGATATAAGCTTGTGTGCATATCACTTGCCGTTAGATGCTCATCCAGAATTAGGCAATAACGCCCAGTTGGCGAAAGTGCTAGGAATCAATCAACGTGCTCCGCTTGACTCCGCGCGAAGGCATCCGATAGTTTTTTCAGGAGACTTATCAGTGCCACACTCCTTTAAAAACTTTGGGACATTCTTGGAGGCAAAGCTAGAACGGAAACCNATGTCAATTAGAGGAAGTAGTAAAGANATTAAAGTTGTCGCNTGGTGTTCTGGTGCTGCACAGGAATTTATAGGGTTAGCGGNAGAATCNGGTGCAGANGCCTACTTAACAGGNGAGGTTTCCGAACAAACAGTGCACGTAGCAAGAGAATCAGGAATGCACTTCTTTGCAGCGGGACACCACGCTACGGAACGTTACGGTGTCCAAGCGTTGGGAGCATATCTGGCTAAGGAGTATTCAATTGTGCACAAGTTTATTGATATACCTAATCCTGCTTAGAAATTAAAACATTAGACTTTAGAAAATGGAGAAAATTGTGTTTGTTTATATGACGAAATTTTTTTCTAATAAGGACACAACCCTATGAAGACACTCATCTATTTGCAGCTTGTTTGTATCGAGTTCAAGATGAATCTCTCTTGGTTTTTGATAAGGGAAAGATAACCCTGGCACATTATCAGCTTTGCCGTTTTCCGAAGAGGCATACAGCCCAGATGGGTCTCGTTTTATGCATACCTCAATCGGTGGATTACAATAAATTACAAAGCAGTTGCCTTTACCTATAACATTAATTGCATGATCTCTTGAGTCGTTACTCGGNGCCACAAACGAAGCACAACATATTACGCCAGAGTCGTTGAGGAATCTTGCGAAATGTGCGCTCCTCCTCAGATTTTCTGCACGGCCTTCGGCATCATGNGCTAAGTCCTTTGATATTCCTAGTCGCATGGCTTTTCCATCGAGCACAGTAACTGCACGTCCTCGATCGAATAATCTTCGCTCTAATCCATGTGCTAACGTTGATTTGCCCGACCCAGATAAGCCTATGAACATTATAGTCGCCGGTTTTTGACCATATCTTGCTGCTCGCTCATCCTTAGAGACGTGTGAGTTGTGAATCTGAGTTTTTGGTTCTGCCAGGAATTCCGCCTGCTCGACCATTCCAGCGGCAATAGTCACATTAGTCAGCTTATCAATTAAGATAAAGCATCCTGTGGCACGGTTAGTTTTATAAGAATCGAAGCTTAAACTTTGGTCCAGCGTTAATTCTACTAATCCTATTTCGTTAAGCTCAAGGCTGGGTGCCGGGGTTTCTTGTAGCGTGTTTATGTCTATTCTGTGAAAAAGAGTNTTGATTTTTGCAGACACAGTTTTCGTACCTAATTTTAGATCATACTCTTTTCCAGGAAGCATCGGATGCTCTGTCATCCACACAATTTTTGCGTTAAGGTTGTTTTCAGTTGTTGGTAGGTTAGCGGGGTGTACTATCATATCCCCTCTACTCACATCCACTTCGTCCTCCAGTGTGAGAGTTATAGCCATTTCCGCGTGAGCTAATTCAATTTCTTCGTCATAAGTAACGATTGACTTTACGANACTAGTTTTCATTGAAGGTAGCACGGCAACTTCATCGCCTTTACGTATAATCCCAGAGGCGACGGTTCCGCAATAACCACGAAAGTTTAAATTTGGACGGTTGACATATTGAATAGGGAAACGGAAATCAGTAAAGTTTCTATCAGCTTCAATCTCGACGCTTTCAAGAATTTCCATAAGTGATTTTCCCTCATACCACGGCATCTTCTCACCGATTTGTACGACGTTTTCACCTGTAAGAGCCGAGAGTGGAATAAAATGGAAGGACGCGAGCGGCAACTTTTGTGAGAATTGCACGTATTCATCTTTGATCTTAGTAAAAGTTGATTNCTTATAATCGACTAGATCCATTTTGTTTATCGCGACTATGATATGCTGAATCCCAAGGAGAGAGGTGATGAAGCTATGTCTCCTTGTTTGCANCTGGACCCCATTTCTTGCGTCGATAAGAATAATAGCTAGAGCGCATGTCGAAGCCCCGGTAGCCATATTTCTGGTGTACTGTTCGTGGCCGGGAGTGTCGGCAATTATGAATTTTCTCTTTGCAGTCGAGAAATATCGGTAAGCGACATCAATTGTGATGCCTTGTTCTCTTTCGGCTTGCAGTCCGTCGACTAGTAGAGCAAGGTCTAAATCTCCCCCGGTTGCACCAGACTTAGCACTTTCAGCTGCAATAGAGGCGAGGTGATCTTCGTAAATCATTTTCGAGTCATGCAATAGACGNCCAATTAACGTNCTTTTGCCATCGTCGACACTACCACATGTAAGTANACGAAGNAGTTGCTTGCGCTCATGTTGGGCTAAGTAAGCATTTATGTCGCTTGCTATTAAATCTGATTGATGAGACATAATGATTAGAAATATCCNTTTCGCTTCTTTTCTTCCATGGACCCAGCTTGGTCTGTATCNATCAATCTACCTTGCCTTTCGCTACTTCTTGTTAAAAGCATTTCTTGAATTATTTCGGGCAGCGTTGTTGCATTAGATTCCACTGCGCCGGTTAATGGATAGCATCCTAAGGTTCTAAATCGAACATTTTTCAACTCTATTTTCTGATCCTTACGTATCGGCATTCTTTCATCATCAACTAATATGTCAATCCCATCAAATTCTACGNTAGGTCTCTCCTTGGAGTAATAGAGGGGGACAATTTCTATGTTATTGAGATAAATATATTGCCAAATATCTAACTCAGTCCAATTCGACAATNGGAAAACTCTAATGCTTTCGCCTTTTTTTACCTTTCCATTGCATATGTTCCATAATTCCGGACGTTGGTTTTTAGGATCCCACACATGGTTTTTATCGCGAAACGAAAAAACTCTTTCCTTCGCTCTTGACTTTTCTTCATCCCGTCGCGCACCACCGAATGCTGCATCAAATTTATGATTAGTGAGAGCCTGTTTGAGAGCTTGAGTCTTCATAATGTCAGTATGCTTTTCACTGCCATGAGTAAACGGGCCTACACCTTGAGCTATGCCTTCTTGATTAATATGAACTATTAAATCTAGGTTCATCTTCTTTCTTTGCCTTTCTCTAAATTCAATCATTTCCTTAAATTTCCAGGTTGTATCAACATGGAGTAAAGGGAATGGTAACTTACCAGGAAAGAACGCTTTCAAGGCTAGGTGGAGCATTACCGATGAATCTTTACCGATAGAATAAAGCATAACCGGATTACTAAACTCGGCAGCGACTTCGCGAATGATATGAATGCTCTCAGCTTCAAGTTGCTTCAAATGTGTAAGACTGTAGTCTGTCATAATATACAAATGGGATTTAAATGATGGGTTTAAGGGACAATCATGAGGGCTCGTGCTAGTTCTTATTAGTTCTTGTATTGGTCTTTGACCGCTTCAAACCAAAACTTTCTGATAGCGCTCCAGCTTGACTCCGGTTAGATTTGGTTGCGTAATCTTTGGGTGCATGTATTTGCGCTGATTCATCACCAGAAGTTTCNTTCTCAAAAACGGCGTCAGACTGGATAGGAAGAAGTTTTTCAGCAACCTGAGTGGAGCAAAGATCNTGCGCGCCGCTGGCAAGATGCTCATAAACTTCCNTATANTTACCTGTCATNTGGTTAATTAACTCAGAAGTTACACTAAAATGTTCACTGACATTNTCACGATATTCTTCATGAGANTCCATAATATTCTCTAATTCTTCTTCCAATTNCTTAACACGNGCGGCATGACTACCGAGCTGTCTTGTAAAAACAGTTCCGATAACTATTCCAGTGGCGAGACACCCAATTGCTATGAACCATATTGACATCCGAATTTATTCCCTCGTAGTCCGTATTCGACGCAAGCTTTGATTTTCTCGATCAGCAATGAGTATACCTCAAATCAATAGGTTCGCTGTAATTAGTTTAGATTACGGTTATTATCAAGCTCATTATATTGAAAAAATTTAGCCCTTATTCAATTATGGATCGCGACGTTATGACACCCTTGAAACGCTACAAGCAAGATGTATCTGAACAATTAGTATCATTTGACGTCACGCAACTTCGAGCGGTTGAAGCTTTTGAGTCGCTGTTCGGTAAACTTGTTCTTGCTGATGGGAGCGGTAGGCAATTTGTTAGCTTGATTCTGAGATGGTTGAGCATAAAACTCCCAATAACCGGGATCTATTTATGGGGTGGGGTAGGTAGAGGGAAAACATACCTCATGGACTTATTTTTCGAGTGTATTCCTTTTCCTCATAAACAGAGGATTCATTTCCATCGTTTTATGTTTTCTGTCCATACACAGTTAAAGGTTCTTCAAGGACGGAAGAACCCGTTAGATGTGATTGCTTCAAGAATCGCGAAGACAACGCGACTTCTGTGCGTAGATGAGTTCTTTGTTTTAGATATCGGTGACGCTATGTTACTTTCAGGCTTATTAAAAAGTCTATTTGATAGAGGAATAGTATTTGTCGCGACCTCAAATATTCATCCGGACTTGCTTTATCAAGATGGACTACAGAGAGATAGTTTTTTACCTGCGATTCAACTTATAAAAAAGTTCACCGATGTAATTGAATTGGGTGGGGGAACGGATTACCGATTGCGTAGTTTGACAAAAGCAACACTGTATCATTTTCCTCATAACGAAAAGATCGAAAAACATTTATTTATGAGTTTTTCAGAGCTGGTGCCAAATCCTGCGGATATCCAGTGTAGCAAAACTATCGAAGTTTTAGGCCGTGAAGTATCTACGCGCTACAATGTAAAAGATGTAATCTGGTTCGATTTTGCAGTGTTATGCAGCTCACCCCGGAGTTCGGCAGATTACGTAGAACTAGCAAGAACCTGCCATGCGGTAGTTTTAAGTGGAATTCCTCAACTCAGTAATGAAAGTGACGATAAAGCGAGGCGTTTTGTTAGTTTAATTGATGAATTTTACGACAGAAAGGTTAAGCTCATAATTTCAGCCGATGTCGAAATAGCCAAATTGTATTCAGGTCATAAATTAAAGTTCGAGTTTGAGAGAACCAAATCACGTCTAATCGAGATGCAATCATATGAGTATCTTGCCAGTCCTCATGTTGTTCTTTGATATTAACATGTAACTGACCAAGGCCACCATTTGCGTAGGGTTGGTTTTTTCTCAGCTGCAATTAGAAGCCCTTTCTCCCAAATCTTCTTGAATATTGTCTTTAGCTTAGATAGTATGCGCCCTCCAGTTATTTCGTGCCTTTGTAACAATGAAAACCTATAGTGCTAAATCTAAAGAAGTCCATCAGAACTGGCTCTTGGTCGATGCGACAGGCCAAACTCTCGGACGCATGGCGACGGAGATTGCATCTCGCTTAAGGGGTAAGCACAAGCCTGAATTTACCCCGCATGTAGATACTGGTGACTATGTAGTCGTTATTAACGCCGAAAAGGTCTCGGTGACTGGAAATAAATCAAGAGACAAGTTATATCACTCACATTCGGGTTATCCGGGCGGATTGAAGTCGATTTCTTTCGAGAAATTACAAAAGAGAGCTCCTGAAAGGATTATCCAATTGGCGGTCAAAGGCATGTTACCCAGAACGCCTCTTGGACGCACTATGTTTAAAAAACTGAAGGTATATGCAGGCGGGGATCATCCGCATGGTGCCCAGCAACCTCAAGCCATAAAACTATAGGTATATTTACTAATGACAGCAACTCACTATTATGGGACCGGCCGCCGAAAGACATCTACCGCACGGGTTTTCATGAGTAGTGGTGGCGGGGATATTACTGTAAATAGACGACCGTTAGAGACATACTTCGGTCGAGAAGTAGCTAGAATGATAGTTAGACAGCCCTTGGAGTTGGTTGAAATGACAGAGAAATTTGATATCA
This sequence comes from Rhodospirillaceae bacterium, assembly GCA_002712335.1. The sequence goes on along the minus strand of PATI01000044.1, from coordinate 8,649 downwards.
AGGTTACTGTTAGCGGAGGCGGAAGTTTTGGTCAAGCCGGAGCGATCAGGCATGGTATTACAAGAGCCTTGATGGATTACGATTCTGAATTAAAACCAAAGTTAAGGCAGGCAGGTTTTGTATCACGAGATGCGAGAGAGGTCGAACGGAAGAAAGTGGGTCTTAGAAAGGCTAGAAAGAAGCCACAATTTTCAAAACGTTAAAGTATTTGATAACTCAGGGGAGCGCTATATTTCGACAAGGAATTGGCGTTTTTTTGTACCTTAAAATTATTTATTCCTCATTAAGATCAATGAGATACGGCGTTTTTCGCTTCTTAGGCCCCTTGATAATAGTGCGAAATTTGAGTAGTATCCGAATTCTGAAATTTGCTAGTCAGATCGAAGGCTAACTTAGTTCTGGAAGGCAGAAGCAAATCCTATTTTGATGTTCCAAAATTTTGTATTGTGTTCTCAGGGAGAAAATTACGGTGACTAACGACAGTACTAATGCTGGCCGTAGGAAGTTTCTTGTGGGTTCAACATCTGTAGCTGGTGTTGCAGGAGTAGCCGGTGCGGGAGTTCCTTTTGTAGGTTCTTGGAACCCTAGCGCAAAAGCGAGGGCCGCGGGCGCTCCAGTTCGTATCGATATAAGTAGGCTTGAAGCAGGAGAGATGTTGGGCCCAATACCTGCGTGGCGAGGTCGTCCAATATTTGTAATTAAGCGCAGCGATGACGCTTTAGGTGCTCTAAATGAAAATCCTAGTCGACTAGCGGATCCAAATTCGGAGGAGCCAGAGCAGCCGGGGTATGCGCAAAATGAATTTCGATCTCGCAGACCAGATGTAATGGTTTTAGTAGGTCTCTGTCCTCACCTTTTTTGCTCCCCGACGCCTCACATTGAACTAAAACCCGAGCCTTTCGATAGTGAATGGAAAGGTGGATTTTTTTGTCCTTGCCATGGGTCACGATTTGATCTAGCTGGTCGGGTCTACAGCGGTTCTCCAGCGTCGCGGAACATGCAAGTGCCTCCGCATTCATTTGAGGAGGATGATGTTCTGATTATAGGGGTAGACGAGGAGATCGTGGCATGAGTGATTCTACTCAAACAGGCAATGCTGATCGTAAATACAATCGATTGATGACATCCCTAATTGGGTTGAGAGACTGGACTGATGCCAGATTGCCGATCTTGGCCGCTTGGAAAAAGCACATGAGCCAGTATTATGCGCCTAAAAACTTTAATTTCTGGTATTTTTTTGGTGTTCTATCCCTAGTAGTTCTGGTAATTCAGCTAGTTAGCGGAATTTTTCTAACAATGAACTACACACCAAGCGCGGAGAGTGCCTTTTCTTCCGTTGAGTATATTATGCGGGATGTGGAATATGGTTGGCTATTGCGCTATCTGCATTCGACTGGCGCTTCTGCCTTTTTCATAGTTGTTTATCTGCATATGTTTAGGGGATTACTGTACGGTTCATACAAGAGACCTCGCGAACTCATTTGGGTCATTGGTATGGCTATTTATCTTGTTCTGATGGCCGAGGGCTTCATGGGTTACGTCCTCCCTTGGGGACAAATGTCTTACTGGGGCGCTAATGTAATCGTCTCGCTATTTGGAGCTATACCGATTATTGGAGAGGATTTATTAGTTTGGATTCGTGGAGATTATCTGATATCCGGCGCAACATTAAACCGGTTTTTTGCGCTTCATGTAGTAGCATTGCCTATGGTCCTTATTGGTTTGGTAGTGGTGCATATATTAGCGCTTCACGAGGTAGGCTCTAACAATCCAGACGGTGTTGAGATTAAGGCAAATAAAGGGCCAGACGGCATTCCTTTAGATAGTGTTCCGTTTCATCCATATTATACTCTATACCATGATTTGGCTGGAGTGATTCTCTTCTTAATAGCTTTTTGTTCTGTCGTATTTTTCGCTCCTGAGATGGGAGGTTATTTTTTGGAGTTAGCAAATTTTCAAGAAGCTGATTCTTTAAAGACTCCAGAACACGTTCCACCAGTGTGGTATTACACACCCTTTTACTCCATGCTGCGAGCAGTGACAATCCCACTCCTCGGCATTGACGCAAAGTTTTGGGGAATGTTGGTAATGTTCGGTGCCATAGGAATATTATTCGTTCTGCCATGGTTAGATAAAAGCCCGGTGAAGTCCATGCGCTATAAGGGTCGGTTAAGTCGGTTTGCTCTTTTGATGTTTGTTGTTTCTTTCATTACGCTTGGATATCTTGGAACGCAAGCAGTAAGTCCTGGAAAAACTCTACTCGCCCAAGTGATGACGGTTGTATACTTTGCCTATTTCTTTGCGATGCCTTGGTACACGCGTTTCGAGAGCACTACAGAGCCTCCGAAGAGATTAACTGGGAGATTTATAACAATCCCCCAATTGATAGGAAGCTTGATTTTGATCGCCTTCCTTGTCGTTGTGCCATTGATGCTCGTATCTTCTGAAGTTGAAGCAGCATCGGCAGGTAACCTTGATCTTGATCATATAGAGACAAACTTTGAAGATAAGGATTCATTACAACGTGGATTTAAATATTACATCAATTATTGTGTCAGCTGTCATGAGTTAGGTTATGCGCGCTATGAAAGAACCGCAGATGATTTAGAGATCCCTCATGATTTGGCCCTGGCGAATTTGATTTTTGACGACTCTTTGATAGGGGACTTAATTCAAAATTCGATGTCTACTACCGATGCTGAAAATTGGTTTGGTGCTGCACCGCCCGATTTGACTTTGGCGGGACGAGTTCATTCTCCTGACTGGCTGTACACCTACTTGAGGTCGTTTTATAACGATGAATCGAGACCTCTTGGCACCAACAACACTATATATGAAAACGTCGGAATGCCTAATGTGTTATATGAGCTTCAGGGAGATGTTACGAGAGATTGCGACGGTGATGGAGAGCATTGCGAGTTGCACTCGGCTGATAACGGATTGCTCTCTCAAAATGAATTTGACACCGCGATTGCTGATTTAACTAATTTTCTTTATTACGTCGGAGAGCCTGTGAGAGATCGTAGGCAAAGCATAGGTCTGTGGGTGTTATCATTTCTCGGGTTTCTCTACATACTTGCGTTTTTAATGGGTAAAGAATTCTCNAAAGATTACCACTANAAAACATAAACATAAAAATTAAGAATTAAAAAAGGTCACATTATGGGTGTTGTAGCTAAAAGATCTTCTATGACATTCTACTCAGATGGGGATAGCCATTACAGCCATCGGGTAAGAATAGTCTTAGCTGAAAAAGGTGTAACGGTGGAGACGATCGACGTTGACCCCAGTAACAAACCCGAAGATCTCGCAAGTCTCAATCCCTACAACACATTACCAACTCTAATNGATCGTGATTTAGTTCTCTATGAAGCAGATATTATGATGGAGTATCTTGATGAGCGTTTTCCGCATCCGCCACTNTTTCCTGTATACCCTGTTGCGCGNGCTCANAGTAGACTCTGGATTTATCGNATNCGACGAGATTGGTGTTCTCTNGTAGATTCGCTTCTAGATGAGAAAGTCACNNCATCGCAACAGGATAAAAAGCGCAAAGAGTTGCGAGAGAGCATTGTTTCCATTGCTCCAATATTCGGAGAAAAACCTTTCTTTATGAGCGATGATTTCACTATTGTAGATTGTTGTGTCTGTCCGATTTTATGGCGTTTACCGATGATGGGAATTCAACTTCCGAATAATAAGAGTATTAAACCACTTCTAAGTTATCGAGATCGTCTATTTGAAAGGGAATCAGTTATGGATAGCCTTTCAGAAAAAGAAAAGGATATGATGTAGTTTACGTTGAATAGTTATAGGTTCTCGCTATGACAATGACTTCAAGTAGGCCGTATATTATTCGTGCACTTTACGATTGGATCCTAGAAAATCAGTGTACGCCATATGTTTTGGTCGATGCGTTCGGAAAAGGGGTTGAAGTACCTCAGGAGCATGTTAAGGATGGTCAAATTGTTTTAAATATATCTCCGACCGCAGTCCAGTCGATTTCAATCGCTAACGAGGCAGTGGAGTTTGACGGAAGATTCGGTGGGATTCCTAAAAAAGTGGTCGTGCCAATTCGATCTGTTCTGGGAATATATGCGAAAGAAAATGGACAAGGTATGATGTTTGAATCTGAGGAACCGTCTGATCCGACTGATCCACCAAAGGAGCGTGACAAGAACAAGAAGGAGGGTTTATCTGCCACACGTGCCAAGAAGCCTTCACTTAAGATCGTAAAATAAGTAAAAGTTGATTAGATTATGTACTCGAAAACTTTAATCACCTTTGATACGCCAACAACATTACTTGCTACGTTTGCCGCTATGTCCCCCTCTGACTCTGTTAAAATACCCATCAAATAAACAGCTCCGTTTTCGACAACTACTTTAACTTGGTTTGCAGAAATTTCTTCATTTGCGAGCATTAGAGCGCGAACTTTGGTAGCGATCCATGTGTCATTGCCGCGAGATAAAATTCCTTTTTTATCTGTAATTTCCAGCTCGTTATGAATTCGCTTAATTTTCGAGCTAGCTTTAGAAATAATCTCTGTCGCTTTTTGCTTCATAGAGTCGTTTGCAATTTGACCTACTAATAGAACGACACCATTATGACTTACGACATTAAATCGGGTCTCTCGAAAGGCAAGACTGTCCGCCTTTAGATTCACTGCTACGATAGTTTCAATTGACTGGTCCTCNACAACCGCGCCAGGCGTTCNNCGCGCCGGATTTTCCTGTATGCCNTCTCTGNTCGTAGTGTTGACTAGNATGGTCGAACACGAAGTTGCTAGAATNATAGAAAGAAAAGAAAGAAATATNTACTGTTTCATGTTTCANCTCCCCCAAATAATATTGCATCGATAATGTCGCATAAACAGTGAATTACTAATAGGTGTACTTCCTGAATTCGCGCCGTTCGTTCAGATGGGACCCGGATTTCAATGTCGTCATCTTTCAAGAGCTCAGCCAGTTTCCCCCCGTCCTTTCCTGTAAGGGATATCACGGTCATCCCTCTCTCGTGTGCAGCGAGCACAGCTTTTACAATATTTGCTGAGTTGCCGCTTGTTGAAATTGCTAGTAGCACATCTTGAGCATTGCCCAGAGCNAGAATTTGTTTATAGAAGATCTCTTCATATTGGTAGTCATTAGCTATTGCAGTAAGTGTTGAGCTGTCTGTTGTCAACGCAATTGCTGGTAAACCAGGCCTTTCTATTTCAAATCGATTAAGTAATTCCGCCGAAAAATGCTGAGCATCTCCCGCTGAACCACCGTTACCACAACTTAAGATCTTTCCTTCATTGACCAGGCTATGAGCCACACAATTTCCCGCGTGTTGAATAGGGACAACTAATTCCTCTAACGAGTATCTTTTAGCTTCTATGCTATCAAGAAAATGATCTCTAATTCGAAGTTCTGTGTCCATCTTTAAACCTTAAGGTATTACGAGCTAACCATTAGTTATCGGCAGATTAATGGTCAGTGTTACTTTTTTGTGATTAGTTTTTAAGCCTTCTTTTTTAAACTNTCATTTTCAAGAAAAGCTACCCTGTGAATTTATATAGACAAGAAAAGGATGTTATCGTTCAATGGGNGTTGCAATACCCCCCACAAATCGCGCGGCTTTTAATTTACGTTGAAATTTTTGGCTTTCATCAATGAAAAGCTGGCCCGTCGCGCCTTCCATAAATTTAATGCTGCCGCTGCTGAATTGCTGAAGCCTAGGATACAGTCTAAAACTGTCTATTCCCATCGCACGGAGTCTTCTCAGAGNTCCAGTTACTTGACGGAGGTCTTCGCTTGTCGACCGGTTGAGATCGGTAGCTGGCCCCAATACCCATGGAGCGTCTGCGAATATAATACCGTCCAAATCTCTGTTTTCTGTAGGGTTTTCAGAACCTTCGTAAATCGAGGGAATTGAGTAAACAGGAATATCTTCAGCAAAGTAGAATGCAAGGGTTGGTTTTATCTGCCTACCCTCATTAGGGCTCGCAACTAAAAAGATGAAGTCCACGTCTTTCCTTATTCTAGGAGTGAACTCCATATTTCTGCGAGGTAACAGATTTAGAAGTTTTTCAGCTCGAACCTCACTGCTATCGATAGCCATGACCCTTTTTACTATTTCCGCATAATTTGAACTTTCATGAAAATTTACTCTCGAAACAACTTTCCCTCCTCTTTGAATCCATGAATTTTCAAAAAATCTCTGTAGTTCTTGGTAATCTCCATCTTCCGGCACAAGGATAGCAGCGGTACGATGACCATCCTCCCAGGCTATATTGATTACCTCTCGGATTTCGTCTTCCGGTGCTAAACCGAACTGATAAAGTTTGTTATTAGAACTTGGATTATCCGCATAATTTAATGCTAGAGTATTTATGGGCAATTCACTGTAATCCTGTAGCTGATTTACCAAGGATTTCTGGAGAGGACCAATAATTAAATCGGCTCCGTTTGCAACAGCATTGTCATATATCCCCGATATATCAATGACCTCAGAGCTATCGTAAATAGATACTCTAGGGACCTCCTGAGAAGTAAGTAGCTCTTGGTAATATGCACTTAGGAATCCTTCATAAATCGCATTGCCTGCTGGTTGGAGTATCGGAAGAATCAGGGCAACGTCCAATGGACGCCCGTTCCAAGAATCTTGTAAATCTCTTAAGGGTTGAGGAAGTCGAATTGCTGCGGAATGTCTCACCCAAGTTCTCCGCCATTGGTCTATATTATCTAATTGTTTCTTTATGCTTGTTTCTTCGGATCTAAAGATCCTAGTTAATTCGATCCAACCTCTAAGCTCATAACTTGTCGAGTCTTTGGCGATTAAAGACAAGCGACTTTCCTCTATTCTTTGAAGTGACTGCCAAAGATCTTCAAATAGACTAGTTTCACTTTCTGTTGGCCAAGATTCTGTGATCTCAGTGAAAACAAATAGTGCCAACTCAGGTTGATTTAGGGTTAAATAAGTCTGTCCTTTTAACAGCAAGATTTTTCTGCCGATTTCTGAAACAGGATCCACTTCTTTTGCTATAGAGTGCTCTAACCAACGGAGCGCGATCTGAGATTGGTTCTCGGCTTTGGCAATTTGTGCATTTAACAAGAGGAAATTCAGCTGCGCGTCTAGTTCGAAGGAGTCGGAGCTATTTATTTTTCCGATCTCCTCTTTAGCTCGTTCAAATAGGCCATATTCAATTAATTCTGAAATTGCCTCTAGTTTAAGTACGAAAGCCTGATTGCCAGAGAAGAAAGCTGCTTGACTTAATAGCTCATTAATTGAGTCTGTTGTAGACTCTGCCTCCGAGGGTGTCACGTCGGTTACTGGAGTGTTGACGCTACAGCCAAAGGCAAAGCTAAATGAAATTGCTTGAACTAATTTTCTAGCACAGACGGTCTTATAATTCATAAGTTGTATATACTTAGTAAAGTATTATTTGAAAAGACTAATATAAGAATTGTAAATGAGCAATTTTTATGCACACTATTTTTGATTAAAGTATAAAGAAAATAGTTAGATGTTGGGATTGAGAAATGACAGAATTAGGGCAGTTATTCGTAGTTGCAACACCTATCGGTAATATGGGTGATATTACTCAAAGAGCAGTGAGCGTGTTTCAATCCGTTGATTACATAGCGGCAGAGGATACACGAGTGACTAAGGAGATCCTAAAAAGATTTAGTATTCATACACCTATCAAATCCTATCATGACTTTAGCAATGAAAAAGATAGAGAGCTAATACTTCTTGATTTGCTCCAAGGTAAGTCTCTAGCGTTAGTGTGTGATGCTGGTACTCCCTTAATTTCTGACCCAGGTTACAAACTCGTTAGGCTAGCAAAAGCGAAAAATATTTCAGTAAAACCAGTTCCTGGTGCTTGTTCAGTAATTGCTGCGTTGTCTGTTTCTGGCTTACCTACAGACAGATTTCAATTTGATGGATTCATCCCAGCTAAAACTTTAGCTAGAAAGATCTACTTTGAGTCGATTCTATTCGAAAAGCGCAGTGTGGTTCTTTTTGAGTCAAAGCATCGTATATTAGAATCTTTCATTGCATTGTCAGAAGTTCTTCAAAGCGACCGCGAAGTCTTTATCGCGAGGGAAATCACCAAAAAGTTTGAAAGTGACTTTAAAGGGACGGCAAAGCAATGCTTAGATTGGCTCAGATCAGACAATGATCACACAAGAGGTGAGTTTGTTTTGGTTATTAAAGGTTGTGGCGACTTCGCCTTAAGCGAGAAGCGTAAACACGAAGCAATGAAGATTATGGATAGCCTAGAAGGTAAATTATCGGTAAGAGATGCCATAAGAGTTACTAGTGAAATATCTGGGATACAAAAAAATGTGCTATACGATAAAGTTATCGAGGTAAAAAATTAGTAAGGATTTTTATCTTGTTTTAAATCGGATCATCCTTTAGTCTCATGTGCGAGTCAGCCGGGCAATTGCCGCTTATTCGGTGCAGTTTGCTATTTGTAAACTGTGGCCATGAGAGGAGGAAAGTCCGGGCTCCAAAGAGCAGGGTGCCAGGTAATACCTGGGGAGTGAGAACTCACGGCCAGTGCAACAGAAAATATACCGCCTTGATTTAACTTTTGTTTTAGATAGGTAAGGGTGAAATGGTGCGGTAAGAGCGCACCGCGCAGCTGGTAACAGCTTG
>PATI01000043.1 GCA_002712335.1 Rhodospirillaceae bacterium | reverse complement strand
TACGTGAAATAATCTTTGTTCGAGGTGCTACCGAAGGAATAAATTTAATAGCTTCTAGTTGGGGTCGTCGAAACCTTTCGGCAGGTGATGAAATAATTTTAACAATGTTAGAGCATCATTCTAATATAGTACCTTGGCAATTGATCGCTGAGGAAGTGGGTGCGTCTTTAAAGGTCGTGCCCATTGATAGAGATGGTGTGTTGGACATGGATACTTACTCAAACCTCTTAAGCGATAAAACAAAGTTCGTCGCCGTTACCCATGTCTCGAATGCTCTTGGGACTATACTTCCAGTAACGGAATTAATCAGGCTGGCTCATGAAAGGGGAGCTAAAGTTTTAGTGGATGGCTGTCAGGCGGCCCCTCATATGAAGATAGATGTTAGGTCTCTCGATGCCGATTTCTATGTTTTATCGGGTCATAAGATTTATGGTCCGAGTGGCATTGGAATCCTTTATGGGAAAGAGAAGTTGCTTGAAGCAATGCCCCCCTATCAGGGTGGAGGAGAAATGATTGATGTAGTTACTTTCGATAAAACTACATATGCAGATTTACCTTTTAAATTTGAAGCGGGTACGCCACATATAGCCGGAGTTATTGGTATGGGAGCCGCCGTTAATTATATTACTGCTGTTGGACTAGATAATATTGCAGCTCACGAAAACGACATACTTAAGTATGGAACAAACAAACTTAAAGGCATTGATAGTTTGGAAATTGTCGGTCAAGCACCAGAAAAAGCGGCTATTTTGTCCTTTAACTTAACTGGGGTGCACCCACATGACGTCGGTACGATCCTCGATAGAGAGGGTATTGCTGTTCGGACTGGGCACCATTGCGCTCAGCCCGTTATGGATTATTTTGATATTGCTTCAACGGTAAGGGCCTCGCTAGGTTTGTACAATAACAGGAGTGATATTGATGCCTTAGTAGCCGCATTAGAGCGTGTTAAGGAGATTTTTGGATAATGAGCTCCTCTCTCAAGGATCTCTATCAAGAAATTATACTCGATCATAGCCGAAACCCAAAAAATTTTGGTCTACTTGAGGAGTATGATAGGAAAGCAAATGGTACCAATCCTCTTTGTGGTGATAAAGTAACGATTTTTTTAAAACTTGTAGGTAATGTAATTGGAGAAGCGAAGTTTGATGCACGCGGTTGTGCGATTTCAATTGCGTCAGCCTCGATGATGACTGAAATGGTCAAAGGTAAATCTATTGACGAAGCAAAGATTTTATTTGAAAAATTTACCTCACTTGTCACTGGACAATGTTATAAGGTAAATGATCTTGAGGAACTTGAAACACTATCTGGTGTTAAGGATTTCCCCACTAGGATTAAGTGTGCGACTTTGCCATGGCACGCAATGGTTGCTGCCATTGAAGAATCAGATGAAGAAGTGAAAACAGAATAAGTGATTACAATATGTTTTCTAAAAATGAAAAATCAACGGAATCTGAAGCCTCGCTTGAAATGGGGGGCGAAGAAAAAAGCACGGCTGTACCGGTAGGTTCTCTTCAGCACGGCCAGAGAAATGCGGATGATAAAAATCGCGAATCAATAGAATCTGGCATGTCTGAAATTGATCAAAATGATGAATACCAATTAGGTGCGGAAATTACACCTCAACTTTTCGAGAACAAAGTGATAGAGGCCATTTCTACCGTTTTTGATCCGGAAATACCTGTTAATATCTATGAGTTAGGTCTTATTTATAATATTGATATAAATGGAATGAAAGACGTTCATATTGATATGACTTTGACCTCTCCTGCTTGTCCGGTTGCCGGTAGCCTTCCAGGCGATGTTGAGCGGGCTGTTAAGGAAGTCGAAGAGATTGGCGGTGTCAGCGTTGAATTAGTTTGGGAACCGGCTTGGAGTCCTGATCGAATGAGTGAGGCTGCAAAACTTGAGCTTGGATTTATGTGAGGGTAATTAATTGGAAAGCGACAAAAATTTTCAAGAAAAGCCCTCAGTATTGAGGGTAACCAAATCTGCGGTTGCACAGCTTCGGAAACTTTTAAAAACCCATAATCCCGATGCAGTAGGAATACGGCTGGGTGTAAATGAAGGTGGTTGTAACGGGCTTACCTATGCTATGGACTTTGTTAATGAAAAATCTGCCGCGGATGAAATCATTGATTTTGGGGATGTTCAGCTTTTGATCGATCCAATGGCTGTAATATACCTTGTTGGCACTGAGATGGATTTTGTTGAAGAAAAAATGGGTTCTAGTTTCGTATTCCGAAACCCTAATGAATCAGGTCGTTGTGGTTGTGGAGAGTCTTTCAGCGTTTGAGCTTGTGTTAACTCCTATTATTTTTGAAAATTAAAATCACTTTTCTTTTAAAGAATTTATTTAATGTCACTGCCTGAGGTCAGAACTAAATCCCCCTCAATTTATGAAAACGCTTTAAAACCGATAAGCGTAAAAGTCTCCTTGATTCCTGGTAAAGTTTGAATTTTATCTGTCACAAAGTGACCGATATCAGTGTTGTCTGAAAGGTAAGCCTTTATTAGTAAGTCATGCTCACCTGAAATGGAATGAATTTCTGATATACTTTCAACACCAAGAATAGCTTCATCAGCTACGTTGTAAGCCGTACCTAGTTCACATTTACAAAATATAAATATTGTTTGCATGATTTTACTCAGATTTATTTTTGGCAACAGATCTTAACATAAAATTGGGTATGTGTGACCCCATTCCGATGATATTAGTTTTTTTGATATTGTTGTTTTGTTCAGGAATAGAATTTTTTCTGCGAGCACTATTAGTAATTTCATTGGCGTTGGCTCGTTTTGTTTTTTTTCGGGTATTCCTTTTTTCAGGAGAGTCAGAGTCAAATTCCAATTTACCTTCAAATGATAATATTGGAATTTTCTTACCAATTAACTTGTACACTGCATCTAGGTATTTTTCGTCCTTATCTGTTCCGATTGTTAGAGCGCGTCCTTTACGACCCGCTCTTCCGGTGCGGCCGATACGGTGTATATAATCCTCTGCATGCGAGGGAACGTCAAAATTGAATACATGTGAGACTTTTGGAATATCCAGTCCACGGGCCGCCACGTCACTTGCTACGAGAAACTTTGTTTCGCCTTTCTTAAATGTTTCCAAAGTTTCCAAGCGGGCAGGTTGGGACATGTTGCCATGCAAGGTATTGGAGTTGAAGCCGTGCTTTCTTAATGATCGATCTAGGGTATCCACATCTTTTTTACGGTTACAAAAAATAATCGCATTTTCTATATCTTCCGAATTGATTATTTTTCTCAATGTATGCCGTTTTACATAATCTTTATCCGGAACAATTGTTAGGTATTGATCAACTGTTTCGGCTGTGGCTACTTTAGGGCTAACAGTGATTTTTTTAGGATTAATTAGAAATTTTTCGGCTAATTTTCGAATTTCTATTGGAATGGTGGCCGAGAAGAAAAGAGTTTGTCTGATTGGTGGTAGTAAACTGACTATTTTTGTTACGTCGGGCATAAAGCCCATATCCATCATTCTGTCCGCTTCATCAATAACTAGGACTTTAATATCCGTGAGGAGTATTCGTCCACGCTCAAAATGATCAAGGAGCCGACCCGGTGTAGCGATTAAAACATCGACACCTCTATCGAGTTTCGAGGTTTGTTCTTCGAAGGACACTCCTCCAATAAGTAGTGCCATTGAAAGCTTGTGATATTTACCATAAATTTCGAAATTTTCGGCTATTTGGGTAGCTAATTCGCGGGTTGGCGTAAGAATAAGAGAGCGTGCCATTCGAGCTCTACTACGACCCGAAGCAAGTATTTCAATCATCGGCAAAGTGAAAGACGCCGTTTTACCGGTTCCAGTTTGGGCGCACCCCAAAACATCACGTCCCATTAAAACGAAAGGAATGGCCTGTTCTTGTATTGGCGTCGGAATCTTATAGCCGGCTTCTTTTATAGCAATAAGTACTTTGGAGCTAAGTCCGAGATCATCAAAAGTCATATAAAATTTTGGTTTTATCTTAAATAATATTTAACGTGGCACCTATTTGGGGCTAAATTAGTGAGAAGTCAAACACCGTAATGAGATATTCTAAATTTTTTAAATTATGCTAGAATAGAATTGCAAACTATTTTGATATTTTAATGACTAAAATTTTAACAAAATCTCAAGTCGATCAATATAAAAATGAAGGATTTATTTCCCCGATCCGGGTTATGTCTGAAGAGGATGCCTTGTCACTTAGGCGTGAAATTGAAGCATTCGAATCATCTCAAGGTAAACCCATTCATGGCACACAAAAAACGAAGGCATTTTTAAGGTTTCCGTGGGCTTATGATCTTGTTGTTAATCCAAAAATTTTGGATGTTGTTGAGGATCTCATCGGTGAAAACATCTTGTGCTATCAACATGGATTGTGGTTTAAAGAACCAGAATCCGGTTCCTATGTAAGTTGGCATCAAGACGCAACTTACTATGGAATGGACCCTTGGGAACTCTTGAGTGCTTGGGTGGCCCTCACCCCGGTAGATGAAGTTTCAGGGTGCATTCAGGTTATACCCGGTTCCCATAAAGGTGGAAGCTTCCCAGTTGAATATACAGAGCGCAGTGAGACTAACCTATTGGCAAGTGGACAAAATACACTTTACGAGTTTGACAAAAGTGAAGCTGTTTCTTTGCATTTGAAGCCCGGGGAAATGTCCATCCACCATGTGTGTTTAGTGCATAGTTCCAAGCCAAACAATGGGGCGGACCGGCGAATGGGATTATCAGCTGGTTATGTCCCTACACATGTCCAGCAAACTACTAAATTAAAGGCTACGGCAATGCTTGTTCGCGGCGAAGATATCTTTGGGAATTTTCTTCCTGATGAAAAGCCACCAGTTGCATTTGATGATCCTGACACTATCGAAAGGCAAGAAAAAGCGGTAGAACTCTACCGAGCAAAATCCATAGAATGCGGAAACCAAACAGCGTGGCGGCTGGGCTAAAAATATTATTTAATAAGTAGTTATATTTGATAGTTTAGATGTCCAGCTGTTTTATGTATTGTGCATTATTTTGGATAAAGGCAAGGCGTTTCTCTGGTTTTCTACCCATTAAATCTTCTACTAAGGATTCTGTATCACCAGTTTCCCTCGGATCTGATTGGTGCGAAGGGGGCGGGACGATTACCCGAACCAACTTACGTTTATTCGGGTCCATAGTTGTTTCCTTTAGCTGTTGTGCGGGCATTTCGCCTAATCCTTTGAAACGACTTACTTCAACTTTGCCTCGTCCGTTGAAATTTTCTTTTATTAAATCTTCACGATGTGCGTCATCTTGAGCATACATTGTAATTGAGCCTTGGCTAATTCTGTATAACGGCGGAACTGCGAGAAACAAGTGTCCGTTTTCTATTAACTTTTTCATTTCTTGAAAGAAAAATGTCATGAGAAGGGATGCAATATGTGCACCATCAACATCTGCGTCGGTCATAATAATAACACGTTCGTAACGCAATTTCGTTTCATCATAACTTGTACCTATTCCGCAACCGAGAGCCTGAATTATATCTGCTAGTTCTTGATTGGCGCGAAGTTTCTCTGCTGAAGCACTTGCAACGTTGAGTATTTTTCCCCGTAAAGGAAGTATAGCCTGGGTATTTCGATTACGGGCCGACTTTGCAGAGCCTCCAGCAGAATCCCCCTCTACTAGGAAAATTTCAGTTCCTTTTGATGACTTTTGCGAGCAGTCAGACAGTTTTCCTGGTAGTCGGAGCTTTCTCGTTGCAGTTTTTCTTGCAGTTTCCTTAGCCTGCCGTCGCTTTAACCTTTCCTCTGCTCTTTCTAAGACACGTTCTAATAATATATTGGCGGCCGCGGGATCGCCTGACAGGAAGTGGTCAAAATGGTCCTTAAGAGTGGTTTCCACGTTCCGGGAAACATTGGCCGTCGTAAGTTTTTCTTTTGTTTGTCCTTGAAATTCTGGGTTTGGAATAAATACTGAAAGAACTCCCCAGGCTCCCCCGATGATATCATCACTATTTATAATATTTCCTCTTTTATTGCCGGCTAGCTGAGCGTAATTTTTAAGACCTTTCGTCAGTGCGGCTCTAAGTCCTGCTTCATGTGTACCGCCTTCAGGGGTTGGTATTGTGTTACAGTAAGAGTCTAGTGAGCCATCCCCATCTTCGGGCCATGCAAGTGCCCACTCCACCCTCCCTGCCTGGCTATTAAGCTTGCCCTCGCCATGGAAGAAATTTGCTAATATTGTTGCCCTACCATCCAAACGAGATCCTAAATAATCTGATAAACCGCGAGGGAAATGTAATATTTCCGTCTCTGGTGTCTTATCCTTATTTGTAATCAGCGCTTCTGAACAAGACCAATTAATTTCCACACCCTTGTATAGGTATGCTTTTGATCGTGCCATCTTGTAAAGCGTGTTTGCTCTAAATTGCGACTTTGATCCAAATATTTTAGTATCTGGACGGAAAACTATATTTGTACCTCGTCGACGAACAGTTCCTTTGTTTATAAGTTTTGTAACGGGTATTCCCCTTGCAAACTCTTGAACAAAAAGCACCTTGTCTCTAGCAACCTCTACTTTCATAGTCTCTGAGAGTGCGTTGACTACCGATAGTCCAACACCATGCAGTCCGCCCGAGGTGTCATAGACTTTATTGCTGAATTTTCCTCCAGAATGCAAAGTAGTCATCACTACCTCGAGAGCCGATTTGTCCTTGAACTTAGGATGTGGGTCAACCGGAATACCCCTTCCATTGTCTTGGACTGAAATAGTTCCATCAGCTTCTAATGAGAATCGAATTTTATTTGCGTGTCCAGCAACGGCTTCATCCATTGCGTTATCTAGTAATTCGGCTGCGAGGTGGTGCATCGCACGTTCGTCACTTCCTCCGATATACATGGCAGGCCTGTGTCTTACTGGTTCGAGCCCTTCTAGTACCTCTATATCTTTAGCGGAATAACCCTTTTTATTTTCTAGGTTCCGTTTTCTAATCGTGGTCATTTCGCTACTCACTAAATAATATTTATGAACTATAGGGACAGTATGCAGTATATAGCCTATATTAAACAACAACATGTTGTAATTTAAGGTATTTTTTTTATGGCAAAGGGCAAGAAGCTACCCAAAAAAGAACCATCTATCAGAATTATCGCAATGCCAGCTGATACGAATCCTAGTGGTGATATTTTTGGTGGTTGGTTAATGTCGATGATGGATATGGCAGGTGCGAATATTGCCTATAAAAGAGCAGGTGGGCGCGTTGCAACAATAGCGGTTGATAAGATTGAGTTTCATCGCCCAGTGGCAATAGGAGACATAGTAAGTTGTTACGCTGATATTATCCGCTCCGGCAGGTCATCTATTTGTACAAAAGTGGAAGTATGGGTCCGTAGACGGGTGGAAAATGAACAATTTAAAGTTGCCGAAGGAGAATTCACCTATGTGGCAATCGCTAATGATGGTAAGTCACGACCTCTACCGGAAGATTAATGATTTAGACAATGCCCAAAATATGAGAACTTGTCACTCCGCGCCAAGACAATCTTGGTGAGTTAACTCTCTATCAATAGGGTGGATCTTTCCGTGTGGTATTGGTTTGCCACCACTATCAACCCTTACAAAAACTATTTTATTAACAGCGGTAATCACCTCTTTGGTTCGCATATTTCTTACGACACATGAGAGGGTTATAGAAGAGGTGCCGTAGTCTGTGGCTCCCATGCCGATTTCAATAATATCACCTTGTCGGGCTGTAGCGAGAAAGTTAATTTCTGACATAGATCGTGTGACGACTTTCTCACTACCCAACTGGCAGGAGGTGAATATGAATGCTTCCTCGTCAATCCATTCTAGGCAGCGGCCCCCAAATAGTGTTCCATTCGAGTTTAGATCTCGTGCGGCAACCATTTTACGTGTTCGGAAATTCAAAATAAGCTCCGAAAACCGACAATTTCGGTTTAAAAATAGGGATGTATTGAAATGTAAAATTTACCTTGCCCCCATTTCAACTAGGCATGAGGGCAAGGTAAAATTGAATTTTTAAACGCTATAATACATGGCATACTCAACAGGGTGCGGTGCTTGCTCAAACGTGAGAACTTCCTCTTCTTTTAGCTGAAGATAACCGTCAATCATGTCATCAGACATCACTTCACCTCGTTTCAAAAAGTCACGATCTTCATCAAGGCTCTCCATCGCTTGGCGAAGTGAGCCCGCAACTGTTGGAACACCCTCGAGTTCTTCAGGAGGAAGGTCGTATAGATCTTTGTCCATCGGATCTCCAGGGTTAATTTTATTTTCAATACCATCTAAACCAGCCATTAGCATTGCCGTAAAAGCCAGATAAGGATTGGCAGTTGAATCGGGAAATCGAACCTCTACTCTTTTACCATTTGGACTGTTGGAATATGGAATACGACATGAAGCAGATCTATTACGAGCCGAATATGCAAGTAGAACTGGCGCTTCAAATCCAGGTATTAAACGTTTATAACTATTCGTTGAGGCATTCGAAAAACAGTTGATAGCCCTGGCGTGTTTAATTATGCCGCCAATGTAATGTAGTGCTGTTTCGGAAAGGTCAGCATACCCAGAACCTGCGAACAAAGGCTTCCCATCTTTCCATATAGATTGATGAGTATGCATTCCCGACCCATTATCGCCAGCGATCGGTTTAGGCATAAAGGTAGCAGACTTACCATATTGGTGTGCTACCATATGGACACAATATTTATATATTTGCATACCGTCAGCTGATCCAATTAGAGTATTAAATTTTAGTCCTAATTCATGTTGACTGGGAGCAACTTCATGATGGTGCTTCTCCATATCAAGCCCCATTTGAATCATTGTGGTAACCATTTCGGCTCTTAAGTCTGTACCTGAATCTACGGGAGGAACGGGAAAATATCCCCCTTTGATAGCAGGCCGATGGCCAGTATTACCGCCTTCCATAGGTTCACCGGAGTTATATGGGCCTTCGTCGCTATCTACTTCATAAAATGAACGATCCATAGAGGCTTCAAATCTGACATCGTCAAATACAAAAAATTCAGCTTCAGGTCCAAAGTATGCGGTGTCACCAATTCCAGCAGCGCCCATATGAGCCAAAGCCTTCTTGGCTACAGAACGGGGGCAGCGACCGTAGGGTTGTCCAGTCGATGGCTCGTGGACGTCACAGAAGATTATCATTTGCGGTTGTGCGGTGAAGGGGTCCATTACAGCAGTTGTACAATCAGGCATTAGTGTCATGTCCGATTCATTTATTGATTTCCATCCAGCTATGGATGATCCATCAAACATAATTCCATTTTCAAAAAAATCATCATTTATTGTTGTCACATGCTGAGCGGTATGCTGCCATTTTCCTCTAGGGTCAGTAAAACGAAGGTCTACATATTGAACGTCGTTTTGCTTAATCATTTCCATCACGGTTTTACTGTCAGTCATCGTTATTCCTATTCCTTTTCCTTAACGTCTTCAGGATTATTGATCTTGAATTAATTAACTTAAATCGCCTCATTGCCTTTTTCATTAGTCCTAATTCTTATCGCCTCATCCAAAGTAGAAACGAATATTTTACCATCGCCAATTCGACCCGTGTGGGCGGCCTGCTGTATAGCTTCAACGCAACTTTCTAGCATTTCGTCATCTACAACTACCTCGACCTTCACCTTTGGTAGGAAATCAACAACATATTCGGCGCCCCTATAGAGTTCTGTATGACCCTTTTGACGCCCAAAACCTTTTGCTTCCACTACTGTTAATCCCTTTACTCCGACATCGTGGAGAGATTCTTTAACCTCATCTAATTTAAAAGGCTTTATAATGGCCTCAATCTTTTTCATTTAAATATCCTATAAATTTAAATAACGTTATGCGCGGTGATATTTTAACTTTAACTAATTATAATGCAAAAACCATGCCAAGTACTCTGGTTTTTAAATCGTTGTTTTGTTGGGTAAAAGTTAGCTATTAAAAAGATAATTAAATAGTTGCCTATTAAATAAGCACAATGCCAAAAAAAGTAACATTATTGATTGCAGGAGATCGATTGTATTATTTGGTTATATGGAGATGTTAACATTGGATATTCAATGGAGGTAAAAAGGAAAATATTTTGAAATATTTCAATAATGTATTGGCTTCTTATGGAACCACGGTTTTTGAAGTTATGTCTCGTCTAGCCCAAGAGAATAACGCCATAAACTTAGGTCAGGGTTTTCCTGATGGAAATGGGCCACCTGACGTCGTTGAAGCTGCCACTGAATATCTAAAAAACGGGTTAAATCAATACCCCTCAATGATGGGTATACCTTCACTTCGTGAAGCAGTGGCCAAAATTAATAAGAATTTTTATGATCTTGATGTTGATCCTTATACAGAAGTCATGGTCACGTCAGGGGGAACGGAAGCTTTAGCGTCGAGCCTTTTTGCCCTAATAGAACCAGGAGACGAAGTTGTTCTGTTTGAACCGCTATATGACTCCTACTTGCCTATCGTTCGTCTTGCTGGTGGTATTCCTAAATTTGTAAGATTAGAACCACCGAATTGGTCTATACTAAAAGGTGAATTAGAAGCGGCATTCAGTGATAAAACTAAGTTAATATTGTTAAATACACCGATGAATCCCTGTTCAAAAGTTTTTACAAGGGATGAATTAAGTCTGATAGCGGCTTTGATATTAAAATTTGATTCCTATGCCATTTGTGATGAGGTTTATGAGCATTTAACCTATAGTGGTTGTGAACACATACCTCTAATGACATTACCTTCTATGCGTGAAAGGTGTGTTCGGATTGGTTCTGCAGGAAAGACTTTCTCTCTTACGGGTTGGAAAGTGGGGTACATAACAGCAGCTTCAGATTTGTTATGCACTATTTCTAAGGCGCATCAATTTATAACCTTTACAACACCTCCAAATCTTCAGGCGGCAGTTGCCTACGGGCTTTCCAAGAACCAAGAGTATTTCCAAAAGTTATCAAGTGACCTTGAGAGAAGTCGTGATATCCTGGCAAATGGATTAGAAAAAATTGGTTTTAAAACTATGCCTTGCCACGGGAGTTATTTTATCACTGCGGATTTTAGATCTCTCGGTTTTGATGGTAACGATGAGGAATTTTGCCGGCATATTACGATTGAAGCAAATGTTGCCGCTGTTCCAGTAAGTGCCTTTTATCAAGGAGAAAGTGTAGACCATTTCGTTCGTTTTTGTTTCTGCAAGGAGGAGAAGACACTAATCAAAGCATTGAATAGTTTAGAGAATCATTTCAATGGTTGACGCGTCTATTCGTGCAGTCTAGAAAAATCCTCAGAAAATGGCGGGTGTAGCTCAGTTGGTTAGAGCACTGGATTGTGATTCCAGGGGTCGTGGGTTCAAATCCCATCACTCGCCCCAATGATTTGAATGACTTAGTTGGCATTGGGGTGTTTAGAGTCAAAGATTAATAGGACTTATGCCACCAAATTTTGTCAGTTGGTCCTGTATCTGAAGTGTTTCATTTACCTTTACTCATGGCTGACTCGTTGTGTCTTTTTTCTAATCTTAATCCTAGGCGAGATAAAGGGTAACAAAGACCAAAATAAATAAGGGCCATGGCAGGAAAAATTATAAAAGGTTCGGAATCTGGAACAGGAGAATTTGCCCAACGCTTACCTAAAAGCATTAAATCGCTAAAACCTATTATGTAGGCGAGAGATGTTCCTTTTACAATCTGGACTAAAAATCCAATAGTTGGTCCAAGAGCTAATCTAAAAGCCTGAGGAATTATTATTTTAAAAAATATTTGTCGAAAACTTAGACCTAATGAGCGAGCAGCTTCCCATTGTCCGACTGGAACGGAGCCAATTGCTCCACGCCATACTTCTGCCAAATATGCAGATGTAAAAAGACATAAGGCAATGGTTGCGGCCAACCAAGGATTTATTTCTATTCCAATTAAACGCGGAACGCCCAGACCTATTAAAAACAGAAGCATCAATAGAGGCGTAGATTGAAAGAGCCAGATGTAAAAAATTGCAATTCTTTTTGCCAATTCAAAGGGATACATTCTAAGGAAACAAATAACTCCAGCTAAAAGCCCTCCGCCTAAAAAAGCGATGATTGAAAGATAGATTGTAAAGCGCGTAGCGGCCAATAACTGCCATGCGATTAACCCGCCTGGATTACCAAATAAATATTCCAATATCGCGAGCATTTATAGCGGGCATCTTTTTGTGAATGAAAATAAAGTATTTAGAATGAAACGGAAAATTAAAGCCATCAAGATGTATCCTATTGTCAGTAAAATAAAAACTTCAAAGGATCGAAAAGTTCTACTGTCTATGAATAAACCAGCATGCGTAAAGTCAGTCACACCAATCTCCGAGATAACTCCGGTAGTTAAAAAAACGAAAATGAATTGGCTACATAAAGACGGGTACATGGTATTAAGACTTTGGGGTAATATGATCTTAGAAAATATATTCCACTTCCGCAGACCTAAGGCGGATGCTGCTTCTATTTGACCATTGGGGACATTAAGAAATCCACTATATAAAATAGCAGAAAAATAACCTGAAAAATTTACTATTAGGGCCAGGAGCGCATGGCACCAAAAAGGCCATACATATGAAAGTAAAGCTGGTAAACCAAAGGCAAAAAAGAACAATTGAACGATTAGAGGAGTATTTCTGATAAATTCAACATAACAACTCGCAAAGAAGCCGAAAAAAGGTATATTCCAATATCGAATTATGGCTAACAGCAAAGCCAATGCAAAGCCTAAAACCCCTCCACTTATAGAAATAGTGCTGGTTAAAAGAATTCCTTCCCAAAGTAGAAGTAAAAACTCTTCGGATCGATAGATTTCATAGAAGCGGAGGTCAAACAAAAACTTTTTTCCAAATCTCTCTAACGTTTTTCCTAATTTTAAACTTTTGTTTAACTACAGAAATTTTTATACAAACCCAATGAATTATGCTTATCTAAATATATTTCCGTAATCGGTATCAATCAATTAGATGAATATTTTTCTGATCCCATGATGCGCTAAGCTCATCGCCTACTTTCCAGTTCCTCTGGTTGAAATCACTGTCCCGACAAACAGAGATTAATTCTTGTCCATCTGATGTGTTTAGAGTCATTCGCAGTTCGGAACCTCCAAATTCTATTTGTTTAATAGTGGCTTTTACGTGAGGGTCTGATTCAGAATTTGGATGGTTTACGGGTGTTAATTTTACTGCGTCATCTCGGATCGTATATAATACGCGCTGACCACTCTGAAAATTTGGGTCATATACTTTAAAGTAAAAACTATCAGGTCCTTCAAAATATGTTTTTTCACCCTGCTTTTTTTTTACCGTTGCATATAATATATTGTGCCCCCCAATAAATTTGGCCACAAAACTATTAGCTGGAGAATTAAAAACATTATATGGACCATCTGCTTGTTCAATTTTTCCATCCTTCATTAAGATTATTAAATCTGCTAATGCTAATGCTTCTTCTTGTGAATGTGTTACGTGAACAAAAGTAATACCGAGCTCTTTCTGCAACTGTCGCAACTCGCTCCTCATACTGGTTCGAAGAAAAGGGTCAAGAGCAGACAAAGGTTCATCTAATAGCAATACGTCTGGCTTCGTTATAAGGGCTCTAGCAAGTGCAACTCTTTGTTGTTGTCCACCTGATAATTGTGAGGGCATACGTTCAGCATATTCATCCATATCAACAAGAGAGAGAAGCTCTTTGGCTTTTTTAGCTCGAACACCCTTATTTACGCCCGCCATTCGAAGGCTAAACTCAACATTGTTTTGACAAGTTAAGTGCGGAAATAATGCGTAATCCTGAAACATCATGGCTGTTCCCCGTTCGGATGGTAATTCATCGGTAACCTCACAATTACTTATCAATATCTGTCCAAGATCAGGTTTTTCATGACCGGCAATCATTCTGAGTGTAGTTGTTTTCCCACATCCGGATGGTCCTAGAAGACAGCAATAGGAGGACGCCGGTATTAATAACGAGAGATTTTTTACTGCTACTGTACTATCAAACCTTTTGGTTACATTAATAAGTTCAATATTACCTTTGAGAATTTGTTTTTGAACAGGTAATGGCGCTTTGTCGAAATTATTCATCAATATTAACCACTTTTAAATTCGGAATAAAAAAATCTGCATCATCTTTAATAAATTTTTGTTTAACGTTATTTGAAGGCCTTAGGTGAATATTTTTTTAATGTCCCCGAGTATCTTTTGTGTTGCGGACGTGAGTAACCACCTCTCGAAGAAGTTTTGATCCCCAATGTGGCAAGACCTTCAACTAGTTTGACAGCCGCTCCCACACCATCAATGATCGGGACGTTATACTTTTTTGTTAAGAGATGACTAAGCTTACTCATTCCCGCACAGCCTAAAACAATGGCCTCGGCTAGATCTTGTTTAAGAGCATTGTCGACTTCTTTTTCTATCAAATTTAATGCGTGTTTCTCGTTATTTTCTAAATCTAGTACTGGTACCTCTGAAGCACGAACCCTTTTGCAAATGTCTCGAAAACCATATTCCGCGGCTAGTTTTTGAATTGCTGGAACGGACCTGTGAAGGGTAGTTATAACAGAAAATTGATTGGAGACGACGGAGGCTGCCTGCATCGCGGCCTGACAAATACCGACAACCGGAACATCTAATATTGTTCTAAGCGCTTGAACACCTGTGTCGTCAAAACAACCAATAACAACTCCATCTATTTCATCTGCAATGGGTATTATAACTTCTATAATTGGTTGTATAGCAAATGCTTCGTCGTAATATCCTTCTATACTTGGTACTCCAAACGGCGCAGTTAAGGCTTTTAAATTTACTCCTTTGCTGAGAAATGGTAGGACCGACTCATACATGGATGCGGTCATGGTCTTTGTTGTATTTGGGTTGATCAAAATAATATTCATATTCCAATGCCTATATTCTGGAATGACTAATGCGTTTTCGGCGCCTGCGTTCAAGGCTGGCTATCATGGCAAAACTTAAAGCAATAATCAAAAATGAAACTCCGGTTGTCAGCGTTCCTAGTGCATATAGGGTTGGGGTAGTCACCGTTGTAGTCATCCCAAAAATTTCTAACGGAAGTGTATTCTTGGTACCTACAGACAACAAAGAACGAGCAAATTCATCAAAACTTAGTGTGAAACCAAAAAGTCCGACACCTACTAAGCTGGGTCCGATAATTGGAATAATCACAAAACGCAAAACCTGAAATGGAGAAGCTCCGAGATCACGAGCAGCCTCCTCGTGGGACTTATCAAATCGATTGAATATAGCAAACATTATTAGTAATCCAAATGGAAGTGTCCAAGTAAGATGAGCACCCATTCCAGAAGTATACCAGGCCGTTTCTAGACCCATTTGATCGAACATCAGACCAATTCCAAGAGTAATAAGTATAGAAGGCACAATAAGGCTAGCCACTGTTATATAAAACACCCAGCTTGAGTACCGGAACCTTTTACGATAAGCGAGGCCGGCTGCAAGTGAGATAATTACGGTTAGAATCATCACAATCAGCGCGAGTACTATGGAACGAATAAAAGAGCCTTTAAAATCACCGACTCTTTGTTCTTTAAATAAATCCATAAACCAATATAGAGAAAACCCATTCATAGGAAATGTAAGGCCACCATTTGGACCTTGAAATGATAAAATCATAATGGCTATCATTGGTCCGTAGAGAAACAACACAAATAGGAAGAAAAAAGAGGATAGAAAGTAAAATGAAGCCGTTCTGGTAGAGGTAGATCTCATTTCACAGCTCCTTACGAATGTTTACTGTACGCAATAAAATAGCCACTGTGAGAAGAACAACGATTAACAAAATAACTGCATCCGCTGCAGCAGCAGGGTACTGCAATAAAGCACGTTTATTATTCATGGCGACACCAACAGACGCGCTTTGTCCACCTGACATCGCTTGCACGGTAATAAAATCACCCATTACTAAGCTGAGGACAAAAATAGTGCCAATAACTATTCCAGGACGACATAGAGGTATTATAATATGAATAATTACCTGCAGGGAGTTAGCCCCTGCATCTTTTGCGGCTTCGATAATCGGTTTATCAATGCGCATCATCGAGTTAAAAATCGGAACGACCATGAATAAAGTGTAAAGATGAACAAAAGCCAGTACGACAGCGAAATCAGAGTATAAAAGCCATTCTATTGGTTGTTCGATGAACCCTGTATTGATTAACGTCTTATTTAGAAGGCCATTCCGCCCAAGGACCGGTATCCACGCAATCATCCTTATGATGTTTGAAGTCCAGAATGGAATAGTACAAATTAAAAAGAGAATAATCTGCCATTTCTGTTCTCTCACGTGAAAGGCTAAAAAGTAAGCGACAATGAAGCCAATAAAAACCGTGAAGAACCAGCTCATTAAAGCAAATTTTAATGTGTTTAGATAAATCGAATATGTTACGTTAGAACTAAATAGTTCGATATAATTTGTTAACACAAAATCAGGTACTAAACTAAATTCAGTATAGTCCCAAAAGCTAACTATAAAAATTATCAATATTGGGCCTAAAAAGAAAAACCCCAGAATAAAAATTAGTGGGAAAATTTGTAACTGTGTTTTCAAATTCATCACCCTTGTTAAAGGAAATAACCCCGGGATCATTCCCGAGGTTATCATCCATTAGCAAGTATTTAACATTCAGTGCTTAAGCAGCAATGAACTCATTCCATTTCTTTACCATGTACCTGTTTTCTTTCATAACAGAGTTCCAGCATTCGACTCGGCCCATTCTGTCAAAGAAAGAACCACCATCGCGAACAGATCCGGCTTTTTCAAGTTTATTACCAAATGGGTCAATAATGTCAGACTTTGCTTTTTTCCCTTCATACCAAAAACCCCATTCATCTGTACTCATAAACTTTTTCGATGTTTCGGGTGCTGCAGAGTAGTAACCTTGCCGCATGAGCAAGCCGCCAACCCAGCCAGAGAGATACCAATTGATATATTCATAAGCTGCATCAAGCTCTAAGCCAGATAAGTTTCTTGAAATACCTAACCCTCCACCCCAAGATCTGTATCCCTCTTTTAGTGGCTGGGAGACGCATGGTATTCCCATTGAGCGGACTTTTGTGATAGCGGGTGACCACATCGATTGAATAACAACCTCACCTGATGCCATAAGGTTAACAGACTCATCGAAAGATTTCCAAAATGCTCGGAACTGACCAGCTTTCTTTGCTTCTGTAAAAATCGCCATTGTCTTATCAATTTCGGCCTTTGTCATGTTCCCCTTATCGCCGTACTTAATCTCGCCCATGGCCTCACAAACCATTGCGGCATCCATGATTCCGATGGACGGGATATTTAAGATTGAAGCTTTTCCTTTAAATTCCGGATTTAATAATTCGGTCCATGAATTTATAGGTCTTTTGATCAGGTCTGGTCGTATTCCCAATGTATCTGCATTATAAATTGTGGGCACCAGTGTATACCAATTGGTTTCTGATCCAGAAAAACGTTTTGAGGTTTGTGATTTTGCGAACCCTACAGTATGCGGAGCGGTACCCTGTGCAATTTTAGATGATGGTGTCAATTTGCCGTTTTTAAATATACCGACAATTTTGTCATAGTTTTTGAGTTTGCTTACGTCAAATGGTTGAAGGTTTCCTGCACCCCAAACCTTTTTTACAGTAAAGTACTCAATATCGGCAATATCAAATGACTTTGGTTGAGTCACCACTCTTTGTGCTGTCGTGTCGGTATCAAGCGCTGTCATTTCTAAGGTAAAGCCTAAATCTGATTTCACCTTTTTAGCGATTGCATTAATATTAGAAACACCCGTACCAAACTGACGTAAAGTAATATTTTTGATATTTTGGGCCCATATCGTTGGAAAACCAGTTAAAAGACCGGAACCGGCAGACAGTCCACCAGCTGCAGCTATTCCCTTTAATAATTTTCGCCTTCCGACATTAGTTTCCGTTTTATCCGCTGACGTCTTTTTTTTCATTTATTCTCTCCTATCTTGATGATTTTAATTTAATGTTAAAACCTTGGTTTAAAGTGAAGGAAGTGCCGGTAGACTTTGACCAAGCCACTTTTCAGAAATTTTATTCAATTGGCCTCCGAGTTTCTTGTGTAAAATAAATACATTTGTCCATCTTAATAAATCGTTATTTCCCTTTTTAATTCCGATGAAACAGGGGCTTTGTTTAATTACAAATTTTCTTTTTATGTCTAGTTTGGGATTATTTTTTGAGAGCGCAGCTGCTGCTGTATTCCCAGAAATAAGTACGTCAATTTGTCCAGAAGCGTAAGCACTTACCGTCGCAGCATTATCTCCGAATCGAATGATTTTTGTGTTCTTTGGAACGGATTTAGTAATCTCTAAGTCTTCTAAGGTTCCCCCAGTTACGCCAACTTTAAATTTTGATAGGTCTTTGGGAGATTTAATATCTAATTTTTTTGCCGCAAATGCACCTGAGTAGAATGGAGCATAAGCACTAGTAAAATTAATGGACTTAGCTCTAGAGGGATTTGCGCCCATTGAGGAAATAACAAGATCAACTCTATTTGTTTCTAAAAATGGAATTCGTTGTTTAGAAACAACGGGAACAAGTTCTAATTTTACGCCTAAATCGTTGGCCAATAGCTTGGCAACGTCGACATCATACCCCTCATGTTTGCCCGATTTCCCAACTGACCCAAATGGGGGGAAAGCTTCCGGCACAGCAATCTTAACTAACCCCTTGGACAGAATTGAGTTTAGGTCCGCCATGGCAGCTGACGTAAGGATAAATAAAGATAGAATAGTAATTGTGATTGTCTTGAAAATTGATGGCATTTGTATCCCCTAATGAGTAATTTTTGAAATTTATAGTAATGACATAAGTTGCAATATTCATGCCAAAAACAAGAAGGTGATCAAAAATTAAGGATTTGGTTGTTTTATTGATAATTTTTTATTGGAAAGGGAGGTTTTGAATACAAATTAAAAATAACCAACTATTTATATTGTTAGTCGAAACATTTTGCCTAATTTTAATTCATTAAATGGTTTAAAAATTAGGCAGAGTTTTGATTGATAAAAAGAATTTTGGCTAATTGCTCTAAAGTTCTTGGACCCTTTGTTTAATATGATAAAGAAATCTGTGAAAACATCCCAAAGGATCGATGAATACAGAAAAATATAAACTATCGCTTAAATATCCGATCGAAGAACCGGAATTCCAAGGCAGTGACGATTAACCCAATATGGAACAAATTAAAGCAGATAGAGTGGGTCACTTGACCGATAAGGAGCGTAATTCAATTGTCGCTTTAAGGTCGACCAGACCATTCGAGCCTATGACAACACCAAATAGTTGTCTTGCTTGATCTTGATCATAATATCCTCGTTTCACATCGCGTTCCACAAGTTGTGGATCTCGATCAAACGGATTGCCGAAGCCTCCACCACCAGGAGTAGAGACCCTGACAGTATCTCCAGGCTGTATTTTTATGTCTTGGTCCTTAGAGAGATGGGGTGGAATATATTCCGCGCCATTTTTATTTACTACAACCATGTTTAGGCCACCATCATTACCACCAAGTGCACCTTTTGGACCGGTACGTCCATGATCCATTACCATGGACGCCCGTGCCTCGCCATCACATAGCCGAATTTTATAATTGACTCCAAACCCACCCCGCATCCGACCTGCACCGCCAGAGCCTTCATTCAAAGAAAATTCTTCAAATATGACAGGATAATATTGTTCCATTACTTCTATCGGGGTGGTCTTGGAAATTCCGATAGTAGAACAACCGTTGGATATTCCATCACCTTCATTACTCCCACCGTATCCGCCACCAGAAATTACATACATTACGTAAGGACGCCCTCGTTTAGGGTCTGAGCCGCCTATACAGAAATTGCCACTAGTGCCAGCAGGCGCAGCAAACAGTTTTTCGGGGATGGCGTCAACAAGGGCGATAAATACGGCCTCGGCGATGCGTTGGCTAACTTCCGCGGCACAACCAGAAACAGGGCGTGGATATTCTGCGTAAAGAAATGTTCCCTTTGGATCTTTAATATGGAGCGGCTCAAAAGTTCCAGCATTTATTGGGACCTCCGGAAAAATATGTTTAATTGCCAAGTAAATGGAAGAAAGCGTGGTGGCAATAACTGAGTTCATGGGGCCTAAACACGGAGGACTGGAACCTGACATATCAAAATGAAGTTCGGTACCCTCGCAATGAATTTTCATATTGATCTTTAACGGCTCATTCACTACCCCGTCAGAATCGACATATGCGATTCCGTGATAATCACCATCAGGAATTTCCTTGATACAAGCTCGCATCTGCTGGGCCGCTCGTTCTCGCAGCTCTACAATGGCTTTTTTAACTGTAATAGGTGTATATCGTTTTAATAACTCTTCGAAACGTCTTTCCCCAACGGTGAGCGCAGCTGCCTGAGCCTTGATATCACCGATCCGCTGGTCGGCTAACCGGATATTTGATAAAATGATGGAGAGGATTTCTTGGTCCATTATACCTTCTTTGTAAAGCTTAACTGGCGGAAGCCTAAGGCCTTCTTGTTCCACTTCAGTAGCACTGGCAGAAAATCCTCCAGGTACAGATCCTCCCGTATCGGGCCAATGACCAGTGTTTGCTAACCACGCGAATAGCTCTCCATCGTAAAAAAATGGTTTGACAAAACGAACATCCATCAGATGTGTACCGCCGAGATAGGGGTCGTTGACGATATAGACGTCACCGGGTTTGACATTCCCCGCCCGTTCTATGACGCATTTGGTTCCAAATTGCATTGTACCAACGAATACTGGAAGGCCAAGTTCTCCTTGGCTAATCAAATCACCAGTTTCAGGATGGTAGATTCCATCGGAACGGTCCAAAGCCTCTGAAATTACAGGACTGAAAGCTGACCGCACAAAGGCAAGGTCCATCTCGTTGCACACTTGCTGCAAGCCAGACTGAATAACCGCTAAGGTAACTGGATCTAGTGCATTAATTGCCATGGGCGCTACCCAACACTCATAATTATGTTGCCAAAACCGTCAATTGCAAGAGAGTCCTTAGGTTCAACGACCAAGGTCGTATCACTTTGTTCAAGGATGGCCGGCCCTTTTAACTTGGCATTGAGTGGTAGTGCCTCGCGTTGATAAATTGGTGTTTCTGCCCGACCACCCTCAAACCAAACGCTACGCATTCCAACTTTTGCCGCATTGATATTTTTCTTCCTAGCTTTATCGTCAATGAGGCCTAAAAGGTCTATTGACTTTCGTTTTCCTATGACGGCTGTATGCAGGTTGACTACTACTGGGCGGATCTCTTCCAATTCAACTGCAAAACGCTTCCAGTAAGCTTTGGCAAAAATGTTATGTAATTCTTCCCGCGTTACATCGGGGGTATCGACGGGTACAGTGAGTATATGCGTTTGCCCTTGAAACTGCATGTCGACATCATGTTGCACGATAATTTTTTCGATCGCTATTCCTTCAAATTCTATAGTTTCTCGTCCGCGTTTTTCTTGATTGCGGAAAATGGTCTTGATTTCTTTCATATCGACTTGGAGAAGGGGAGAATTAATAGTATTCACGTAATCATGGCGTACATCTGCAACAGTACACCCGACAGCGTTTGTAATACCTGGTCTCGCCGGAATTAGGACTTTTGGTAATCCTAGTTCACGCGCTAGTGCAGAGGCATGAAGTGGACCGGCGCCACCGAAGGGAAAGAGAGCAAAATCCCGAGGGTCGTGCCCTCGAGCAAGCGAAACAATCCGAAGCGCGCCCGCCATCTTATTATTAGCTATGTGAATAATAGCGGCTGCGGCTTCTTCCGCATTTGACAAGTTTAGGGGTTTGGCAATTTTTTCGTTAAGGATAGTCGCNACATCTTCAAGGGAAACCTCCGAGGAGACCATCATCGCTGGGTTTAGTCTGCCCATAACCATGTTGGCATCAGTGATTGTCGGACTTTTGCCGCCTCGACCATAGCAAATAGGACCGGGAACTGCACCAGCGCTCTCGGGGCCAACTTCTAAAATTCCTGCGGCTGAAATTTGAGCGATTGATCCACCGCCCGCTCCAATGGTACGAACGTCCACCATTGGCACATGGATGGGCATTGCATATTCTATTTCAAGTTCGGTCGAAACTTNGGGTACCCCCTCTTTAATTAGTCCGACGTCACAAGAAGTACCACCCATATCACATGTAATTACGTTGGGGTAGCCGGATACAGTGGCCGTATATGCAGCGGCTATCACGCCTGAGGCGGGCCCTGACATTACTGTATTGACGGCCATTTTCGAAATTATCTTTGACGAAATAGTACCACCATTGCCTTGCATGACTAGCAAATCATGACCGTAACCCTTAATCTTTAACTCATCTCTAAGGCGGTGAATGTAGCGATCTAGAACCGGCTGAATCGAGGCGTTGATCATACCGGTGGTTCCACGTTCATATTCTCGGTATTCTGCCATAACGGCGCTGCCACATGTTATGAAGTTGTTTGGCCAGACTTCACTTACGATCTCTTTTGCTCGGGCTTCATGGCTGTCGTTTATGTATGAATGAAGAAAATGAATTACTACTGACTCCACTCCCATTTCGAGCAGTAATTTGGCGGCAACTCGGACTTCTTCCTCGTCGAGAGGTACAATAATTTCACCATCGGCGTTCATTCTTTCTGTAGTTTCCAGCCGTTTTTCTCGAGGTATCAGGCATTCGAAATTGCCAATAAGTCCGTATGGGTTAGGCCGAGTTCGGCGGCCGAGTTCCAAAGAGTCTCGAAAGCCTCGTGTTGTAATGAGCCCGNAACTGGAAATTTTACGCTCTAGTAGNGCATTGGTGGTTACAGTAGTTCCGTGAATTATGGAGTCTATATCTGTTAGTGGAGTGTTCCCTTCGTTTATAGCGGAAAGTACACCGAATGCNTGATTTTCTGGTGTTGTGGGTACCTTTGCAATATTCACTGATCCGGTTAATTCATTCAGTACGATTAAATCGGTAAAGGTACCTCCGACATCAACTCCTACTATATGACCCATAAAGAATACCTTTTAAATTTAAACTTGTTTGTGTACGAACAATAATGCCGAAAGGTAATGGCAGGAGCAAGACTGTAGCGGAGGATTAAATTTCTTAATCCGAGTAACAAGTCAAAACTGATAATTAATCAAACATGGTTAGAANGATTTTACCTTAAAGATNTCGACAATAAANTAATATCTTGGGAACTAATAGACTCAAGTGAATCAGATATTTAGACTTTACGTTTATAAATTNATCAGGGGGAAAACCAATGCTTAAAAAAAAATATAGCTGTGTNAAAGTTAANCAACAAAATGACGGGATCACCTGGGTAATTTTTAATCGCCCAGAAAAAAGAAATGCGATGAGCCCAACCTTTCATGCTGAAATGGTGGAAATTTTAGATCTCCTCGAAACAGACCCAGATACAAAACTTGTAATTTTAACGGGCGAAGGGGTTTCATTTAGTGCCGGACAAGACTTAAAGGTGTTTTTCAGAGAAACCGACGGTCGANCGGATTTGAAGGCCGCTGCCTACAATAATAGTAAATGGCGCAACGAGAAGCTTTGGATGTACAACAAGCCAACCATTTCGATGGTAAATGGGTTTTGTGTTGGTGGAGCCTTTACACAGTGTATTTGCTCTGATTTTGCTATTGCGGCCGATGACGCCACNTTTTGCTTGTCTGAAATTAACTGGGGNATTCTNCCGGGAGGCATGGTTTCCAAAATGGTTTCAGATTTGTTTAATCAGCGTGACGCCATGTTCTATGCCTGCACCGGTAGGACTTTTAACGGAAAAGAAGCAGCGAAAATGGGTATGGTTAACTATTCAGTTCCAAAGAAAAATCTTCGTAGNGAAACTTTAAAGCTNGCTAAGGAATTGCTGGAAAAAAATCCAAATGTTCTTCGCGGCACGAAACATGCGATCCGCGCCACGCAAGACATGTCTTGGCGCGCTTCTGCTGATTACTTGGCCGCCAAAGGTNCAGAAATAAAAGCTCGTGACGCTNTCCGGGGTCANGACGCCTATGCTGAGGGTATAAGACAGTTCATCGATGAAAANGCNTACAGACCGGTTTTCTCACCNTACGTGGGTGCGGCAGACGGTAAGACAACTGCAAAGGGCGGTAAACCGAGGGCATCTGCAGCACGTAAACCTAAAGGGCGGCAAAAGAGAAAGATGAGTGAAAANNAATAACTTATTTATTTACTAGGCGAGAAAATAAACGTTGGTTCANATAATAAAAAAACACGATAGAAAATTATGAAAATTCTAATTGCGGGNGCAGGTTTAGGGGGATTGTCGGCGGCAGCGTGCCTCCTNCAAGANGGTCATGAAGTTNTGGTTTTTGAACAGGCTCCCGTNCTTGGAGAAATTGGAGCAGGAATACAATTAAGTGCCAATGCTATGCATGTATTGAACCATATAGGGGTTGGGGAAGAAGTTTCCGCTATTTCTGTTAGGCCCGAAGCTTATGTGTTTCGGTTGTTTGATACTGCCGAGGTGATACAAGAGTTTTCCCTTGCCGATGAACACCTAGCCCTGCACAAGGCGCCCTATAACCAAGTTCACCGGGCTGATTTCCATAAAATTTTAGTCAATCGAATAAAAGAACTGGATACCGATTGTATTTATCTTAAAAAGAGATCGGTCGGTTTCATCGAGTCAAATGACGAGGTGAAAATTTTATTCGATGATGGAACATTTGAAATTGGTGATCTAGTCATTGGAGCGGACGGAGTAAAGTCATGTATAAGAGACCAAGTTTGTGGACCTGTTCAAGCAGTCTACACTGGTGATGCAGCGTGGCGTGTCACCGTCGCAACCAGCGACCTCCCTCCGAATTTTATAGATGAAGTGATGTCGGTTTGGATGGGGCCCGGAAGACACGCAGTCTGCTACTATATTCGTAGTGGAAATATTTTGAATTTTGTTGGTGCGGTTGAAACGAAGGATGAACCGGATGAGAGTTGGACTGCAAAATTTCCTTGGGAGCGGTTTAAGGCGGACTTCAACGGTTGGAATGAAAAAGTGCAAACAATAATTGATCTAGTTGATCGTGATGCATGTTATCGCTGGTCAATGTTTAAACGACCTCGTTTAGACTTTTGGAGTACNAACCGTGTTACAATTCTTGGTGATGCTGCTCACGCGACTATACCTTACTTGGCTCAGGGTGCCGCGATGGCAATTGAAGATGGCGCCGTATTGATGCGTGCACTAAAAAAAGAAAAATTGGTTTCGGATGCCTTGAAACTCTATGAGCGTAATAGAATAGATCGGACTGCTCGGGTTGTGGAAGCTTCTGATGCTAACAAAAAGCTTTTTCATCTAAATAGTGTTTCNGAAATCCGGCAGGCTTTTGCCCAAAGAAACGAAGGAAGAGATCGCAACGCCTGGCTTTACTCCTATAANCCTGTAACCGTGAAATTGATATGATAGGATTCTAGCCAAACCTGTTAAGGGGAGGTTCTTAACCTCCCTGTTGACCTTGAATGGTTTTCCAGAGTCGTTCGGGAGAGAGTGGCATGTCTACGTGATCTACACCAATCGGCTTTAGTGCGTTGATTACGGCATTCATAACGGCTGCCAAGCCTCCTACATTTCCCGCTTCGCCGGCGCCCTTTACCCCGAGGGGGTTTGTTTTCGTTGGTACGGGGTTTGCCTTCACCTCCATGAAACTCATGTCTTCTGCTCTCGGCATCGCGTAATCCATGAAAGATCCAGTGATTAGTTGACCGTCACTGTCATAAACAATTTTTTCGAGTAAAGCTTGGCCGATGCCTTGGGCAATTCCTCCCTGAATTTGGCCACCTAACAGTAGTGGGTTCATGACTGTGCCAACATCATCCACAACATTATAGTTGACGATCTCTGTGACCCCAGTTTCGGGATCAACTTCCACCTCACAGACATGACATCCATTGGGATAGTTCATTATATCGGCGGTGTATGTTGCATGCTCGTTTAAACCCGGTTCCATAGTTTCAGGAATTTGTTTAGCTGAAATGGCTGCCTTAGCAATAGCACTAAAATTAATTGTTTTGTCGGTTCCTATAACAGAAAAGATGCCCTCTTTAAAATTTATATCCTCAACTGCTGCTTCAAGTTGATGTGCGGCCACTAGTTTTGCTTTTTCTATAATTTTATCGGTCGCCATTAGAACCGCTGACCCCCCTAGGGTGGCCGATCTTGAGCCCCCGGCACCGTGCCCAAATGCAACCTTGTCGGTATCTCCCCATATATAATTTACGTCCTCAGGACGAAGTCCTAGTTTGTCGCAAACAATTTGTTTGTAGACAGTCTCGTGCCCTTGTCCTTGGGTGCATGAGCCGGAAAGTATGGTTACAGTTCCTGAGCGATCTACTCTTATTTCGGCGGCCTCAATACCGGGTGCGGCTGCCCGTTCTATTGTATTTGATATGCCGATGCCACGTAATTTACCTTTTAGTTTAGCTTTTTGGCGCCGATGTTCAAAGTTTTGATAGTCGGACATTTCCAAGGCCATATCCATATTCTTTTCAAATTCTCCGGAGTCATACGTGAAGGTAAGTCCGGTCTTGAAGGGCATGGATGCTGGTGGAATGGTATTTATTCTTCTGAGTTCTGTTGGTTCAAAACCCAGCTCATCCGCAGCAAGATCAATCATGCGCTCTACAATGTATGCGGCCTCCGGACGTCCTGCGCCGCGATAGGGGGTCATTGTGTTCGTATTTGAA
>PATI01000042.1 GCA_002712335.1 Rhodospirillaceae bacterium | reverse complement strand
TGAGAAATGTTATAGTTCCATAATCTGTATGCTCACCGGCTCTTAGTTGACCTTCCACGATTGATTTTTGGATAGCCGGATATCGAATAACTCTCCCAACACTCGATTGGTGATCAAACTTGTCTATAAAATACTCTCTGTCCACATCTAAAGACATAGAAATTATGTCTAGCATTCTTTCACCCAACCAACGCATGGCTCTATCGTATTCTATTATGGTTTTCCTGAACCCTGCTGGTTTATCAGGCCAACGATTAGGGGCCATCATCGCGGTGCTCGGGTCGCTTTTGTTCCAATCCTCTCCGGTAAATTCATCAGGTCCAAAGGCAAAGGCCTCCTGAAGGTCGGGAGGGGCTATTTTTCCCAAAGAATATGATAGGGAGCGATCCTTGAACCTATTGTATCCGCGGCTAACTTTTTCCGGTGGTCGTTCGACTTTTAGTTTTTCATCGATCGGTAATGCGAAAAATTTTACAACTTCTTTTCTGGTTTTCTGCAAAATATCTTCATTGACACCATGCCCTGTGATTGCAAAAAACCCTGTTTCTCGGCATGCCTGATCAAGTTTTTTGGCGACATGCTCTTTCTCAGTAATCCTACCATTAAAAAAGGGACTGATATCAATTGTAGGCGCAATTACCGGCGTCATTTATTTCTCCTGTTGCTCAAACGGATGGTACTCTTTGAAACTGCTTCAATCAACTTTGCGCTGAAAGCGTATGGTATAATAATACCATACTACTAATTTATTGAATTTATTACATTATTTGTATTTGACATCTAAACTTAATTGGGCATACTCCGCCTTCTTTGAAGTTGAACTAACACCAGTTAATGTAGGACTAAGTGCCATGTTGCAGTCAATGAAGACTTATTCGGCCAAACCGGCCGATGTTGATCCAAAATGGTTTGTTGTAGACGCAGAAGGCGTTGTACTGGGTCGTTTAGCGGCATTAGTTGCTAATCGACTTATGGGTAAACATAAACCCATGTATACCCCAAATATCGATTGCGGGGATTTTATTGTAATTATTAATGCAGAAAAAATATTATTAACTGGGAAGAAGAGATCTGAGAAAACTTATTATTGGCATACTGGGTACCCGGGTGGAATCAAAAGCCGGACCGCGGAAAAGTGGCTCGATGGAAGTCGACCGGAGAAAGTTATATCAAAAGCAGTAGAGCGGATGCTTCCAAAAACCGTGATGGGCCGCAAGCAAATTAAAAAGTTGAAGATATACGCCGGTTCCAATCATCCTCATGAAGCTCAGTCACCGGAAAATTTGGACGTCGCCGCATTGAATCCCAAGAATAAAAGGAGTGCCTAATAATGGCTGATGAGAGCGGAGCAACGCTTGCAGATGTAATGCCAGAAGAAACAGCCGTAACGATTGGCTCACCGGAGGAGATTGTTGCAGTTGTTTACGAACGAAAAGTAGATGATCAGGGTCGCTCTTACGCAACAGGGAAACGAAAAGATGCTGTTGCAAGAGTATGGGTTAAACCAGGAAAGGGTGTGATTACCGTCAATGGCAAAGAGGGTAATATATATTTTAGTCGTCCGACCCTGCAGATGATTATTCGGCAGCCATTTGATGTGATCGATAGAAAAGACCAGTTTGATGTGTTTTGTACCGTAAAGGGTGGCGGTCTGTCAGGGCAGGCAGGAGCAGTGAGGCATGGTATTTCCAAAGCATTGACCTTACAGGAACCTGATTTAAGGGGGGCCTTGAAGAAAAACGGGTTTCTTACAAGAGATTCGCGCACAGTTGAACGCAAGAAATATGGTAAGCCTAAGGCACGTCGAAGCTTTCAGTTTTCAAAGCGCTAACTTAATTTGGGTATTAAACACTTTCCACAGTGTTCATTCTCATTTAGAGCTTAGTTAACTGAGAGCAAAAAATCCTTGAAACCGATGNGNGCGGTATGNAAATTTTGCATAACAGNAGTGCGTTATTTGGCACGGTTNACTATTTATATTCCCTTAAAAAAATTGTGTAATATTNGGAATGAAAAAAATATAATTAGAAAACCTATGGGTAANATTGTGGATTGGAGTTGGAAGCATGATCAAAACTACCACAAACTTTATATTATANATTCTNGGGTTATGGCTTCTTTTGGCTACTATCTTATCAATATTTGAGATTACAATAACCTTCCCGGTGGGATATGCGCCCAACTTGGAAATTCCTTATCATAGGTGGCAGTCTGTTAGGCTGGCCGCATTCTTAACTCTGGCTTACTTTATTGGGAGGCATGTAATTTTAGGAGGAAAACCAATACTGCCAATAATATTTTTATCGGTGTTTCTTAAAAATTTAGTGTTCATATCCTTCATTTTAATCGTTAATAAAAACGTTGATAAGTCGGAATGGGCAGTTTGGTCGTTTTTTTTGATTTTCTGTTTATTAATCCATTTTGTTGCAAAAAAAGAGTCGTCGAAAATTTATTTTAATAAATAAGTTTTTTGTTTATAAATTAATATCAGGATTTTTACGGTACTTACTTGTGTAACAGATAATTAATCCTGACTATCAACTCTAATTAGGCTTTGCTTATTTTAGTAACCAGTTTTACCTATTGTCCGGATCAAACGAGAATTTTTTATCCGGAGAGCAAACTTTATGTCCGAGATGAAACGTTAATTAAGAATCAGAATTTGGTTAATACTTTTCGTTTTTTGGAACAGGTTAAAGCCCCATGAATTATCAGATATTTATTGATGGCGAAGAAGGAACCACCGGTCTTCAAATTAAATCAAGAATCCGAAGCCGTTCTGAACTTTCTTTAATTCAATTGAGTGACAAAGATCGGAAAAGTTCATCTGCGCGGAAGGAAGCGTTACTTGCATCGGATATTGCAATTTTGTGTTTGCCCGATGATGCGGCTATGGAGGCGATAACTCTATTGAAAGGAAACGCCGTTCGCTTAATAGATGCCTCAACTGCTCATCGAACTTCTGCAGACTGGGTTTATGGATTCCCGGAACTTGACTCGGTTCAGAGTCAAGTTATATCGAATTCCTCTTTAGTCAGTAATCCCGGCTGTTACTCTACTGGCGCGATTG
The DNA here is from genome assembly GCA_002712335.1 of Rhodospirillaceae bacterium. The sequence goes on along the minus strand of PATI01000042.1, from coordinate 10,035 downwards.
CCTTACTTCGTCCCTTGGTTTCGAATGGAATAATTTCCAATGATCATCCAATTACTATAAACGCGATTTCGGGTTATAGCGGCGGCGGAAAATCACTTATATCGCGGATGGAAGATGACAAAACAGATGGAGCAATAAGTAGCCAGTTTTTTGGGTATGGTTTCGGTCTAGAACATAAACATGTACCCGAAATAATGGCACACAGTGGACTAAAAATAAGACCGCTATTTGTTCCAAGTGTTGGGAGGTTTCATCAGGGCATGATTGTTCAAATACCACTCTATTTATCGCATATACCTTTGAAACCGAGTGTAGATGAAATATCAAAGGTATTGACTAATTACTATAGGGATAAAAAATTTGTCTCTGTTGCAAATGATAGTGAGAAAAATCAACGTTTAGATTTACTCGACCCTGAAGAACTGAATGGTACTAATCATATGCGATTATTTGTTTTTGGAAGCAAAAGAAGCGACCATGCTGTGCTTTGCGCTCAATTAGATAATTTGGGTAAGGGTGCGTCAGGACAGGCCGTGCAAAACCTTAATTTAATGTTAAAATTGCCTGAAGATACAGGATTGTAGGTTTCAATGAATACTTGTTATTGGCAGCGGCAAACAAAATATTATAAATTTCTGGTTGATGAAGCTTCTATTCGTTATCTTACTAATATAAATGATTGTTTCTATGGCTTTCATGAAGTGTGAACACTGGGGCGAAGGGCAAAAATAATGTATTCGAAAAATCAAATTTTTATTCGAAATATAAGAAATAGCATTTTTGTATTATGCTCGGTTTCTTTTCTCTTAGTAGGTTGCTCCTCAATGCCAGATTGGGCCAATCCCGTTGAATGGTATAAGGGGACGAAAGATTGGGTTGTTGGTGTTGGTAGTAACGATGATACAGTTAAAAAATTTAAAAATAGAGTAGCTAATAAAAATTTCCCTAAATTGTCGAGTGTACCGAATCGGCCAGCACGTGCAAATTTAGTTGAATTAAAAAAACTACAAAACTCATTAAAATCGGACCGAGATGCAGCACGTTATACCGAACGAACGGTTAATCGACAAAAACGTTTGATGGGAACTAAGGTAATTAAGCGTAAACCCATAGCAATTCCGCCAAAGGTTTCGTTTGGAGGAATAGGCAGCAACCCGAAAAAGATTTTAAAAAGTAAAATGACTAGCATAACTAAAGTCCGAAATCGCTCACCCTTAAAAAGAGCGACCTCCTTTAAAAAGGTGAAGGTGAAAAAAAATGTGTTGGCCAGCACTGACAAAAATTATTTGAATATTACCCCCCAAAATAAATTTGTTCAGGCCAACCCATTTGCTATAAGGTTTCCGTCCGGCGTGGCAAACAGATTTTCTCCGGCTAAACCGATTGCCCATGAAAATTCAAATGTGGAACGCAGCGGTCAAAACGCCGTTGTTCTTTTTGATACTGGCTCATCAAAATTAACGGTTAAAACTCGAAAGACTATTCGTAGAATTGCGAATCTTTTTAAAAAGCGAGGCGGTACAATTCAAGTGATTGGACATGCGAGTAGTCGAACACGTGATATGTCTTGGAAACGTCATCATTTAGTGAATTTCAACGTTTCTTTTGATCGTGCGCACGCGGTCGGAAAGCAATTGAAACGACTCGGTGTCAATCCGACGGCCATAGAGATTAGTGCAATTTCGGATTCAAAACCTAGGTTTTCTGAAGTCATGCCGTCGGAAGAATCCAGAAATCGGCGTGTTGAAATCTTTTTAAATAATTAAAACACATACACAAACACGACCGTCAACGCACGACGAGTTCGGGTTCGAAGATTAACTTATTAGGGCTCCTAATAGTATGGACTACGATTTTCATAGAGTAAGGCGATTACCTCCGTATGTTTTTGCGGAGGTAAATTCAATGAAGGCTGCAGCACGCGCTGCTGGCGAAGATGTAATAGATTTTGGTATGGGAAATCCAGATCTCTCTTCTCCGTCCCATGTAGTCGAAAAATTGGTTGAAGTAGTTCAGAATCCAAAAACTCACCGTTATTCGGTGTCAAAAGGTATTGCAGGCCTGAGAAAAGCTAACTCCGAGTATTATGGCAGGCGCTTTAACGTAGAGATTGACCCAGAAACAGAAACTATTGTTACATTGGGGTCTAAAGAGGGGTTTGCCAATCTTGCCATGGCAATTACTAGTCCGGGGGACGTTGTTTTAGTTCCTAATCCTAGTTATCCCATCCATGCATATGGTTTTATCATTGCCGGAGGAGCTCTCAGACACATACCTGTAGGGCTAAATATAGATTTGCGTGAACACCTTGAAAGGGCGGTAAAGCATAGTGTGCCGCCACCTCTGGCGCTCGTTCTAAATTTTCCGTCTAACCCAACAGCTCAAGTTGTAGGTCTAAATTTTTACAAGGAAGTGGTTGAATTTTGTAAAGAGCATGGGATTTATATCCTCTCTGATTTAGCATATGCAGAAATTTATTTTGATGGAGAACCTCCTCCTTCGATTCTGGAAGTTCCTGGAGCAAAAGATATCGCTGTTGAATTTACATCATTAAGTAAGACATATTCTATGCCCGGATGGCGAATTGGTTTTGCAACAGGTAATAAAAAATTGGTGGGTGCGTTAGCAAGAATCAAGTCTTATCTTGATTATGGTGCCTTTACTCCAATTCAAGTAGCTGCATCGGCGGCGTTAAATGGTCCTCAGAATTGTATTGATGAGAATCGAAACATTTATAAAAAAAGGCGGGATGTATTAATCGAAAGTTTTCATCGCTCGGGTTGGAAAATTTCGGCACCTAACGCTACAATGTTTGCGTGGGCGCCTGTTCCCGAGCCGTTTCGGGAGTTGGGTTCACTTGAGTTTTCAAAATTGCTGCTCAAGGAAGCACAAGTTGCTGTGTCACCCGGGATTGGATTTGGAGAATATGGTGAGGGTTTTGTTCGGGTTGCGCTGGTAGAAAATGAGCAACGGATAATGCAAGCTGCACGTAATATTAAAAGATTTTTGTCTCAAAGTTCTAAAATTATTGAAGACTTTCATAAGTAAGCAGAAAAAAATTGAGAAAACCATTAAAAATTTCAATAGCTGGACTTGGTACCGTTGGTACCGGTGTAATAGAACTTCTTCTTAAAAATGGCTCAGAAATTTCTCGGAAATGTGAAAGGGAAATAGAAGTTGTTGCCGTTTCCGCTCTGAACCCCAACCGTGATCGCGGTATTGATATAACCAGTTTTCAATGGTTTGACGACCCTGTGGCCATGGCTCGTGAAATTGACTGCGATGTTTTTGTTGAACTTATTGGTGGTGAAAGCGGAGTTGCCAAGGATTCTTGTGAAGCAGCAATTCTAGCAGGAAAATCTGTGGTGACTGCTAACAAGGCACTCATTGCTAAATCTGGTACGAATCTTGCTCTTCAGGCTGAAAAAAATAATCTTGGCTTGGCATATGAAGCGGCGGTTGCAGGTGGTATCCCTATCGTTAAGTCAATCAAAGAGGGGTTGGCCGGGAATAAAATTGGAGGGTTGTATGGTATTCTCAATGGGACCTGTAATTATATTCTTACTACTATGAGAGAAACTGGGCGCGATTTTCAAGAGGTACTGCTTGAGGCACAGGAATTGGGCTACGCCGAGGCGGATCCAGGTTTTGATGTTGATGGCATTGATACTGCCCATAAGCTNTCTATTCTATCTAGCCTCGCATTTGGTAATGANGTGAATTTTTCTGATACTTATATNGAGGGTATACGTNATNTNTCNGCTCTAGATATAAAATTTGCAAANGAGCTTGGATACNGCATAAAACTTTTGGGAATTGCNCAGNCATCAGAAAATGNAGTTGTTCAACGTGTACACCCTTGTATGCTNAGGTTTGACTCCCCNGTTTCTCATGTTGAGGGNGTCTATAACGCGATTGTAGTACAAGGTGATTTTTTGGGTCCCACAGTTTATGAAGGNCGTGGNGCTGGGGCTGGNCCAACGGCNTCGGCCGTGGTTGCAGATTTGGTTGATCTAGCACGTGGAATGATCACGCCGGCATTTGGCAANCCAGCTTCGGAACTTGATATCAGTAATGTTATTCCGATCGAAAGACATATTGGATCGTATTATATTCGATTGATGGTTCTTGATCGGCCAGGAGTTTTCGCTGACGTAGCCGGTGTTTTAAGGGATGAAGAAGTGTCCATGGAAGGTATCCTGCAGAGAACCCGCTCACTCGATGAATCTGTTCCTGTGGTAATGACTACTCATGATGTTGAAGAAGGAGCCATAAGAAGAGTTATCAACCGTTTTGCAGAGTATGAAACGGTAGTGGAGGAGCCAAGAATAATAAGAATAGAACCGTTATTACTTTAAAGTAAAATAGGCTTTTTCTTATAATATTATTTACTAACCGAAAATTTTGAGGAGGGTTGGAGTAATGCCGGAATCAATTCCGATGGATAGAAATCTAGCTTTAGAAGCAGTAAGGGTAACGGAGGCAGCCGCACTTGCTGCCTCTCGACAGATGGGCAGAGGGGATGAAAAGGCGGCTGACCAGGTGGCAGTTGATGAAATGCGAACCGCATTAAATAGTCTTTCGATTCAGGGCACTGTTGTGATCGGTGAAGGAGAACGAGATGAAGCTCCAATGCTCTATATTGGAGAAAAAGTCGGTCTTGGCGATGGACCAGAAATTGATATAGCGCTCGACCCCCTCGAGGGGACTACGATTACGGCGAAAGGGCTCACGAATGCATTAGCTGTAGTAGCTATGGCTGAACATGGAGGTTTTTTAAACGCTCCCGATGTTTACATGGATAAAATAGCAGTGGGTGGGGGGTTACCAGAAAATGTTGTTGATCTAGACCAAACCCCGGAAAGCAATCTTCAAAATCTTGCTAAAGCCAAAAATGTTGATGTTTCGGATCTTGTTGTATGCATCCTTGATCGACCACGACATGAAGAATTAATTGCTAAGGTTAGGGAAGCACAGGCGAGGATTATGTTGATTTCTGATGGCGATATTAGCGGCGTTATAGCAACCTCTGAAGAAGCGAGTGGGGTTGATATGTATCTAGGCTCTGGTGGTTCCCCTGAAGGAGTTCTGGCTGCCGCGGCTCTTCGTTGTATAGGCGGACAAATGCAAGGTCGATTATTGTTCAGAAATGATGATGAAAGGGAAAGAGCACGTAATTGGGGTATAGAGGATCTTGATCGGAAATACACTATGGAAGATCTTGCCCGTGGTGATGTAATGTTCGCGGCAACCGGCGTTACAAGCGGTACCATGCTGAAGGGCGTACGTCGTTTTTCCGGTGGAGCCATGACCCATTCTTTGGTAATGCGTTCTCGTTCTGGGACGGTTAGGTATATAGAGGCTGTCCATAATTTTGATCGGAAATCTGCTCCCGATTCCAGAGAAACCGGATAGTTAAATTGGATGTCACTAGACATCGAAGAAAACTACCTTGGGGTAGAAAGCTCTGTTACCGGGAAACGGTGGGTATCACGTATAAAAGATGAACGCTTGGCAAAAGCGCTTTCTCAGAAATTTGAAATTCATGATGTCTTGGCCAGAGTGTTAGCCGCTAGAGATATTGGTATCGATGATGCTAACCACTTCCTTAACCCTACTATTAGGTCGTCGTTGCCAGATCCTTCTCATCTTTTGGATATGGATCTGGCTATTGAACGGATCATCAAGGCGATACATGACGGTGAAACCATTGGGATCCTCGGAGATTACGATGTCGATGGAGCTACATCTTCGTCACTACTAGTTCGTTTTTTTGGACATCTCGGACAATCTGTACCGGTCTATATACCAGACCGACAAAAAGAGGGTTATGGGCCCAACTTGCCTGCGCTGTTAAAGCTTAAAGAAAAAGGCGCCAGTCTCGTTATTACCGTAGATTGTGGAACGACCGCCTATAGTGTTCTTGAAGAAGCGGCAGAAAATGATATCGATATTATTGTAATTGACCATCACGTCGGTGAACCACGTTTGCCTATCGGGGCTTTGGTAATAAACCCGAACCGAGCCGATGAAGTTTCTCCTTGCAAGCAATTAGCGGCGGTTGGAGTTACCTTTTTGTTAGTTGTAGGAATTAATCGGGCTTTAAGAACGTTAAATTGGTTTGAAGAGGGGCATGAGGAACTAGATTTGATCTCTCTATTAGATCTAGTTGCCTTAGGAACAATTTGTGATGTTGTACCGTTGACTGGCGTAAATAGGGCCATTGTAAGTCAGGGATTGAAGGTGATGGCTAGTAGAGGCAATCTAGGGATTTCTGCTTTGGCCAATGTTGCTGAGGTTGATCAAAAATTGGATGCATATCACGCAGGTTTTGTGTTAGGGCCACGCGTCAATGCGGGAGGAAGAGTAGGGGATTCTGGGCTCGGTGTCAGGTTGTTAACTACGAATGATTCTGGTGAAGCTGATGCGTGTGCTGTGCTGCTCAATAATTATAATATGGAGCGGCAAACTATAGAAAAAGTTGTTCAGGAAGCAGCTGTAGAGCAGGCTTTCCAACAGGTGGAAGATAATCGACCATTAATACTTGTTGCGGGAAAAGACTGGCACCCGGGTGTTATAGGAATAGTTGCTGGCCGTCTACGTGAGAGGTTTAATTTACCAGCCTTCGTGGTCAGTTTGTCGAATGGACTAGGAAAGGGTTCGGGACGTTCAATTAAAGGAGTTACTCTGGGTTCTGCGGTTCTGGCAGCCAATCAGGCTGGGATTTTACTAAACGGTGGTGGCCATAATATGGCTGCAGGTTTTACCGTGGAAGAAAGTAAGTTGAATGAACTTAGAGTGTACCTTGAAAAGCATGTTTTACGACAGCTAGCTGGAATTTCTATTAAACCCATACTAGCGGTTGACGGGGTAGTATCGACCACGGGGATTACTACTGATCTTATTGAAATTTTAGATCGCGCCGGCCCTTTTGGTAGTGGTAACCCAAGACCTAGGTTCGTAATACCACGAGCTATGGTCACCTTTGCTAAAGTTGTCGGCGAAGATCACGTTAGCGTAACCCTAGGGAATGCTGATGGGGGAGGCAATTTGAAAGGAATAGCGTTCAGGTCTGTCGAGAATCCCATTGGTCAGACTTTGATCAATGCACATGGTTCTCCGGTGCATATAGCAGGTAATTTACGGCTGAATTCCTGGCAAAATCGTATTAATCCCCAAATTTTTATTGATGATGTTGCAACAATTTAAATTTTGATTGAAAATTTATGATCATCTTTTGTGTCTAAAAATTATTTTTTAAAATACCATGAGTACCTATATGAATATGACCCGAAGACAGTCATAATATTTGGTTAAAGTAATTTTATGAGTACCTCTGATAATTCAATGAGTAAAAAGCGGTTACAGACTTTTTCAAGATGGGAAAGGTTTAAACGTGCATGCCGACTACGCTTGGTGGTCCCTCTGAAAAGGAGTGTGCACTCTCCGACTCATATCGCGCGCGGAGTGGGAATAGGAATGTTTTGGGCAATGACCCCGACGGTTGGCATTCAAATGATATTTTGTTTTATCACTTGGGTTGTTGCGCGACGAATTTTCAATTGGGACTTTCATCTCTTAATTTCTTTAGCTTGGACGTGGATCACGAATGTTCTGACCTTACTACCTTCTTATTATCTTTTTTTTCTTACAGGACAAATTATTCTTGGCAGGTTTGATGACCTGTCAGGGTATAACGAATTTTTAATATCCTATGATAAAAATTTTGCAGCCCATGGGTCTGTTGGTTACTGGGAAGGTGTATGGTTGTATGTCGTTTTACTTTTTAAAGGTTGGGGTGTTCCAATGCTGATTGGTTGTGGCCCTTGGGCAGTCTTGGGAGGTTGGGCTGGCTACGCTTGGAGTTTAAAATTTATAAATGGCTATCGTTCGGCAAAAGTTCGGCGCAGCACCCATCGAATAAAAAAATCAGAAGATATAAAAGAAACTGAATAAAAATCCCTATTGATTTTACAGCGTATGCCATATAGGAAAGTGGCGCAGTGACCCCTTCGTCTAGTGGCCTAGGACATCGCCCTTTCACGGCGAAAACACGGGTTCGAGTCCCGTAGGGGTCACCACCACCCTCAATGAGAGTTTGAGTGCCTTGAAGGGTTTCTTCCACCTTGAATTTTTCACTTCTAAGTATGATATTATCAGTGGAGGTTTCGATGAGATTTTTTTCGGTAGATGGTTCGGTCCCCGCTGTTTTGTGTGACGACGGTAGAGCATTTCTCTGGAGGTCAGATAAAACCTGGGGAGAGATTAAGGTACGACCACTATTTACAGAACCGCGCACAGACGAGATTGATGAGGAAGAATTCTCAAGACGATCAATACTTTCTGGTGCGGATCTAAGCAAATTACCCGATAATTGACGAAACTCATTAAACATTTAAAAATTCGCACTTAAATCTTAATATTAGATACCTAAGTTAATGAACCAGAAAAAAATATTTTTTAGTCTATCCATCATAGTTTCTTCACTAAGCCTCGCATCGATCACTCATGGAGATGTGAAAAGTAAATTTATCATGGAGATTAAAGGCGATAATCGATGTTTTATTAGTAACGGCATTCCCAATCATACAACGGGGGATTTTCCAGTTAGGGGTAATCCAAATGAGATAACCGAACAATCGATAGATGTTTGTGTGCCGAGATCTCCGAAAAGAAATAAAGAATCCACTCCGATTCGCGGAATTATGGGTATTGCCATGAACGGAGTATTGTTTAGGCCAAGCACTGCCGGATACTGGGATCCTGCAGCTCGGAGGCAGCACAGTAGAAACGGCGACAGGCGGTGGAATGTTGAAATATTTGGTGTAAGGGGGCAGCTAGGATTAGATTTCAATAATGCCCATGTTGGTCGTGGTGGATTGTATCACTATCACGGAGTGCCAACAGGCTTAGTAGAGAGTAATAGTAAAACATTGATTGGTTATGCGGGAGATGGTTTCGAAATACATTATGTTGAAGATTTGAAAACCTCAGGTTGGGAATTAAAGTCCGGGGAAAGGCCTTCTGGTCCTCTAGAGAAATATGATGGTACCTACGTTGAAGATTATCATTACGTCGGCGGTGGGGATAGATTAGATAAATGTAATGGCGGCATTCACAATGGAAAATACTCTTACTTCATCACGAATACATTTCCATTTGTTCCGCGTTGTTTGTATGGGAATGTTAGCAGCGATTTCAACAAAAGTAGACATTAAGTTTAATGGGTATTAAAGTCACTTGGTTCTTTCACAAACTAATTTCAAAATATAACCTTCCAACGAATTTTTCCTTGGGTGACGCCAATATGGTATTTCTGATTGTGCGAAAATTCCCTTTCCTAGTCCCATGGAATTTTTATAAAATGACCAACTCAGGGTCCTATAACGAAACATAAAACAGTCGCCCTCATGAGAATGCTTTGCTGATTTTGTTCCGCGTTTGCTCGGTTTTATTCGATCATCCAAAGCCCACCAAAAAACCCGACCCTGAGATTTTTTAATACTTTTAAAGTTGATGTAGGTCGTAGTACCGTCTTTATCTTTTGCTATTGGAACCCATTCGGCCAATAAGGAGTTAGAGGAAACTACAGAGTATAAAAATATTATGATGATAAAGATCATTTTCATTGCTAATTTACAAATTAAGAATTTTTTGGGTTTATAAGTCCATAATTTACAAATCATATTAATAACTTGGCCAGTACTTCATGAAAAATCTTATAGCCTTTGTCTATTTATTTTGGGCTTTAATTATTCCGTTGCAAGCGCAAACGTTAATCGTAAATACAGTATCCAAGTTACCCTTTTTATCTCTGGAAAAAGATAATGCAAAGGCAAATCTGATTGCCTTCGTAGGCGGAAAGGGTTTAAGGAATGACGAGGGTCGGACGAAAAACTTTTTAGGATCACAAAAAGAAAAATTTTTCAAAGCAAACTTCAATTACTACCTTTACCCCAATCCAAATTCCCGGAAGAAGGCAGGCTATCACTATAGGGCGTCAGAAAAAAATGTTGACCGGATAAAGTCGCTCGT
>PATI01000041.1 GCA_002712335.1 Rhodospirillaceae bacterium | reverse complement strand
AAAAGAAAGCAATTTCCGCTGCTTGGGACAGATATATAAAGTCTCTCGATGGAGACCATCTAAAGGCTTACATGGATAAAAAGGGTCAGATCCTTGAGAATCTAGGTTTCTATGTTTCGAACCTTAAAAAAGAGGCGACGCGGAATTTTTCTGAATCTGACCAGGTGCTCAAGAGCACCGTCTGTTTGGATATAGACAAGGAGAGGATCGCCAGCGTTCTGAAGGTAAAAAAGGAACCTAAAGAAATAGAGTCGGGGACTGGTTCGCCCTTTATGGCTTTGTTTGTTGCGAGGCAGGCGGCTACAGCTGAGAGCTTTGAAGCTACTGTTAAAAAAAATAAGAGTAGCGGGTCTAAATCGAAAGCTAAAGAAATGGCCAGAGCTTCGGGAGGAAAAGCTGTGTCCTACACTACCCAGAAATCAAAGAGCAGGAGCCAATCTGGCGGTAGCACTGTCAGAAAATCCGATGACATCAAGTACAAGATAATCAGCGGCGGAGATTTTAATACATTTGTAACGGGGCCGCTCTCCAAAGCTGGATATGAGTCCACAGAATATGCTGAGTTGGAAGGTGCCGCGGAGGACTGTGGGCGGACACCGTCAGTAGAAGCGGTGTCCCAAACTTTTAAGACCAAGAATAAAATGGCTTCAAGGCATTGGAACAAGATCCGAAAGGCAGCCCGGAAATGTGAAATCAAGTATTTTGCACGGGGAACCATGACGGTAGACGCATCGCGTAATTATCGCGGGCGGAGAATGGTAATGGTAAGAGTTAACGTTGCCGTTTACGACGTATCAAAAAGATTTTCAAGGAAAGTGGCGGCAGTCGTTAAACAGTGGCCGGGGTTTGGGATCAATGAAAATAGCGCTAGAACCAGTGCTATAAAAAAGGCCGGAGGTAAAACCGGTGAACTTATTCTAAAAACTCTTCGAAAGAAGGGTTTAAAATAGTTTTGATAAGGAAATTTTTAGCCATGAGGGAATCAAAGCTTTTTAGCTCCATTGGTCCTTGTGTCCTTGCAGTACTTCTATTTTTTGTATTTTCGGGTTTTGCTGACGCCAGGGTTCAATATCGTACCGTAGAAGCCAAGGGTATGGGTGGATCGCTGCAAAGGGCAGTGGAGCGGGCCCTTGTCAGCGGGATTAGCCAGATTAATGGCGCGGTTATCAGCAGTCGGGCAAAAAGCTCTCTTTCTCAGGCGTCAAAGGTAAAGGGTGGCACGAAAACAGTTCAGAGTGCCAAGAGCTTCAGGGAGACAATCTCAAAGCGTACAAAGGGAATTGTAAAAAGTTACGAAATTCTTGATCAGCAGAAAGATAAAAAAACTGGTATTTATCGTGTTCTCCTTAGTGTGACGGTACCATTTTTTAAAATGAGTTCGCAGCTTAAACGTTTGAAGATGGCTGTTGTGCCATTGCGTATTCGTAAGGGTCTACGAAAAACCCGACTTGTTTTAGACTTTGAAGACATATTTCGTCGCGGTCTCGAGAATTACTTAACGCAAACTCGTCGATTTGCCATGCTTGATCGAAGTTTTATTGCCGAGCAAGATAAAGAGGCCGCCTTCATTAAAGGCGGGGGGATGAGATTGGAAGAGTTGGCCCGCCTCGGTAACAGGGTTGGCACTGATTACATCGTTACGGGTGTCGTTGAGCGCGCTTACTCATATGTGAAAAAAACTAAAATGAGAACAACGGGGCAGGTAATCAAAACTCCGAAGGTAGGGGCGAGGGTCACCTACCGGATACTCGATGTCGCGAGCACGCAAGTAAAGCTAGCTGGAACAGAGAAGCTCCAACGAGAGGCGGGGTCTCTCGGTAATATTGCGGATAGGATAGCAAAAGTCATTGGACAAAAAATTGTCAATGCGATCTTTCCAATTAGTGTTCTGAATGTTGACGGAGAACTTCTCACCTTAGGGCAGGGTGGTGATACCGTCAGGAGTGGTGGTGTTTATAATTTGGTAAGGCTCGGAAAGAGAATGACTGACCCGCATACGGGCGAAAGCCTCGGGCGAACAGAAACAAGAGTTGGCTCAGTGAAAGTAATTGATACCCAGTCAAAGATGTCCACCGGAAAAATCCTGAAGTTGATGATCAGCAGGAGATCGCTTCTGAGGGATGATTTTATCATTCGTCCACGAAAAGCTGCCTCCCAGGCCCAAAAACGTGCACGCAAAATGAGAGATTTTGAAAAAGAGATGGATAAAGAGTTTGATAAGGACTGAGTTGATTATTCTTTTAAAACCGGTCCGAATGGGTTTATAAACATTATTATACAGCGAAACAGGAAAATCAGGGGATTTAAAATGTTTAAAATATCACCTTACATTATTGGAGCCATAACTTGGGCTTTTATTTTCCCTTTAAATGTTTCTGCCCAGTCGCAGGGTAAATTCATACCCTCCAATACAGATGCGAATGGCGCTATAACCGGATTCTCTCCAAAACAAAGCAGTATGAACCGGACGAATGCCGCCAAGACGGCGAGTGGAAGCCCATGTGGATCCTATCTCAGAAATAAGGGTTGGAAAGAGGGTTTCAATAATGTCGGTAAACCAAATGAATTTGCCATCGCTACCGGAATGGCTTCATCAGAAGTTAAAATAGGTGAGCCAGGTTTTATAGATAGCAGATATGTTGCATTTAGAGAGGCTTGGATGGATGGCAATACCAAGATGGCCGCCGCGTTAGAGAGAAAAATCCGCAGTGAGGCATCCTCGAGGTTAAAGCCGTCAGAGAATAAACTTTACAATCAGAAGTCGGATGCTGATCGTGCAAAAGATCTTCGCCGTCAAGCCAGTCAGATTAAAGACCCAGAAAACAAAGACACAGCCGGAAGTACCTGGAATAAGGGTATGCGTTGGTTAAACGCTATGATGGATGAGGACCTCAAGAAAAAAGGTCACGACGTTGATGCCGAAAGAAAAGCTTTAAAGCAAAGTAATTCCTCGAAACGAGAGGCTCTCCTGCAAAAAGCGAAGGCTGCCGAGGCTGAAGCCAATAAACTTCTTCGTTCCCGTCGTTTTAGAGAAGTAATAGAGGTTGCTGCTAAGGAAAGAATGAAGGGAATTTACACACAGTTTGTTAATGAAAACCTGCCTACAGACAGCCCTAATGCGCAATTTTGTGTGGTGCTTAGGTATACAAAAAAATCAGAGAGATTGGCTGATGCAATGGCGGCAAGAGATTTTTCCAATGTTCCCAAGTTCAATCCAGACCGTCCAATTGTACAACAGTTACCCAACCCCAATGATCAGAAAGACCTATTCAAATTAGTTTCTCAATGGGGTTTATCAATAAAGGTTGATGAGAACGGACACGTAAATTTGATTGCCTATGGACAAGCCGAAGTCGATGGGAATGATTCCAATGCGATAATGTCCGCGAAGGGTAATGCAACAAATTCAGCGGAGAACCTCATACGCCTTTATATCAATCAAACGGTAGCGCTACAGAGAGCTTCCACAACGGCGCAGAATGTAAAGAGTTATAAAAATGGAGTCACAAAGGCTCAAGTAAGTCGAAAATTTCGAAAAGATATGGAACAGGGTGCGGGATTTAAAAAAATTAATGGGATCAACGAGGTTCTTGATTGGCAGGCTGTTCACCCAGTTACAAGCCAAGGAATTTATGGAGTTATCGTTGCCTGGAATGCCGGCGAAGCCGCAGGAGCATTGGCCTCCAAACAGCGTCAAAACCGTTTAGTTAAAGATACAGGTGGTAAGAAACATCTGCATGATAATACGCAAAATAGGCGGATACAGAATAAGCGTCCTCCTTTGCGCCGAGGTGGTTTGAGCGGGAGCACAGAATCCAAAGACTTTTAGGCACGGTCAGTCTGCTGTTATTCGTTTAGGCTTTCAGATTTTTAGTTCTTGAAACTTGGTAAGGGTAAAAGCATGCGTCTCGCCGCGTCGTCTGCTAGAGAATGAAATGTCTCAGGGTCGCCTCTAACCATAGCTGCTTGGGTAATTGAGATTGGAACTCCTATAGCAGAGAGTGGCAAGCCGCCGTTGCTGCGTTGGGCAATGTGCTTAGCTTTAAAAACAATCTCCCCGGTTGTTGCTTGAGTCAGTTTTATTGATAGTTTAATGGATCGTTTGGCCCATATTAGTGCGAATTGGTCTTCTATATTTTCGATATCAATTTCCGCATAAAATTTGCACTCGGCACGTTTGGCTAAAAGTATACGATCCTTTTGATTGAAGAAGTCGATGGCGAGGGTTCTGCTTAATGTTTTAGCCTTTCTGAATCCGATGACTTTTTCAAATATTTCCCCAAGATACCTTTCGAAAGCCCGTAATATTATGTTGTTTATGTCCCGCTCGTCGTCTCGTGGATGCATGAGAACAAGGACGCAACGTGGGAAAGTTTCATGAAATCTTGGATCAATCCAATAGGAGACCTGCCGGTCCATTAATCCCGTTGTGCCTGGATTTGAATTTTTAATATTTGTGTAAGACGTTCTCATGCATCCGGTGCTAATAACAAACACCAGCAAAGGCCACAACAGAATGAACAATTTTGGACATCCCATTTCCTTAAACTCTGCATCCTGAATTACGCTCCGGTGGTATTCTTATGGTCCCGGCAACGGGTCGCTCATCGACCTTTATCTGTTCGAGGTAAACACCTCCTTTTGGTGTTAAACTATAGTGAGCCTGAATGCGTGAATATTTTGTGTACCCGTTTCCTACAATTCTTTGAAACCCCGCGAGAATGATAGCATCCGTATTGCGCGGAAAAATTCTAACTGATCGGCCATTTTGGATTTTGTGTTTCCTCGTTATCTCGGTAATTAGACGTGTTTCATTATTAATCTTTTGACCAATCGGCGATCGAAGGAACCCGCTATAAGCATCGGAATTTGGTCTCCAGGGTATTGTTGGGGGAGTGAATTTTGTGAATAATTGGCTGTCATTGGTTATAACGGCTAATTTCATTCCGTAACAGGTTCGAAATGCTTTAAATAGGCGCTGTCTCTCAACATAATTTTCTGGCCAAGCAATATCTATGATCGGACCTTTGCCATGCTCAAGCAATCGGAGCAGTACGCGGCCTCTTGGAATAGTTTCAACTGGGTCTGTTTTTTGGATAATTTTTGATGTTTTAGTCTTAAAAATTTTGAGATTTTTGATTTGTTTAGACCTTCTTGGCTTTTGTAAAAGTTTGATCCCTTTTCTTTTAGTGTAAGTAGCCCCCTTAGGTGGTTTTGGTTTTAGGGGTGTAAAACTCTCAGTTTTCGGGTGTGTGCTAATATTCCTAGGGGTCATTATCCTATGGATTAAAGTTTGCTTTTGTTTGCTTTGGTGTGACTTCGATGGCTGATTAACAGCCTGTTTTAGTTTGGAGACGCCCTTTGTTTCGATATACCTTGGTGGGGCAGGAAGTGTTATTTTTATTATTTTGGGTCGTAGTTCCTTTGGTTTAGTTACTTTTTGGACTGTATTTAATTTTGCAAGTGGGTACTTTTGATTTTTCTTTTCCGGGATGAGCAACAAGATAGAAAAGAAGATCACGAGTATACCCGATCCGATTGAGAGTAAACTGGCTGTATGTTTTAACATAACAATGAGAATTATACTTTTCAGTCTGTGAGGGATCGTGCGTGAATAAATTCCATTTCATCTGAAAGTGCCATTAAGTCACGTCTTCTAATTTTATCAGGCATTAAGCCTTCTTTAATATTTGTTGAGGAGGGCGCCTTATTCTATTTTTTCGACAAAAGATTTTTGATCTCTGAATTGTTCTTGGCGGCAGTTTTGTTTGGCGCGGTTTTGGCCTTGCGATGACCGGCCGTTGTTTGCCTCGTTTGCTTGGTGGGTATGGTCTTTCGAACAGTATTTTTCACCTTAATTGGAACTATTTTTTCTACCTTTGTGGTTTTTTTCGTTGGTATAGTTTTAGTAACAGGCTGTGTGGTTTTCTGCAGTTTGTTGGTATTTTTTTGAGGCGATTTTCTTTCTATATTTTCTGTTTGTGTTCTTTGTTTTTTTATTATTTCTGAGTTTTGGACACTTTTATTCGTTTCTGTCGTTTCTGCTACCTTTTGTTTTACTGTGTCAACAAGGCCAGTAAGTTGGTGCGGAATTACCTTCTTAACCTTTGGGTGATCGACGAGGAGAACAACCAAGGCAAGAATAACAGCGGCATTAAATATTAGGAATTTCATTATCTACTCTCCTTAATCGAATTTTGATCTATCCCCCGTTGTCTCGCGTCGGTGACGATAAGTAATCCTCTCAAAACAGCCGAGAGGGGTAATCCGATGACGGTTGTCATGAAGGCAAGACTGAAGTTCGTTGTCATTTCATGAATGGCGGGTTGAACAGTTTCAGGGGTCAGAGCCTTACCCGATAGCGAAGCAATCCCAAGACTTATTCCCAAAAGAGTAAAAGTTAGGGCCAGCGTCATGATCCCGTTAGCGGCTTGGATACCGGATATCATCCATACTTCGAAATTCTCTTTTTCTTCTGAAATTAATTTTATCCAGCAGAAGAAAACTACAAATACGAGGATGCCGGTTAGACCCAGAAATGAATAGCCGAGCACGTCCCTCAACCAGTCAGTCACCTCCGGTAAGGGTTTGGCTGTAAAGATAACGGAAATCGCGAGTAGGATAACGGTCACTCCAAGCATATAGCTAAGAGTCCTTGAGGCGGTTCTTCCGTGAGATATAACCCGTAACATATTACCGCCTTCCCAATCGCGCCTTCATAAGGGTTGATGATGAAACCCCAATTTCCTGAAGCCAATGTTCAAAAACAGTTCTGTTTTTTTCTAGGGAAGCATGAAGCAAGAAGCTAAGGTCATAATTATTAAAGGCACTGCGAACCATGCCCCGGTTACTTCCCAAAAGGGACTTATCCCTGAGAACCAATCTTTCAAGGTCGGTGAGCCTTTTCTTTGATATAGCCAACCTTTGAGACCTTTGCTTTTCGTTAAGATCAAAAGATAGGTAGGTTTCTATGAGGATAGCCCGTTCCCTCTCCATATTTTCAAGGGTTCCGGCATGAGCAGCGCTACTACAAACGATCGCGGTTATAAATGATACAATAAGCGATAAATTACGTAGGTAAATTTTGGTCATGTTTTTCTCCTAATTGATAAAAAATTCAATAGCTTTGAGTGGTTTATTTGAATCTTTTCTGACAACTTGTGCCTCAGGCAGTGATTCAGCTAAGGCTCGAGCATCTAGTGATACGACTTTCGCCATGTATCCTAGAATTTGTTTTTCTTGATCCAGGATGGCCAGATTTGCTTCTAATCCGTGCATAATTTGTCTTATAAAATCAGATTTGCTTTGCCCCTCCTGGTGGGGGCCAGCGAGTTCACTAGAAGGATGGTTTTTAATAGCTTGTATTAATCGATGGATTGCGTCCGCGTTTTTAGCATAATTTCTAGCATACTTACTTTCCTCCATTACCCCGTATTGAAATAACTTTTTGTCGACTTCATATATCGATGCATTGAAACGCTTTTTAGCTTTGGTTTGTTGTTCTAATAGTCTTGCCTTTTGGGGAGTTAACGATTTTTTCTTGCGATGAATACCTTTAAGAAGATTTTCATATAATTTCAGTTTCGTTTCCGTCCGTTTTCGACGAAACTTTTGATCTTTTGCTACAAGCTCAAGGTATGCCTGTTTTTCGGCTAAATATTGGTGCCGTAATTCTATTTTTAATTCCGCGTCATCCGCCTGCCTTATGGAACTTTGTATATCCCTTAAAGTTTCAATCTTTAAACCGATAGAATCCTGGTTTTGGTATAGGGCATTAGCTAAACCCGACTTCTCGAAGTCACGATCGATCGATTTTTTTAGATAATTGGGCGGAAGTTTTATCAAACGTTCACTGGACGTTGGAGCCCAGTCAGAATTATCAGTTACCGTCTTGGAACTGGACGGGCTAGACAAGCCCGAAAAAAGAAGGAGACCTAGGCACAGGGTTCCTGTTAATTGTTTTGATACCCTATGTTCGGAATTTAATTTGTGTATGTATGTTTGTATCATAGTTCTAGCTCTCGTTGGGTTGTTACTTGTTTTTCCAATAGTGGAGGCGTCTCATTTCTTTCTTCAGCGTTTTACTGATATTTAGAGAAGAAAATTGACCGAATGACATTTCGTCATGCATGCCTAGAAGAGTTTCCATAGTCAAAATGAATGACGTGCCATCCGGATAGTAAAAATCTTTTCCTGAAAATTTTATTTTAAATTTTTTCAGTGCTGAGCGGGCTGATGCAATATCACGACCCTTGACATAGTTTTGGATTGCTAAAGCGTATGCCTGCATTCTTTCCTCAGTCGCAATCGAATTATGATTCGGATGTATTTCAGCTTCGCATTGTTTCAGAACGTTTGCGCTAGCAAGATAAGCTCCTGAACCTCCAGACGTCCTTGCGTTTTGGTCGAGAGTTTTGCCTTCATCGGCACAGGTTCTAAATTGCCTCATTGCGGCTATCTCTGCCGAACGATGCTTATGGAAATCAGATACCGTGTTGGTCTTCTTCTCTTCAAGGCTGCAGGCACCAAGAGTTGGTAGGGCTAAAAGGATGAGGGTTAATTGAAAAATTTTTATATTTGAAAAATTTTTTGATTTTGCAAAAGACATTAAATAATACTCCTGATTGAAGTTATTGTTTGAAGTTAATGGATTTAAGACGTCCAGTACGAAGACTACGCTGGTACTTGAACCGTAATCGGGTGACTTTCATCACATAATGGCGGGTATAAGGTATTACGCGGGGTCTTCCCCTTCCTTTACGGTCAACAGCTGAACCGCCGTTGTAAAAAGAAAGCGCAAGGTCAGCTCGTCCTTGATAACGGGTCAATAATCGTCGGAGATAATGAAGACCGATTATTATATTTAACTCTGGGTTCCAGAGCCGATCAGGGTGAATCAGATATTCTCCTTTTGATGTGGCCGGCATAATCTGCATAACCCCGCGGGCTCCCTTGTGACTTTTGGCTTTAGGATCGAAATTTGATTCGGCATGAGCGACGGCTAGTGCCAACGACCGTGAAACGCCAACCTTATCCGCCCCTTCAACAACCATTTTCTGAATGGAGGCACGGTTATGGTGTTCATTAGCCTTGGAACTCAATGAAAAAAATACGAGGACAGGTAGGATAACAAGAAATGTTAATGTGATTTCAAAAGTGAAAAATTTTAAATTCAAATTATTTTTCATTAATTAACTCCTTTCCATGATTTGCCAGTGCTCGTTTCCATCCCTCATTGAGAGTTGTTAGAATTACTTTCGACGTCATAAGTTTTGCCTGAGCTGACAAGGCGTCTTTCAGTGATAATTCTGGTGTGAGCGCGAGAATTATTCTGTTTGCCTTGTTTATAATTATTGGATCTATGGGTTTTAGCCTGTGGTCCAGGTATGAATTGCCATCAAAAATTATAAAGACATCATTCCTGTTGGTTTGAGAGGTTTTATTTTGATCTGTATCGGACGGTAAAAGTTTAAAGATCGGAATATATTTTTTTGATTCCACGGTCGTTTTTGTGGGTACGCCCATCGAAATCATTGTAAGGACCATTATGCTAAAAAACCCCATTGCCATTGCGAGGGCAATCTCAGTCATTGCATTTTCTTGGGTTCCGCCTGTCATTTTACCACCGATTATCCTCAGGCATTTGAGCTTTTACTTGCCAAAATAGTGAGCAACTATAGTTGCCGGTTTCGGGAATATTATGGTGCCATTGGAATGCCTTTATGGCCTCACGAGTAGCTAGTGAGATTTTTCCGTTAATGCGACCCGGTCGATAGCCCAATTTTTTTAAATAACGCTGAAACTTTCGAATTTGCGTGCAGGAACTGCTGAACTCTTCTGTAATCAAAGAACTGCCATAATTTTTTGGTAGGCGGAAAATAGGAGACCTAATGCGGTGATGAAAGCTGTGGGGCAGCGGTATTCTTGTTCTCGATGTCGCAGCCAAGATTAAACCGTTTTCAGTTCCGGTGGCCTGGTAGGTAAGGAATGCTTTATGACCTAATATTCTAAGAGATCCTGTAATTAAGATATCGGCTTCCGGTCCGTAATAGGAGGAGTCTTTATCTTTAGGGCAACTATCGGAATCGGTGCAAAGGTCTTTTAATTTTTCAATTCGGAATTTATCCACCTCCGCTATAAATTTGAAACGACCATCTGATATTTTAATTAATGCCGCTAATAAGCGTGCATTATACTCGTTTGCTAGATTGGCTAACGCTTTTGTATTTTCGTATCTTGAAACCTTAAATGAAGATATCTTAATACCGGGGCGGCCATATCCTGATCGTGTGGAGAAGTCATTAAGCAGCGCATCATTTAAACCATCCATTAACTCTTGAGCTAAACTGTTAAAATTAGTTTTATTGATTTCCTTTTGTTGATGGGCGCTAACTGCATTTAGGTTAAATATAAAAATACTGATGACCAAAGCCAGGTATAGGATTATGCTTTTCTTCATTAATGTTCTTGGAAAAGTAATCATAATTTTTCTCCGTCAATTTACCTTCTTTTTAAAACCAAGCGCATTGCCAAGAATGGCTCCGGATTAAGCCCGAGCATTTAACAAAAGAATTCATGAATGGAGTTTGAATGACATATTCATCAAATATTCATGTAGGAACATGCAGAAGTGTTCCTATTGGACGTCTTTTCTTTAATTGAATAGCTGTATAATTTTATCAATCACGAAGAATGTGGAATTTAATAATTTAAAATGGAGACTTTCTTTATGAGAGTTCTCGTCATCGAGGATGACCTAGAGTTAAATAAACAGCTCGTCGAGGCATTAGAAAATGATCATTACTCAGTCGATAAAGCTTTCGATGGAGAAGAAGGTCAATTTCTTGGTGAAACAGAAACCTATGATGCCATCATATTGGATTTGGGGTTACCTAAACTTAATGGGGTGAGTGTTTTGGAGGCGTGGCGTGATTTGGACGCTGAAAGTCCTGTGAAGAACGTTCCGGTACTCGTTCTGACCGCGCGGAATAAATGGTCAGAGAAGGTTGAGGTTTTTGACAAGGGTGCAGATGATTACGTTACTAAGCCTTTTCATATTGAAGAAATATTAGCGAGGTTGCGTGCAATTATACGTAGGCATTCCGGACATTCTTCAGCACAAATAACCTGTGGTCCTGTTATTCTCGATACTCGAAGTTCTCGCGTAACTTTAAATAGTAAATTTGTGGATTTAACGGCCCATGAGTTTAAGTTATTTGCTTTTATGATGCATAATCCAGACGAGGTCTTTAGTAGAACTGAACTGAGCGAACATATATATGATCTTCAGCATGACCCGGATTCTCTAAAGGATTCCAATACCATTGATGTTTTTATTGCCCGCTTACGAAAAAAATTACCCGGTGTAAATATAGATACTATTCGTGGAAGGGGTTACAGACTATCGCTGCCATCGGCGGAGCCATCACCGAGTGATTCTAAATGAATAAACCTCTGTCTATTGCTCAACGTTTGTGGGGCTCCGCTACTTTATGGATCCTTTTTCCTTTAATACTAGGGGGCTTGTTTGTTGCTCATTATCTTCAGGCGCCGATTATTGAAACTCTTGATAGACAGATTAAAGGAGATCTAGACAGACTCGTAGAATTCACCCGGTTTTCTCCGGAAGGAGAACTTATGTCGTTTCAAAAATATTATGAAGATGGAAAATATAACCAGGTTAAATCTGGCTGGTATTGGCAAATTATCAGAACCAAAGATCAGCTTATTGTGGGGCGGTCGTTATCGATGGAAGGCTTTACAATTCCTTTTTCTAAATATCCCAATTCTGAGTCACCAACCCTTTTATATGGTGCGGGGCCATCGGACGCGGATTTACAGGTTATGCAAATAAAAGTAAAGGATTCTGCATCAGGAAGAGAATATAATTTTTTGGTTGGCGCTAACCCCAAATTTGTGATCGATGCAATTGATAGAGTAAACAACAGGGTGGCAATCGCCTTTGGATTAATGGGTTTATTTTTATTATTTGGTACTTTTTTTCAAGTCAGGTTTGGATTGCAGCCACTTAGAAAATTGAAAAATTCTCTTTTAGCTATAAGAGAAGGGGCAACAAAACATTTTGAAGAGGCTTATCCTCCAGAGATTAAACCGTTAACAGATGAGTTGAATGCACACCTTCGGCACACAGAGGAGGTTCTTTTTAAGGCTCGCGGCGAGGTAGGCAATTTAGCTCACGCTTTAAAAACCCCAATTTCTGTAATTGGAAATGAAAATAGAAAACCTACACCCCAAAACCAAGAAATCATTCAGGCAGAAATTGAAAAAGTAGAAAGGCATATCAATAGTTATCTCCTTAGAGAAAAGGAAATTTATCGAAATCCCTTAACGAATGAAGTTACAAATTTACTGTCAGTAATACGTTCACTATCAAGTGCTATAAAGAAACAGTATTTTGATAAAAAAACTTCTATCCATGTCCAAGTAGAAGGTGAACTTAATTTTAGAGGATCTCAAAGTGATCTTGAAGAGATGCTGGGGAATCTTCTTGAAAATGCCGCTAAATATTCGAAGAAAAATGTATGGATTAAGGCGGAATTGATTGAAGCGGTCAAAAGTCCTCTCCCAATGTTAATCCTTTCGATAGATGATGATGGACCTGGAATTCCAGAGGGTATAAGAGATACGATGCTCTCTCGAGGTAAACGGTATGATGAAACAGTTCCAGGCCAGGGCTTTGGTTTATCAATAGTCAATCAAATATGTACTCTCTATGGCGGCAGTATTGAATTGGCTTCATCTCCTAAAGGAGGTTTAAGAGCAATTTTAAAGTTGCCTCGAAGTTATAGTTTTTAATTTACATTGGAATTGCTGGTTAAAAAATTTTCTTGTGTACTTATTACAAAGGTAGATGCGTAAATGGCTCGATGATTCTGGTATCCAAGAGGACGGTGCGGGTTTGAAAAAACCAGCGACCATTTTCTTTTATAACATCATCTTTATATCTACCGGTTACATAAAGGGAACTCCTTCCATCGGTCGCTGTTCTAAATATAGAAAAATGGGTTACAACTGACGCGCAAGTTTCTTTTATCTGTGCTGATATAGGTGTAACTAAATGTAAACGTTTTGCATTATCCCTTACATGATCAGGTATTTCCTCAATAATTTTTTCTAGCTCTGCTTTATCGGAGTACCACCATGACATTTCAGATCCAATCTCTGGACTTGATGCTTTTATTTCATAGTGACTATCATTACTGAATGACTTTAGCCAAAGATCGAGTTTCTCTTCATCTAACCAGGATGCGGTTTGTCTTATTAACTTAAAAATAGATTCCTGCTCTATTATCGAACCAATCATTTCTTCTTCTAGAATTTCTTTACTCGTCAATATTTATCTCCGTTTATGGTTTCAAACGGTGCATGAGGCTGGCGGCCGATCCTTCTTCCCCATTCTTTGTAATATGCTCGCAGGTTGGCATCGTCCGTTGGGTTCAAGTCTTCTTCTCTGGCAAGAATACTATAGCGAACCACTTCTGAGTTCATTGCCGCCCACTGCTCTTCTACTGCGATAACATCCTCTCCCAAGTTTCTGCCGGTTGGACCCCAAAACATGTTATGGTGTTTAAGCCTTTCCATCCGTGTTTTTTCAGAAACGGTCTTCAGGCCAAGTCCCCACCATTCAACCCTCGTTAATCCAACGGATACAGGTACCATACGATCTATCCGTATCACGTTTGAACGGATGTTCACCATTGTATCCGGAAAAAGATTAATGACCCGCATCTCGTTTTCTTTCAACCCTGGTAAGATACCGGCTGAAACACCGGAGTACCCGCCAGCTGCATAATCAACTTCAGCTGCGCCATCAGACCAGTAGCCACTGTGCCCATTCATCCCGATCCTCAGTTTCATCGGGCTCTTTTTTCCTTTTACCCAGGGTTGTGTTTTACGATTAATAACATGCAGCATGCTGTGGTAGCGTTCACTGTTGTTATCCTGCCAGAGTTTCCAATTAGTTTGGACGTCCGCCCGGTGAAAATGAAACACTTCCAATTCTGCGGAATTCAGAGGCTCGATGATCGGTTCTATTATATCTCCAAGGTAGTCACAGAGAGAATTGGTATCTCCGTTTAAACAAACAAAAACGAGCCCGGCAATCAAATCAGTTCGGATGGGTATCAGTCCAAGTTTATTTTTATCAAGTTTAACGGACTTATAGCCGTCAGGTTTAGTTACACCTGTGCAGTTGCCTTGCAGGTTATAGGTCCAAAGATGGTAAAAACATTGAAACTCCTTTGCACGGCCAGTATCCGCTCGCACGACAGGTGAAGAACGGTGCCGACAAATATTATAAAATGAACGGATTTTTCCATCATCTCCACGGACAATTACTATAGGTTTTCCGGCAGCGAGTGTGGTTCTGAAGCAGCCGGGTTTAGGTAATTCACTCTCGTGACAGACAAACAACCAGCTGCTTTGAAAAATATCCTTTTGTTCAAGTTCAAAAATTTCTTGGTTGGTGTAAATCCGATTGTCCAGAACGTGAGTGCTGGGTAAATCGGGAAATTCATTAAAATTTTCTACGTTCATGGCTTTTACCCTGTGCCTGATATTAGGAAACTTATTTTGTTTTAAGGTTTCAATTTAACAGAAAAATAAAACTTATGAAAAACAAGGATTTAATTCAAACGTTCTCCGCGGAAAAGGCTGAGACCAATTAAAATTTTATAGCAATGCAAAATCGATTGNACTTAATGACTAGGACTATCAAGGGTTTTTCTTAACTTTCTGTAAATTTTCCACAAAAGTCATCGTACCCGACTATAGGCCATAGACCTCTTGCTATTCCTTCTCCAATTTTTTCTATATTCATCGGGGGATAATAGCGACATTGTCCATAGTTAACTGCTCCAAAAGCCTTATTGTCGTAGTGACGACATGAATTGCAATGGCCCGGAATGGGGGCATAAATTTCACNCATTTAATAATTCCTTAGTTTTAGAGGTGTTCTCAATTTAAGTAAAAATAGTTGACAAATTTACCCTGTAAATAGTCGAATAATGCACAAATAAAAANTGGTTTTTACTTGGGGNGAGTGGATTAATGAATAACCAATGGTTTGGTATCAGGTGGGGTATCCTCATTTATTCTATTTCTTGTTTTTTTAATCCCGCTCTTACCGAAATATTACCGTCAAAACTACTCGATAATACTGCATGGGTTTTAAAGTCAGAGGATTGCCAACATGACACTGTTTCTAGCTACGAATTTAATTTTAATTTTCGAGTTTTTAAAAACAGAGTCGAAATGTCGGGGACTTGGGAAAATGACGGAGGTAATTCCGGAGATACCCGGGCCTTTGGTACTTTCAACGGGAAAACTGGAGTTTTAAATCTAAAAAATAGAAGATGGGAATTTAAAGGAAAATTTTATCCGAAAGAAAATACCACATTTTTTAAAGGTAAATTTTCGGATCACCCGCTGGATTGTGNGATTATAGAGGGCCATATTAAGNATAAGAAGCGTGATTTGTATGCTGAGGCTCGGAANAATTCGACCGCTAAAATAGCTTCTAAAACCGGATTTCCTGTAAAGTGGAGCTCTAATGACCGATCAAATTTGAAAACATTGGTGTACACTAAAACACTCTTTGCGCCTTCCGGCTTTCCTACAACAGATAATGTCAAATACAAGATCTCTAATATTAGCCCTTATAAAATTGAATTTGATAATGGAACAATGCTTTACGCCAATTTTATTCAAAATGGAGGAAAACCATATTCTCCGGGGCATTCAAACTTAGATACATTTATTATAGATAAGGAAAAGATCAACAGCGGCTTTCTCGATGCTTCCAAAGGGACAACGATGTCCTACAGGGTTCAGGAGGAGTGGAATAATGATTACGGAATGCAGTGGCAACTGGAAGCAACTATAGCTGGACTAAAAACCGTTCTCATTAACGGCGTAAGAGTTAAAGCGGTGGTGGTTAAGGTCCGTGGCGAGTCAATCGAACAAACGATCAGTAGTAGTTGGGCCGAGGAAGGAATCAAATTCAGAGAAAAGTTGTTTATTCATCCAAGGCTTAAAATAATACTAAAATTTGAGAGGATTTGGGAAAATACAACCTCGAACAGCCCGCCAAAAGTCCAGATAATGACACTCAAAGAGTATCGCCTAAAAAATGGAGAATTGGTTAGTTTGGCAGATTTATCAAAATCAATGGTTGCCTCAACCAAGACAAGAGTAGAANCGCTCTCAAAAAGACAACGTCAGGCAATATTTAGGCGGGGGGTCAAAATTGGTAAACTAAGTGAGGACGAAATAAGAGTACTGTTTTCTGGTGATATCAAGGCTTGGGCGATAGTCCGAGGAAAGAAGTATTTCGTTAGGTATTATCCTGGTGGCACACTTAACATCGACGGAGAAAATGGACGGTTTTCAATAGCCGGAAGGTGGTGGGTAGAGAATGGGAAGTGGTGTCGTTCTAGGCCCAAAGTCAGAAACAAATGTTTTGATTTATCGATACCCCGGAATCCTGGTTCATCTGGTAATTGGAAATCAGTATACGCACTTGATTTCATCGGTCGAGGTATAAAACCGAGTAGGGTTTGGATAGATTCCGNTATTCCGGAAAAAAGGATCCTCCAATATCGGCGGGACAAGGATAGAAATATCGCGGCTCAAAAGAAAATTACTTTGGAAAAGAAGTTTAAAGCCGCTGCAGAAGCCAAAAGAGTTGCGGACCAAGCTAGACGACTTGCCATTGCTAAAGCCAAGAAAAAAGCAGCTGAATTGAAAAGACTTAAAAAACTGGAGCAAGCCAACAAATTACGAAACTTAAGGAAGCAATTGGAGGACGCCAAACGAAAAGCCGCAGAGGTAGCGAAGCAAAAAGCGGTTACGAAGGCCCTGGAAAGGGCTACTGAAGAGGCTAGACGTAAGGCGGCGAAGGAGACCATGCGTAGGGCTAAAGCTCAGGCAAAGCAAAAAGCAGCCGAGGAAACTAGGCGTCTAGCCATTGTAGAGGCAAAGAGAANAGCTGCGGAAGCCCTTGCTGAGGCTAATAGGAGGGCAGCCGAAGANNCACGGCAAAAAGCGGTTGCGGAAGCCCTGAGGAGGGCTGAGGAAGAGTCTAAACGAAGAGNGGAAGCTGAGGCGAGGCAGAAAGCTGCGGAGGAAGCAAGGCGTCTAGCGGTTGCCGAAGCAAAACGAAAGGCCGAAGAAGCCGTTGCAGAGGCAAAAAGAAAAGCTGCGGAAGCCATAGCCGAAGTGAAAAGAAAGCTCTTAGCAGAAGCAAGACGNAAGGCTCTCGCAGAGGCAAAAAGAAAAGCTGCGGAGGAAGCAAGACGNAAGGCTCTCGCAGAGGCAAAAAGAAAAGCTGCNGAGGAAGCAAGACGNAAGGCTCTCGCAGAGGCAAAAAGAAAAGCTGCNGAGGAAGCAAGACGNAAGGCTCTCGCAGAGGAAAAAAGAAAAGCTGAGGAGGAAGCAAGACGNAAGGCTCTCGCAGAGGCGGCCCAAAAGCTAGACTGGAGAAAAAAAGGAAGGCCAATTGATAAAGGCTTGAAACAAAGGAATTTCGGCAAGCGGGTTGTAATACTCTTGCCGGCGGAAAACATCCTCGAGCTGAAAGNTGAAANGAATTCGTTCGGTCGTGTTTCTGGCTTGAGGGTTCTTGCGGGGTGTACGTATGACAACGGTATACTAATGAATTTTTTGGGTTCTGCTGTTGGAGTAGGGGGTTTTGATTTGGTTTCCGACAAGGTCAATCTGTTCGGTAACAATGGAAATAAAATTCGTTTTACTTTTCAGCGAAATGTATACCCGGACAGGTTTATTNAATTTAAGGGATTAAACTCTAATAGCGTAACNATAGCAGGTTGGAGTAATCACAATCGTTACAAAAATGGTCANGTTCGCACTGACCTTTCCAAACGCGATAAAGAATTTTTTATAAATAATTATGGTTGTCTCGCCCAACGAAAGAATTTGAAGGTAGTGTTGAGAAAAGGGGACCTTAGGTTTCTAGCTTCTAATAAGAAATTTATGTTTCAGTCGTCTGATATCTTAATTTGGCCCTTTACCCTTAAAGAGGATCCGCTGGACCCAAGTACGGATTTAAATGGTATTAAAATTGAGTTTGATTAAATTTTGAATGATCTATTGCGCCTAGATTTTTCAGGAATAACCATGAATGTAGGGCTCAACGCCGTGACTTGAAGGCTTAATTCGGCAGAGGAGATTTTCGGTACCTGTCTAGCTCCAACGCAGATAAATTAATACCTTATAAAATTTTGCTTCTAACCTTCCCTAGATATAAAAGCCCTCTCGGAGTTAATAATAATTTATAGGGTATCAAAGTCGACGCACTTAATCCTTAGTGAGCGAGTATCTGGCTTAAAAAGAGTTTTGTTCGTTGATTTTCAGGGTTTTCAAAAAATTTATCAGGTGGGTTTTGTTCTATTATCTCACCTTCATCCATGAAAATTATTCGATCTGCGACTCTGCTCGCAAATCCCATCTCGTGAGTGACCACAAGCATCGTCATNCCCGTTTCCGCTAGGTCAACCATGACATCGAGAACTTCCTTAATCATCTCGGGGTCGAGCGCCGAAGTGGGTTCGTCGAAAAGCATTATTTCAGGTTTCATACAAAGGGATCGTGCTATGGCTACCCGTTGCTGTTGTCCTCCGGAAAGTTGCCCGGGGTATTTCATTGCTTGTTCAGGTATTTGAACGCGCTCCAAATATTCCATCGCAAACTGTTCGGCATCATCTCTGGGCATTTTCCTTACCCATTGCAGCGCCAAGGTACAATTATCAAGAACCGTAAGGTGAGGGAAAAGATTAAATGACTGGAAAACCATTCCCACTTCTTTTCGAATATCCTCGATATTTTTTAAGTCATTGGTCAATTCAATACCGTTAACATATATTTGACCGTCTTGATGCTCTTCAAGTCGGTTTATGCAGCGGATCAAGGTTGATTTTCCGCTGCCAGACGGTCCGCAAATCACAATCTTTTCGCCCTTCATTATTTCAAGGTCTATATCTTTTAGAACGTGGAATGTTCCAAACCACTTGTTCAGGCTGCCTATTTTTATAACCGGATCGTTGTTCATATGCTTTAAGCTTTCATCTCACGTTTCATTATCTGTATTCAGCCGTTTCTCTAATCCAATTGAGTATCGCGACATTGCAAAACAGATAATGAAAAAGAGGAGTGCAACCAATAAAAATGTTTCATGCGCTACCACGCCCATCCAGTCGGGATTAGATTGAAGTAATCGAGCCTGGCCAAGAATATCGAAAAGTCCAATAATAATTACAAGGGTAGTGTCTTTAAAGAGACCGATAAAGGTATTTACTATACCGGGGATCGAAATTTTCAGTGCCTGTGGCAATATCACCAGCCTCATAGACTGCCAGTATTTTAGTCCCATAGCCTCCGCCGCTTCGTATTGTCCTTGCGGAATTGCCTGCAGTCCACCTCTGATGACTTCTGCCATATAGGCGGAGGCAAATAGGGTAATCATAATCATTACCCGAAATAATTTATCCATTGTAACTTCTGGCGGTAGGAATAATTGCAGAATTATGACGGCTACAAAAAGAAGAGTTATAAGGGGAACTCCACGGAAGACCTCGATAAAAATAATACAAACCCATCGTACCAGTGGAAGTTTCGACCGCCGTCCCAGTGCTAAAAGGACACCGAGCGGCAGCGATAAAAATATCCCCGACAGACCCGCGACGAGGTTTAGCATAAACCCACCGAATTTATCTGTGGTCACTCCCTCAAGACCCAGTCCTCCAAGGAGCAGGAAGGCGGCAATAACGGGATATAATACAGAAAACCAGCGTCCTATCCGCTTACAAGGCAGTCCATCAAATAGGATATAGGCAATGGCTGGTATCATTAGGATAATAGAAAGATTGACCCGCCAATACTGGGATGGCGGATAAAATCCATAAAGAAACTGATGAATTCTTTGGTCTAGCCATGCCCAGCAAGCTCCACCTGTTTGACAATCTTTAGCAGAAGACCCATCAAATTCAGCATTAAATATACCCCAATCCAGAAGCGGTGGAATAACCATATAGAAAAAGTAGATCGCCAAGAGTGTTAATGTGGTGTTCCAAAGACTGCTGAAAAGATTTTTACGGGCCCAGTATAATGTCTGCTGAATGAAAGTCAGAAATCTTGAAGATAGAGCTTTATTTTGTTGTAGTATCATCGTTCCACCAACGCAATCCGGGCATTATACCAATTCATAAAAAGCGATGTAAGCAGACTTAAAGTAAGGTAGAAAACCATGAAAATAGCCACGACCTCTAGGGCATGACCACTTTGGTTCAAGACGGTATCTCCTACTGAGACAATATCTTGATATCCTATTGCGACGGCTAAGGAAGAGTTTTTTGTAAGGTTCAGATATTGGCTGGTGAGTGGGGGTATGATCACTCTTAAAGCTTGGGGAAAAATTATTTTACGGGTAATTAAATTTTTTGGTAAACCAAGGGACTTGGCAGCTTCAATTTGGCCCTTGGATACCGATAGGATACCCGCTCTCACAATTTCTGAAATAAAGGCTGCGGTGTAAGTTGATAGTGCAATCCATAGGGCAAATAGTTCAGGGGTAACATTAAATCCACCAATAAGGTTAAATCTCCCACGCTCGGGTACATCAAAACTGATTGGAGAGCCTAAATTTAAATATACAATGGCAGGTATTAACACCGCAATGCCCAGAGCTATTGTGTATACCGGTCTTTGTCTTCCGGTACTTTCAAAGTCTTTTCGGCTCCACCTAACAAAATAGAATGCAGCGGCTAAAGAAAGTACAATTGAGAATAAAATGTACAGGGAACCCTCCCCAAAAATTGGACTGGGTAGTCTTATTCCTCGATTGTTAAGGAAAATAAATTCCCCGAGAGAGATACTTTCCATAACTTTTGGTAAGGTGAGTAATACGACCCACCAGAAGATTATCTGCAGCAGCACCGGCACATTTCGGGTAAATTCTATGTATGACGCAATAGTAGATCTAACTAGAAAATTACTTGAAAGCCGCAACACTCCGCATGTAAATCCAAGTATTGTCGCCATTATAATACCGAGAATGGCGACAAGAATTGTATTCAATCCTCCTACAATGATCGCCCGCCCGTATGTAGAGGTTGAAGAATAATCAATAATCCTCTGATTGATATCGAAGGAGGCAGTATCACCTAGAAATCCAAAGCCAGTTGCTAAGCCAACAATTTCTAAATTTCTAATTGTATTGACGATGAAAAATAAAACGAGGCCGGCCAAGGCCAATAACAAGATAACTTGTATTACGTAGCCTCGCGACCGTTCGTTGTTAAGATATTGCCTAAACATCGGTTATCGGGAAAAAGGGATTAGTGGAACGTTGGATATCTCGAATAGTATCCCTGTGGAGATTTCTCCTCCGAACTCCAAAAGAAATCCGGAGGAGAAAAAACTGCTATCGTACTGGTGGCGCGTAAAGGATACCACCTTGGTTATATAGTGCGTTTAGTCCACGAGAGAGGCCGAGAGGCGTATTCACTCCAAGATATTTTTCAAATATCTCGGCATAGTTTCCTCCAGCCTGAATGGCGCGGACTGCCCATTGAAGGTCAAGTCCGAGTTTTTCCCCGAGGGTACCCTCCTTACCGAGAAGACGATTAATTTCAGGGTTTTTAGTGCCTTCAGCCATTTTACCGACATTTCCCTTATTAATTCCGAGTTCCTCGGCGACAATTAGAGCGTTTAGGGTCCAGCGAGCGATGTCACCCCACTGGTCATCTCCATGTCTAACTAGGGGACCCAAGGGCTCCTTGGAGATAATTTCCGGAAATACCATATGTTTATCGGCGTCCTTGAAGGTACTTTTCGTCGCAGCCAGTCCGGAGGCATCCGTTGTATAAACGTCGCAACGTTCTGCCAGATAGGCTGTTCTTGCCTCTGCATTTGTTTCTATTGGGACTGGCTCATATTTCATCTTATTAGTACGGAAAAAATCGGCTAAATTCATTTCCGTGGTCGTCCCTGTCTGAATGCAAATTGAGACGCCATTCAGGTCTTTTGCACTTTTAACACCAAGTTTTTTTCGGCCGATGAAGCCTTGTCCGTCATAGTATGAGACACCAATAAATGTAAACTTGAGATCTACGTCTCTCGAAAATGTCCAAGTCGTATTTCTGGATAGTACATCAATTTCGCCGGAAGTCAGAGCCGGAAACCGCGTTTTACCGGTTAGGTTGGTAAACTTCACCTTATTAGGATCACCTAACACGGCAGCAGCTAGTGCACGACAATAGGCAACGTCAAAACCTTCCCAGGTCCCTTGATCGTTGGTGTAAGCAAATCCGGCTAACCCGGTGTTAATGCCACACTGCAGATGACCCCGGCTCTTCACCTTTTCTAAAGTTGATTGAGAAGGAGAAGCTTGTGCTATTTTCTCAGGGGCCGCTTTCTCGCTTTTTGCGTCTTTCTTTTCTTCACAGCCGCTGAGAGATACGGCAAGAAAGGCGGATACGGAAGCAACGGCTACAAAACTTGTAAATTGCTTTAACATTTTTTTCCTCTTTGATTTTATCAAATAGTTTTTACGAACTCTGATTTTCTTGAGTGCAGAGTGTCACATTATTTCCGTCTCAAGAAAACCTATTCTATTAAAAAGAGTTTACTTTTTTTTTATAAGTTTATCAGTAATTATCAGTATTTTTTTGTAATGTGTTAGAAGCCGATAGCTCGGGTGATCTTTTTACATGAAGAACTAAAGCTCCCATCAGCAGAGTTACCATTAGACCGACAATGTAAAAGCTAAATTCAATGCCGACTAATTCGGCCAGGCCGCCCATCAAAACGGGGGCACCAATTGACGCTATTCGATTGCAAGTTCCCCTTACCCCGGATGCTTTCCCTCTCGATTCTACACCTACAGCTCGTAACACCGTCGAAATAATGATTGGTTGTGTTACTCCGTTGGCTGCTCCTCTGACGGCTGAAGCAAGCATTAGTAGCCACAGTAAGCCAAGGGCCGGGGTAATTGCGACGGATAATACCCCGGCAAGTATTGT
>PATI01000040.1 GCA_002712335.1 Rhodospirillaceae bacterium | reverse complement strand
TAAGCCTTTTAAGTATTGTATTACAATATACTGCACGAGAGAGTTGCTATTCTATAACAGTCTTATCTTTTATAGGACTCTTTTGAATTGGTGGAGTGAAATAGTATAACTCTCTAGTAAAGAACAACTAGGCTGTCAGTTCTATTTCTTCCTCGGGGTCAAAGATTGGGTCCAGAACAAGGACCAACCTTTTCTCATCTGTCCCGGCAATTGGAGGGGACCGGTGTAAAAGGTTTGAGTGCGATTGACCTGGCCATAATGTTCCGCTTAACAACATAGGGTCGCCCGTGGGAACAGTATAAATATTATTTGGTTCCTCTCCATTATTAGATATCCCATATTGGGTGCCAGGCCCTCGGTAGGTGCATATAAGGCGGGATAGAATACAGTCAATATGGAATTTTTTGCATGCATTTGTCGTTATCCGATCTATTCGCATTCGAACAAACGGCGCTTCCATTAATCCAGAAAAAAAATGTGTTATCTGAACGATATCGTCTAAAAGATACTTAAGGTGTGGTCCGCGGGGCGTGCCAGCCTCATTAAATAAATCATTTAAGGTCGCACGTACTTTGTATGGCGCGAGGATTAACCTCGCTGTCGGAAGATCATCAAAATTTAAATTTTCAATCCATTCTTGAAAACAAGGGTTCATTGACCGCTGCCATATTAAAGCTGGAACTCTTGAGGATGTAAATTTTTTAAGGGCTTCAAGTGTTTCGACGGTTGCAACCTGTTCTAAACTATTCGGAGATATGTTTTGGATAAGGTTCATGCCGCTTCTTCAGCTGCTCGCCAAGGAGGAAAGGGGTCAGGTAAATCCGGTAATGTATGCGGTGATTTAGCATACTCTTCCGGCACCAACGCCGCATCCAGTCGTGCTTTAATTTTTGGCCAATCAATCCCTGAACCGATAAAAACGATTTCTTGACGCCGATCTCCCCAGGGCTCTTGCCAATATCTTCTGATATAGTTTTGGATGGCCTCTTCTTGCGGCCATTCACTTTCTGGGATTGAAGCCCACCAGGTACCAATAGGCTTGATAGAGGATAATGCTCCTGCGAGTGAAAATTCTGCTACAAATCCCGGGCGCGTCGATATCCAGAAATGTCCTTTTGCCCTGATTACGCCGGGTAATTCACCATTTAATAGCGCCATAATTTTTTCAGGTTCAAATGGCCTCTGCTCCCGATAAACGAAAGAGCTAATTCCGTATTCCTCAGTTTCAGGGGTATGATTTTCAAAGCCGTATAATTCTTTGGCCCACATTGGGTGTTCGTGGGCTTTTTCAAAATTAAATAGTCCAGTATTAAGGATAGATTCTGCCGGAACGTCTGAGTGGTTTGTTTCTATAATTTGCGCGTCTGCATTTAGGCTCCGAACAATAAGGCGAGCAGCATTTAATTGGCCCGTTTCAGCATCATCAATTTTATTTAATATGACCACATCAGCAAATTCAATTTGTTCTACTAGCAAATTTACTAATGTTCGATCATCCTCTTCCCCTAAAGCCTCACCGCGATCACGAAGAAAATCATGGCTTGAATAATCCCGCAATAAGTTGACTGCGTCGACTACTGTCACCATCGTATCAAGTTTTGAGACGTCAGAAAGGCTGTTTCCATCAGCATCTCGGAAGTCGAAGGTAGCTGCAACCGGAAGTGGTTCGGAAATTCCCGTGGATTCTATTAAAAGATAGTCGAAACGACCCTCTGTAGCTAACCTTCTTACTTCGACAAGAAGATCATCTCTTAACGTGCAACAGATACAACCATTGGACATTTCGACAAGTGTTTCGTCGGTGCGACTTAATTCTGTATCCGCTCGTACTAGGTCAGCATCAATATTAACTTCTGACATATCGTTAACAATTACGGCAACCCTTAGTCCATCTCGGTTATTGAGGACCCTATTTAGGAGAGTTGTTTTTCCTGCTCCAAGAAATCCGGATAAAACTGTTACGGGTAATTTTTCAATCATAAAATCGAAGCCTGTTCTAGTGGTGTGCGTTTCCAAATGCTAAAAAGTTTAGAATGTTATAACATAACATATTAAAAATTATTTTGGTAGTTAGAATTATAAAAATTAGGTGTCCTATTCAATAATTTGTCAAATTTAGGCCTTCTTAATTCTATAATAAATCATTGTGTAACTCTCGACGTTAAATAATTGTAAAACCGAAAAACTATTCCCAAAATTGCATAGGAAACTACCAACATCGGTCCAGCAGGTTGATCGAAGGCAAGTGAACACGTTAATCCCAAAAATATAGAGAGAAAGCCGCAAACCAAAGAAGCCAGGGATTGTCTTTTATTCAGTCGACTGACAGCGAGAGCAGGAAAAACCAAGCTCGCAAATACCACGTAGACGCCAACTAGCTGAACGGAGGCAGTAATTACAATGGCGAAAAGTGCATAAAATGCAAAGCCCTTCCTTAGTTGGGGAAAGAGAAGCCAGGTTAGACCGGCAATAACGTAAATTGGTGTGAGGGCACCAATCTTTGACCACGTAACTAATAAAATTTGTCCAGATAAAATTTGTTGAATATCTTCCCCACCTCGCGGATCACTCGCTAGTAAGACAAGTACAATTGATGCCGCTAATATGTATGTCGAACCAATAACAGCTTCTTGTTCTTTTGCGTTTCGTTGCTCTATCAAATGAAAGAAAGCNGCGATTAAGAGTGCGGCCGATATTGCGATAGCCTGTGTGATGATCCAAGAGGCATGTGGGAGCCACAATCCCGTAGCGACAATGGCTAAACCAGCAACCTGAGCGACTGCCAAATCAATAAATATAATACCTCTGCGAAGTACTTCACGTCCCAAGGGGGCGTGCGTCGATGAGATTATTAAACCCGTAACGAGCGCGGGTATTATCAAAATAATTAAATCAAGGTCGAACAGCGATATTCTCAAGCTTTGTAAGAATTTCATTAAACAGTGCGGCCAAGCTTCCTTCTTTAGGNGTACGNGGAACGGAAAAGGGAAGAACAATAGCCGGAACTCCACTTTTTTCCATTAGCCATTTTGAAGGGGCGCTGTCGTCGAAGGTAGTTCTTAAGATTGCCATTGTATTCTTTATGCTAACTTTATTATTTACCCGTTTTAGATGCATTGCCGATGGTGCTATACCCGGTTTTTCTTCCAGCATTGCCGTTTCAATCAGGCCGGACCACGCCAAAAAGTATGACCAGCTTCGATGATGAACAGCTATTCCACGTCCTTTCAAGTTAGGCAACCTTTTACTCCACTGAGCTAGCAGTAATTCCCAACTCTCGGTAAAAGAACGTGAACGCGATTGATAAAAAGAAGCGTTTTTTGAATCGAGTATACTTAGACGTTCCTTTAAAACTTTTGCAAGTTTGGCTATGTTACGAGGATCTAAATGGATGTGGGGGTTACCTTCAGGGTGAATATCTCCAAGGCTTCTGTCTAACACCAAAGGTTTCTCCAGAGTGTTCACAAAATCTGCNGCNATTAAATATCCCGGCTTGCCTGGTTGTACTTCAGCAGAAGCACCGCGTTGTAACAGGAGAGGTAGCCACCCAACTTCCAAGGAGGCNCCAGTNCAGAAGACCAAATCTGCTNTTCTAATTTTTGCAATTAAACTAGGTTTTGCTCTGATATAATGTGCGTCCTGATTAGGTCCAGTTGCGACATAAATTTTTGCCTTATTACCCGTAATTTCTTTCGCCAAAGCTCCCCATTCNGGTTCGCATGCNAAAATATTGAGTTCTGCACTTGCACCAANNGGCCACAGTGCTGACAGGAGCACTGTGACAACTGCCAATTTGAGTTTTGTCATAATATTATCTCAAATTTGATCAGAAGGGGTGAGCCCCATGAGCTCCGATACTGACAACATATTGCAGTATTAATTGGTTGTNGGCATCGTTTTGAGAAAATTCTTCATGATTGTATTGAAGACGAAGCCTGCCATATTCGCTATTTGTCCAGTCAGCCATTAAGGAATAAGTAACAGGGTCGTGGCCAGATGGATCGAGGGCGGTTCCAACTAAACCGGCCGGAACATCAGCAGGAGATAGTTTGGAGTATCGTGCCCCAACACGCCACCTTGGTGAAGTTTTAAGTACAGCTTGGGCATAATAACCGTGAGATGTTCCATCAAAGTTTACTGATGTTGCTGAATTCTCTGTATCTGTATATTGGCCATCTTCGTCACGGCGGAAATATTCTCCTTGAAGAATGATTTCGTTTTTTGAGTTACCTTTTGGGCGGAGTATTACTCTACCGTCAACAGCATAAATGTTGCTGTCGCCTACGAAGGTGACGGTATCTTCGTTGGAATTTCTACCGTCGGTAGTCCCGATCAGAGTTGAAAACCCTAGCCGCCAAGAAGAGCCTGATCCTATATCACCACCAGTACGAATATAGCCGGAGTGCGCAGATCGTCCGCTAGTTGTTGAGCCAAATGGAAAGTCTTCACCTCTAAAGATACCCGTACCTACTTCTAGATACTGATCTGTTGGTAGAACCAAAGAGAGCTGCGCGCCATCATCGTTATATGCTTTGTTAAGGTACGCCCTGTAAGGTAGAGGGCGGTCAGCAAAGTCATCAGCATGCGCATGAATTTCATTTAAATATCCGATAGACCAGAAAGCACGACCAGCCTTAAGGCGTAGTCCTCTAGCCAAACCAAGACCAGGCAATGTTTCTACATAGGCTTCTTCTAATTCGATTTTATCAGAGCCGTCTTCCCGAACTATCGCTGCTGTCATACTACCGTAAAATTTATCGTCGGCGTTTGCAGAAAAGTTTAATTCAGTTTCGCCAATTCCTAACCCTTCTCGCCCTCTTTCGCCTTCATGAGCAACGCCAAAACCTGCTATTTCGGAAGAGGTTTTTGAATAATCTGCCAGTTTACCATTTAGTACTATACCGATTGAAGGATTGAAGGAATTATTCTTAATTTTTCGAATTGAAGTTCCTTTTACAGTATTTTTGCTTTTTGCTGCCTTCGTTTGCTGGTTTAATACACTTATTCGAGCCTCAAGGGCTTTAAGCCTTGCCTCATAACTGCTTTTTAAAGCGTTGATTTCTTTCATGATAGCGGCACTGTCGGCATTCTGTGCTTTTAGATTAGGGGCCTGTATAAGGCCTAAGACCNTCAAAGAAAGTGTAAGGGGAAAAACATACTTATACATANAAAAACTTCCTATTTTCTTGTCTGTAAATTCATAAAGACGATAATTATAACGTGATCATTATGGAATGTTATAACATAACATTATTAAAAGTGTATAAATTTTTTAAAGGTATCTAGTTAAAACAGTAAAAAACCCAAGTGGCACACCAAGTGGGTTCTCAAGGAGGGGCATTAGGACAATACGGTGTTATTGCCAACAAACATTCAACAATGAAGAAGTCATTTGAAACGGATAACCTTATCGAGGCATTCCGTTTACAAAGTTATTGGTTAATATTAACAGTGTAAATATAAGGAGTTGGATGAATGAAATTTGGGGTGGGGCAATCAGTAAGGAGAACTGAGGACCCNCGTTTTTTGACTGGACGCGGTACCTATGTAGACGACATCAAACTACCGCATATGGCACACGCCGCTATAGTTTATGCCCAAGTTCCCAATGCTATTATAACCAGTATTGATAAAAGATTTGCGGAGGAAGCACCCGGTGTGATTGCTGTTTTGACCGGTGTCGATGCGAGGGAGGATGGCATTGGTGGTATCCCACCAAATTATTTACCTCAAATGATGGGATTAACGGAAGGTATTCGCACTCAACAGCCAATAATTAGTTTTGATATAGTTAGATTTTGCGGTGAACGTATCGCTATCGTAATCGCGGAAACAGAAAAACAGGCACGCGATGCTGCGTCATTGGTCGACGCAAAAATAAAAACCCATGATGCCATACTGACTGCAGAAGCGGCAGTCTCCGAGGGTGCCCCCTTGATCCACGAGGGTGCGGCAAAAAATATAGCAACTGAAATACATTTTGGTGATCAACTAAAAAGTGCTCAAGCTTTTGAGAATGCCGCGCACATCGTTGAGGTAAAACTTAAAAATAACCGCTTGGCATGTGTCTCTATGGAACCACGCGGCGCGATCGGAGACTACAACGAAGCCGACGACCGCTATACCCTTTATACAAGCGGTCAGGGGCCACACATGACCCGGAGTTCTATTGCTCAGCATGTGTTAAATATTCCGGAGTCGAGGCTGCGGGTCATTTCCAAGGATGTTGGAGGTGGGTTTGGTATGAAGGGTGCTACTTACCCTGAAGATGCCTTGGTTGTTTGGGCTTCAAAAAGGCTAGGAAGACCGGTCAAATGGATTAGCGACAGGTCGGAGGCCATGCTTACAGATAACCAAGGACGTGACCAGGTTCTTGAAGGATCTCTCGCGCTAGATAATGACGGCAAATTTATGGCACTTCGTTGGAGGGCAATGCAAAATGGCGGCGCTTATATTCCCGGGTCAGGATATATTCCAACCATTTTTTCATTACGGATCGCTGCATCCGTATATAAAATACCAGCGATTGATATCTCTAACCGCCACATTTTCACCAATACAACACCGACTTCAGCCTACAGGGGCGCTGGAAGACCTGAAGGTATTTACGCAATAGAAAGACTAATAGACAAGGCTGCAATTGCAACTGGTATTAATCGTGTCGAATTGCGCAGAAGAAACATGATCACAGCGGATGCTCTACCCCATACCACTGATACAAATTTTATATATGATTCTGGTGACTTTATAGGGGTAATGGAAAAATGTTTGGAACTTGCAAACTGGAGTGGCTTTTCGGAGAGAAAGTTGGCAAGCGAGAACAAAGGCCTTAAGCGGGGCATTGGGATTTCTTACTATATCGATGACTGTGGAAATTTCAATGAACGTGCNGAAATCCGATTTGATCCTAGCGGATCCTGTACAATTTTTGCTGGAACTTTTAGTCATGGGCAAGGCCATGCAACGGTTTACGCGCAGATGGTTTCAGATTGGCTGGGTATTCCTTTCGAAACAATTCAACTTGAACAAGGAGATACAGCAAGTGTTGCGGCGGGTAGGGGCACGGTNGCGTCTCGGAGTATGGTTTTAGGCGGTAGCGCTATGCGGAGCGCCGCGGATGCTGTTATCGAGAATGGTAAAAAGTTCGCTGCGCACCTCATGGAGACTGACGCAAATGATATTGAGTTCTTCGATGGTGTTTTCAGAATAGTGGGTACAGATCGTTCAATGGCAATTACAGAAATTGCTAAAGCATCTTTTAAGCCTACCGGTATACCCTCAGAACTTGGCGTTGGCCTTGGAGGCGCCGGAGCTTATAGCGCAGTTCAGCCAAGTTTTCCAAATGGCTGTCATATTTGCGAAGTCGACATTGANCCGGAAACAGGCACGCTGGTTCTGGATAAATACGTTGTCGTCGACGATATCGGTGTCGTTATTAACCCCATGCTTGCCGATGGACAAATCCATGGTGGCGTAGCGCAAGGTGTCGGTCAGGCTTTAACAGAGAATGTGCTATTCGACGAAAGTTCAGGTCAGTTGGTCACAGGGTCACTCATGGACTATGCGGTACCTTTTGCGGATACGTTACCTTCCTTTGAAATGGCATTTCATGAAGTTCCGTGTCAGTCCAACCCAATCGGCGTTAAGGGAGCAGGAGAAGGCGGGACAGTGGGCGCTACGCCAGCAGTTATTAGTGCTATTTTGCATGCCCTAGGCCCATATGGTGTCACTGATATAGAAATGCCGGCGACTTCACAACGCATATGGGAAACAATTAAAAAAGCCCAGATGAATTAGTGCTTGTCCATTATAAACGGAAAAAACTAAAGTTACCGAAATAAAATGGTGGCCGGCATGCGTCGAATATTTAATTATATCTTCGCGTCCTAAATAGAACTCTCTGGGTTTCCTCGTCCTCGTCCTAATCCAAGTATTTCAGTGAAGAGCATTTTGAAGATCATATTATAACTTAAACTCCAATCATCTGGAATACTTCTTGGCATAGGCGCGTGGTGGGGTCGCGTAATTGTTGGTGGATATTAAAGTGATTGCATTCGGAAACCTCAAATTCTGAACAGGGCCAACCATGGTTGCGCCAGGCCGCAGCATATATGTTACTTTGGCGCTTGAATTCAGAGGTCTCGGATCCCCCATAAGACACAATAAGTGGGCACCCTTGCTCGGGAAGTTGGTATATCGGGCTGTTACGGCGTGCCGCAGGTTGATCCAGCTGTGCCCACTCGTTGGGTTCAGATAACCTGACCGGCTCGAGGTCATACAAGCCGTTGAGTGCCAGCGCCCCTTTAATACAATTGTCTGGTAAGTCAAACCGGTCATGCCAACCTCCAGCAAGGACCATGCCCGTAATATGGCCTCCGGCAGAGGTTCCCCCGACAAAAATTCGACCGGGGTCTGCTCAGAAGGTTTCCGCACCGTTTTTCCAGACCCAGGCCACGGCAGCACGGCTTTGCCGCGTTATCTCATCTAAAGAGGCACTGGGTGCCAGGCTGTAATTTACCGGTACAACAGCAATTCCGTGTTTGACAAAATTAGGAGCCATAGCTGCTGCTTGTTTTTGGCTGTTGGCCCGCCAGTAGCCACCATGAAAATAGAGGAATACCGGGGCCTTCTGACCAGCCGGAAAGACATCGATTAATTCATCGGGGTGATCACCATAGGATACATCGAGTAGACATTCCAAAGTTTCTCTTGCTTCTTTGCTGTATGCGTCATTCTGGCGACCAAAAATTGTGTAGTCGGGCACCGTCGCTCGGGCATTGTATTCGATATCCAATTGGGCTTGATCGAAATCGCGATAGACCTTGATCATTGAAAAGCTCCGAGTAGTGTTAAAGTATTTACTTATTGTTCTCATTATTTTTTTACGCAAGACCCTTCATAGGAGAAGCGGTCAAAGGGGCGAATACCAGGAAGAGCCATTTGTATTATAG
The DNA here is from genome assembly GCA_002712335.1 of Rhodospirillaceae bacterium. The sequence goes on along the minus strand of PATI01000040.1, from coordinate 3,704 downwards.
GTCACCTTGTATTAATGATCTGTAGTCGTCTGAAAACCGGTGAGTCACCCCTTTCCTTGACCTAGCGGAAGGCGTTGAGTTCCTCACCTGAAAAAGAAATAGAACAAAATAAGTACCCCCAAGGTAGGGGCGCGACTTTGGGCGCAACTTTTGTTCCGCTTTTATCCTTTTTTGTCACTATTTTCCACTTTTGACTTGACGGGGCAGTTAAAAAAGCCCAGAAAACTGCGGTCGGGGTGTAGCGCAGCCTGGTAGCGCATCTGCTTTGGGAGCAGAGGGTCGGGAGTTCGAATCTCTCCACCCCGACCAGTAGTCTTTATCACAAAGGCCTCAATAGAATTTATAAATTCGCAAATTTTTTGAAACTCTGCACAGTTAGTCTTAAGTGCAATTGTTTTGTTAATCGTTCTATTCTCTATAAACCTCTATAGAGGCGGTAGTATTTCATTTTTTGACGCTACTGTAATCTCTTTCAGGCCAAATCCGGGGGGCTCGTGGCCACCTTGAACTGCTTCCGCTGCCTTTCTTAGGAGCCGACGAAATTTTACAATACCCATATCGGAGGTAGCAAGGTTTTCCAGTGCGTGAATGGCAATTGGGCGTTGGCTAGTTTGCGCCTCTTTATCCCCGGGCCTCCTCTGGGTGTCCTCATAAGATTGAGGAGGGGGAACATTACTATTGGAGAGACCGGGTGCAGCTTCGGCCCAAACTGAGCCTTCCGCCTTTCCATCCTTTACTGGTAAAGCTTCTATATGGAATCCAATGGTATGAGTGTCGTCCACAGGCACCCACCAGCCGATAAAACGACCTGGTTCTAAAATCAATTCATCACCTTCAGGGGTTTGGGAGGGAAGAGAACGAAAATTAGGCAGAAAAACCTCCCCTATTCGATGGAACCTATTACCGTTAGGAAGAGTAGCATTACGAATGTAACGGACACTATTATCTGTTTCTTGAAAATCTATATCTGGCAACACTGAAAATGCAGGTGTGAATTGATTTCCACTATTGGCTGAATGCAGAATGAAGGTGTGCATGGGGTCGACAGCATTTTCATGAATTTGTAGCCAGTTGCATTCCGCGATAATTCCCCTCGTATTGTTTCGATAAGCATGTAATTTGATCCCACTTTGTTCGAGTATACTAAATTTCGGGAAAACTGGCCTAGTTTCTGGTGGACCCATATAAACGAAGACTAGGCCTCCAAATTCATGCGCTGGATACCATGGTTGTCGTACCTTGTTCTTGTAGTCACTGGTCTCTGGTTCGCACGGTTGATCTAGGCATACTCCTTCTGTGTTGAATAGCCAGCCATGATAGCAACACCTAAGTCCTTCTTTCTCTATTCGACCGTACTCCAAAGAAGCACCGCGGTGGCAACAATGTTGATCTAGTACCCCGACGTTTCCTTTTAAGTCTCTAAAGACTACCAGATTTTCGTGCATAATCTTAATTGGTTTTGGTAAATCTGACAGCTCACTAGACAAGGCAATCGGTTGCCAGTAACGCCTGAGCAGTTCGCCGACTGGTGTTCCAAAGGCTGTTTTAGTTAGAAATGTATCTTCACGAGGCACCTGAGCGGTTCGCCCATATGCTGAGCCTTGATTATTTTTCATATGGCAATGGTATGTTTGGAATACCCGATGTCAACAGAAGTCAGACACTATTCGGACATAAATACTATTAAGAAAAAATTTTCGTATTTCCTGGTTATGCTTTATTTGGAATATTGGCTTGTCGGTCTAAATTGGTAATATAACTTGGAGTTGTTCATCCTTTTACTCACGATGGATCTGCCTTCAAACTATTTTTTTTAAAGGGCTACGGTTTTATGAAAATTTCGATGATTTTGGATAAGATCGATGAGAACCAGCTATTTGTGCCTGCATTTCAGAGAGAGTATGTATGGAAACGCGCAGACGCTAAATTATTAATGGAATCATTAATCAAGGGATATCCTACAGGAAATATTCTCACTTGGGAGACAACTCAGCCTCCAGAACTTAAGGGAGATCACGTATACGATAAACGGCAGGGTGCTGTTCGTATTTTACTGGATGGTCAGCAACGGGTGACACCAGAGGTCTATACGTAAACGTTGAGACATTAGAATTGGAGTATTATTCGAAAATTCGTATGCAGAATGATCCCTTGTGGGTGGAGATAACCAAAATTTTCAAGCGGACCGAAAGGCCAAGAGATTTAATCAAAGAAATAGAAAAAAACGGTTCCGAAATTTCTTCAGAAAAAGAAGATATAATTCACGATAATTTTGCACTAGTACTTTCAGTATTGGACCGAGAATTTCCTGAGCAAACTGTGCCCGTGAAAGCAAGTGTTCGCGAAGCAATTGATATATTTTATAAGGTAAATGCTGGGGGGGTCTCACTTACTGATGCAGAATTGGCATTAGCACAAATTACCGGATATTGGCCGCAGGCGAGGGAAGAAATTAAAGCAAAATTAGAAGAGTTAAGCCAAAATGGATTTTTGTTTAAACTAGATTTTATTGTATACGTTTTATTGGGTGTATTGCACCGAAATGGTTCCGAGATGAGACGGCTTCACGGAACTGAAAATGATTCTAACCTTCGTGATGTTTGGAAAAAGCTCAATGACAAGGTATTGGATTATGTTTCAAATCTTTTGAGATCCCACGCTTTTGTAGATCATTCCCATGAAATCAATGCGGTCTATGCGTTAGTGCCAATTATAGTATATTGCTATGACCGTGATTGTAATCTTTCTCAAACTGAAACTTTAAAAATTGTCAAATGGTTTTACTATTCACAATTGCGTCGTCGATACTCAGCGCAATTACCTCAAAAATTAGATTACGATTTAAAAATTGTCACTGAAAACTCTTCTCCATTTGATCGATTGATTGATGTTATTAGAGAAGAACGGGGTGGTAATATTTCAGTTACGTCAGATGAATTTGTTGGTCGTGCCATCAAGCACCCCCTATTTGCATTAGTGCGCTGGCATCTGAAAACTCGTGGTGCTAAATGCCTCACCACGGGGGTAAAAATTCAAAATCCTATGGGGGAGAGATATCAATTAGAGAATGATCATATATTTTCTTACTCTCGATTAAAGGCTCAAGGATACGGAAACAACAACAGACTTAAGTATGCACTTGCTCAGGAATTGACCAACAGGGCAATCCTCACTCAAGTTGCAAATCGTACTAAAGGGTCAATTGAGGCAAAGACTTACCTTGCGCAGGTTGAAAATCAATTTCCTGGTGCTCTCCAGCTTCAGTTGATACCGGAAGACCCTGAACTTTGGAAAATTGAAAATTATGAAATGTTTTTGCAGGCACGACGTAAGTTGCTAGCTGATAGTTTAAATGAATGGCTCGAGGGGATTGTTGAGACTGACCTTTCTGGTGAAGAGGTATCACTCGAAGATCTAATTTCAGTGGGTGAGAATGAAGATTTAGAATTTAAAGAGACACTTCGTTGGGACGTCCATCAAGAAAAGGTCAACAAAGATTTAGAGAACGTAATTTTAAAAACTATTTCTGCTTTTTCAAATGTTCAAGGGGGGCAGTTATTAATTGGCGTAAATGATAGTGGAGAAATTGTGGGTCTTGAGAGAGATTACAAGGCTCTCAACGGCGGCGGCCGTGATAAATTCGAGCTACACATTAGAAACTTGATCCAAGGAGGCTTGGGTCAATCTTTTGCTGCTACCAAGAT